>DATBKQ010000595.1:0-3397 GCA_036555825.1 Acetobacteraceae bacterium | reverse complement strand
CTGGAAACGCGACCCCGAACTGGCGGAGCCTCAGCCGATTCAACGCAAAGGCCGCCAAGGACGCAGAGGTCGCGAACGGATCTATCGCGGGTCGCGCACTGTGCGGTGGTATTGGAATCGGCTGAAGGCCGCAAATCCATCTTGGTGATCTTCGCGTCCTTCGCGAGCTTTGCGTTGAATTGCCACTGACGAAGCGGCAACCGACTGTCTTGTTGAGGTCATAAGCCGCTTCAATTTGGCCAAGTCCGCCAGCTTCATGTCACGATCGCTCATAACGTGACCCCGCCGTCGATCACGACGGCCTGGCCGGTGACGAACTGCGCGGCGTCGGATGCGAGATACACCGCGAGCTGCGCGATTTCCTCCGGCGCGCCGAGCCGTCCCATCGGCTGGCGATCGACAAAGGCCTGGCGCGCCGCCTGCACCGAGCCCGCCTGCCCGGCGTTCTCCGCGATGCGCTCCTCCAAACTCGGCGTCAGCACCGTGCCTGGACACAGGCAGTTGCAGCGAATGCCCTGCTTGATGAAGTCGGTAGCCACCGATTTCGTCATGCCGATCACCGCCGCCTTGGTGGCGCTGTAGATGAAGCGGTTCGGCAGGCCCTTCAGGCTGCTCGCGACCGAGGCCATGTTGAGAATCACCCCGCCGCCGCGCGCGATCATTCCGGGGAGGAATGCCTGCATGGTGCGGAACATCGAGCGCACGTTCAGGTCGAATGCCAGCGCCCACTCGTCTTCCCTGGCGTCCAGCAGCGTCCCCTGGTGCACCAGGCCGGCGCAGTTGAACAGGATATCGATCGGCCCGGCGTCCCGCGCCGCCTCCGCTATGGCACCGGCGTCCAGCACGTCCAGCCTCGCCGTACGGATGTGCTCTGACGCGATCGCCTGCACCTTCGCTGCGTCGATATCGGTGGCGATGACCCGCGCCCCCGCGGCGGCAAACGCCAGCGCCGTGGCGCGGCCGATCCCCTGGCCGGCGGCGGTCACGAAGGCGATCTTGCTGGCAAGCTGATCGGACATTGCGCGCCTCCGATACGTGGATTCCGGCGTCAGCGCGTGATGACCAGAGGCGGAATCGCCGGAGGTCTGAATCACGCGTTCAACTAAAGAAAGCTAAAGCAGGGTGAGGTCAACCTCACCCTGCTTCAGCGAAAGGCCCGGCGGATGCGGCCCCAGTCCTCGATCGCGTGCTCCTGTCCGGGCGGAATCGAGAACACCACCTGGTTGAAGCCTGCGTCGGCCAGTGCACCGATGCGCCGGGTCAGATCGGGCGCGGTGCCGATGAACGACGTGCGGCGGATCATCTCGGCAGTGATGAAGGGGCGCTCGTCGGGGCGCACGAACATCAGGTGGCCGCGATGGTTGGACAGATAATAGGCAGCCGGATCGAAGCCGCGCGCGTGCGTCACATACGCCTCCACCGATGGCGCGAACTCCGGCTGCATCGCCAGCGGCGCCGGATGTCCGGCCAAGGCGGTATCGGCGGCGCGATGCAGCAGCATCGCCGCCCGTGGCCCGGCGAGCGCCATGCCGCGCGGCCCGTCGGCCGGCTCGCCTTCCTCCAGCACCGCTCCGCCGATCCACGCCACCGCCTGCAGATCGTCGTGCGCTCGCCCGGCCTCCCGCCATGCGGTTCGCATCTGCTCCAGCGTCGCGGCGCCGCGTTCGGCATCGGCGACATTGTCGATCCACCCTGCCCCGAGCTTCGCGGTCAGCCGGCGCGAGCGTGGGCCGGAGGCGGCGATGTAAAGCGGGATCGGATCGTCGATGTTGATCAAGCCGAGTTCCGGATTGAGCAGCCGGATCGGCCGGCGCTGGCCCTCCAGTTCCATCTCCACCGTCTCGCCACGCCAGAGCGCCTGCACGATCCGGATGTACTTCTCCATGTCGGCGAGCTTCACCGCGCCCAGCCCCATCGTCCGGCGCCCGGTGAAGCCGGTGCTGATACCGCACACGATGCGCCCCGGCCCCAGCCGGTTCAGCGATGCCACCGCATTCGCCGCAACCGGCGCGATGCGGTTCGATGGGATCAGCACGCCGGTGCCCAGTTTGATGCGCGTGGTCTTCACCGCCGCGGCGGCCATGGCGACGAACGGATCGGCGCTCAGCATCTGCGTGTCGAAGAACCAGGCGTGCGAAAAGCCGAGTTCTTCCGCGCGGCGCACCAGCCGCCACGAATCGGCCGCGGTGGGAATGGCGATAGCGAACTGCATATCTGGGATCCCGTGTCTCATGAGGGGGGATGACTGTGTGCCGCCGTCAATCGGCACAGGCGGATCGCATTGTCGTCCAGGTTCGATGCGACCGGTGCGCAGCCGTCGCGCGCCAGCCCGTAGTAGGCAAGCGTCTGGTCGGCAATGCCCGGAGACTCCGACGGTTCCTCCAGCCCGTAAAGCGGCCCGGCATGGGTACGGATCATGTCCTCGGCCTGACGCGACAACAGACCGCCCTTTCCCGGTTGGATCAGGTTGTTGTTCGCACCGACGAACGGAATTGCCGGCGGCACCGCATCGGCGAGATACGCCATCGGCGACCGGTCGAGCAGGATCACCAGGCTGCCTGGCTCGATGTCCGGCATCGCAATCCGCACCGGGCGCGGCGAAGTCATCCGCCCCCAATCGGGATAAACCGCGGTTGCGGCGACGGCTACTCCCGCCGCCGCGCAGCCGAGGGCAATGGGTACCCGAAGGCGTCGCCGCTCCAGCAATGGCCGCAGTGCGATCAACACCATGGTCCCGGCGAGCAGCTCCAACGTCGCGAGGTAACGGAATACGGAGGATGCGAGCTCCCAGAAAGCGAACCCCGCAGCGAAGAACACGGACAGCAGCAGGCCGGCCCGGTTCACGCACGGCACAATGGCGCGCCGGCGCAGAACGTGGCAGGCGAGCAAGCCGAGTAACGCGAGCCAGGCAATCGCGAACCGCGCGTCGCGCACCGGTAGTTCGCTCACCAGCGTGACCGGTCGAACTGCCCAGAATACGGGATATGTCACGGCCTGGATCAGGCCATGCGGCTTGAACCTCTCGTCGGTGAACGCCAGCGGATCGACGAAAGGCGAACGGAACCACTGGTTCATGTACGGCAGAATTGGATTGCGGTAGCGCTCGAACAGCAGGGCACACCATGGGCCGGCCAGCAAACAACCGGCGAACAGACCGGCCGCGACATAGGCGGCGAGAGGCCGCAGGCGGTTGGCGGTGGTTTGCTGAGGCACCAGCAGCAATGCCACGGCGCCTGCCGCGCAGTACGGCACGGCCGTCAGCTTCAGCCCGGCCGCGACCCCGAACAGCAGACCGGCGCAGCCGGCGCTGGCGGCCGGCCGGCCCCAGTCCGAAGTGAGGAACAGCAGGCCACCGAGAATGCATGACCCCGGCAGCATGTCGTCCTGGGCGCTCGCC
>DATBKQ010000594.1:0-7464 GCA_036555825.1 Acetobacteraceae bacterium | reverse complement strand
CCGCCAGTGGGATGCCCTGGGCTTCGGCCGCACGCACCGAGTCGCCGATGATACTGTAGTTCGCCCCGTTGTATTGCGTCTGGACGGGGTACGGATCGAGTCCGAACAGGTCGACGTCCGTGTTGGCGGGATTATAAGAGTACTGCGGGCTGTTATCTGCGCTGTTGTTGATCAGAATAATGAACGTGATGGCACCAGGATCGACCCTATGGATGTAGTCGGCTTCAGCCTTTAGTTGCGCGGCATGGCCGTCCGCCGGTTCATCGGCGAGATAGAAGCCGAATACTTTCGGGTTGCCTATATATTGATTGATTTGTGCCTGGAAAGCGGCATCCGCCCCGTTGATACTGTCGCCGACCCACACAAGCCCTTTGACTCCGGCGGGAAGCGAGTTCACCTCGTCAACCGAACTCACGTCGGCCAGATTGAAACCGTCAGTTCCTGGCAGAAAATTGCCGCTGCTGTCGAAGTCGGCGTTGGGCGCGTAATGCCACTTGGTGGCTGGACTCGCCATTCGAGCTTCTCCCCGGACACGACCAGTTATTGCGACACGTCACTCGTGCCGCCCCGTGGCATTCGTGGCTCTATTCGAGCTGCGTACTTTAGTTTGCTTTTGGTAAACCTTAGGTTAATCGAAAACTACAGGGCGAGAGCGGGAAATCGCAGCAATCGGATCAGAAAGGAGTTTGAGGCCGCATGGGCAACTTCTCTCTTGCGACAAATTTCCTAATCCGCTTACGGAATGAAAAGATATCAGTCCGTTGCCGGATCATTAACGGAACTGCGCTGGCCTTGGTGGCGGATAATTGACTGGAGAGGGTGCCGGGGTTGCAGCAACCACTGCGGGTTCTGGTGTTCGCGAGCCGCTACCGGAGGACAGGTCACGCCGCTACCAGACCACCCGGACGAGGCATCAGCGATTCCGCAGCCGGCTTTGAGAAAGCGCGCCGTTGCCTGCGAAGGACGCGGCGCCGCCCAGTGTGATCAGGATACCGCCGCCACCGTCGGGGGCGAGGTGAAACGAGCCGCTGCCGAGGCTCCGCCAGAGCCCGCCCGCGAGCCGATCTGGGCGGTGCTGTTGGCGGTCGCCTTGGCGCTCCCCGGCGCGTCTGCCTTGGCAGCCGTTACCGTGCCGGTCGGGTCATGGTGCTATCGGCGGTTGCGGGTGATGGTGGCCGACCAAGTGCGCCTATAACGGAGTGTCAGGCAGCCGCAAGCGCTTCCAGGGAATCGCAGGCGGGAGCCTGGTCCAGATTGAGCTCCTGCGCCTGTCGATAATCCTCGATGCGCCCGACATCCAGCCACAGCCCGTCGTGCAGGAACGTACTGATCGGCAGGCCTCGTTCGAGCATCCGGAACATGAGGTCGTCGAACCCGAAGGGAACCCCGTCGGGGATGTGATCGACGATTTCTGGTTGCAGACAATATACGCCCATGCTGACCATGTGGTGTAGCACCGGCTTTTCCCGGAAGCGCACGACCCGGTGTTCGCGTTCCTCGATCAACCCGAAATCGACCCGGACGCTGCGGTTGACCGTCGCCACGGTGAGGCCGGTCTTCATGCGGTGGTGGTGCGCCGTCAGGGCGTTCAGGTTCAAATCCGTGACCACGTCACCGTTCAGGACGAGGAAGGTCGTGTCCAACTCGTCCCGGAGCAGGCCGAGCGCACCCATGGTACCGAGCGGCTCCCTCTCCTCGACGTATCTGATGCCGAGGTCCCATTGCTGTCCGTTGCCGCAGTAGCTGCAGATCAGATGACCGAGGTGACCTGTCGTGATGTAAATGTCTCGGATGCCGTTGCGGCGGAGCCAGCGCAACAGCAGCTCGAGCACCGGCTTGTTGCCGACTGGCATCAGCGGCTTCGGAAGAACGGTGCTGTATGGCCGCAGTCGTGTGCCCCTGCCACCGCACTGTATTACCGCCTTCATTCGGCCCCCTTCGTTGCTGGCTGATCAATCGCCAAAGAATAGCTGGCGACTACCAAGCCCATAGGCATGGTCTACGACGAATTCGTCACCGACAGTGATTGTGGCGGCATGCAGCGTCAACGCTAAACTGAGCTCACTGAACAAAGGAACAAGCGCAGTCGTACAGGAGCACCCAATCAGGTTTTCAGCAGCTCGATACCGAGGTTCAGGTGATCAATCTTTCGGCCAATGGCAGGTAGGCTTGTCGCGTGATAGCAGGTTGTCCTGGCCCGCCGGTGCAACGGCGGGTCGTCGCGCCCCCCGGCTTGGCCGAACGAAGTATTGCTTGAAGCCTCGGCGCTCTGCATCGATGGCGTAGATCACCGTCTTCACATCATGTGCATGCGCGGGAGACTCCGTGACCACCTCAGCAGTGCCTTATCGGGCGCTAACCGAGCTTTCAGAAGTGCGGCGGCACCTGCAACAGGAAGTCGGTAACCATGGCCGCGCTGGACGAGCAGGAGGCGACCGCGACGGTGCGGGTACAATCCTTGAAGGAGCGGCTTGCAGCGATCACCCGTGACGACACCAAGGCCAAGCCGACAACCTGAGCGCCGGGCTGCAATCACTGGATCCCATACAATCGTTGTTGCGTCCAGCGTACCGTGCGAAGGCAAGGCCGTTTTTTGCTGTCAGCCGCGCCACGTATCTGGCCTCAGGTGTGCCATTCAATGAGTGCGGAATAGACGATGTTGTTCAGCGCGTACCGCAACTGCCGCTCGATTTCGCGGCGGGGGCCCCAGGCGTGCATCGGTCGACCATCTCTCCATTCTGACCACCGATCGGCTGCAACGACTGCTGGTCGCTGAGGCAAAGACACGAGGTGATCATCATGGATGGGCCCCTCCGACGCTTGCAGTTGTCGCGGCCTTGCTGCTACCGGCCATTGCCGATCAGACGCTGTTTGTCATCGCATGAGCCCGTACCCGATATGAGCGTGCGTGCGGAACGCCGTCAGAGTTCTTCGCAACAGTGCGGCGTAGGTCGGTGGCTCGGCGGCGGTCCGGGCGATCATCACAAAAGTGGATCTCGCGAAGCACGCTCGCTATCGGTATGGAGACAGCGGGGAATGTCTGATGGAGTAGCGGTGTTATGTGTCGCACCCCAAGATCCGGTTCGCCGACTGAGCGGGTTCGCGGGCTCCAAGCGGAACCGAGCCTGGGGATCAGAGCGCCCGAAGTGCGGGACAAGACCTACCCGCAGACGGTCTGGCGGCAAGCCGCGCTCGCCGGACGTACGTCCCACCAGGAGCAGGGCACCGCAGAGAAGTCGACCATCGTGCCGGTTGGTATGAGACCCGCCTCGGCGGGCGGTCTCTTGACCGAAAGTACTGGGATGGGCGCCTAGCTTGAATTACAAAGTATCAATCTCCTTATCCATTTATACGTTTATTGCTCCCACACTCTCTGGTGTAGAAGCTTTGGCATTGGTGGCACAAGAACGGTTCAATCCTCGATGGGGAGTCGGTGGAGCAAGGTGCGGTCGTTGGTGACTTGGGCGCGAGGTGACGCCCTTCACGAACCTTCCTCACGGGTTTTGCTCGTCGGCGGAGCCAGCCAAATTGCTGAAGCCCTGAGCGGGGTGTTCGGCCAGCATTACGACATAGTTCAGGCCGCAGATTCCGACGATGCGCTGCGATTGATCGCGGAAGAAGGCGCCGACGTGCTGTTGTTGTCTCAAGCAATGTTCTTTGCGGAGCGGCCGGCAACTGGCCGCGCAGAGGTGGATCCGGAGGCGGTCCGGATAATCGGAGAACTGTTGAAAGCTCTGGACAAGAAGCGAAAGGAATCCAACAGCGGGTCCGTGTAACGAATACAGACCGACTTCTGACCCTCTGGTTCAGGCCGGAGCGCGTCCTCCTCCCTCTGACCGCGTAGCTCCGAACGATCTGCGCCGCCTTCCCTGCCAAGGGCAGTTAGTTCAGCGCCGCCACCAGCCGCGCTTCTTCTCCACCGCCACGTCCTGCGCGCTGCCGATAACAATCGGCTTCACCAGCGGCTCCTGCACCGCATCATCGGCTGCAACCGGCTCCGGCTCGGGTGGCTGGGCCGGTTCCGGCTCGGCTGCCTGCTGTGGTGTCGCTGGCGGTTCCTCCGGCTCTGCCTCCGCCCCGGTCGATTGGGCCTGAGCCGGTTCCGGCTCGTCCAGGATCAGCGACGGGACAGATACAGGCTGCGGCTCGGTGACCGCGGGCGCTGCCGCGAGCGGCGGCGGTGCCTGCTCCGCCTGCTCCAGCACATCGAAGATATCGAACGCGTGTGCGCCGAACGGGTTGGCAGGGGTCGGCCCGGAATAGACCGGCGGCAGTTCCGGTTGATCGGCGCCCGGTTCAGCATGAGGCGGCACGTCGCCATCTCCTTCGTGCCGGCGGCGGCGTCCGCCCCGGCGGCCGCGCCGCCGACCACGATGCTCTTCCTCGCCAGCTTCGGCATGTTCCGGCACGCCTTCGACATGGGCCGCGACCGCGGCCTCTTCACCCTCGGATGCCACCGCCTCACCCGCCTCTGCCGCCGCTGCCTCTTCACGCCGCCCGCCACCCCGGCGGCGGCGGCGGCGACGACGACGGCGATGTTCGGCGTCCTCCGCGGTCTCGCCAGGCAAACGGCCCTCGGCCTCCTCCTCGTCTTCTTCCCCGGCCTCGACCTCCTCATCGGTCTCCATTTCGGCCGGACGCAATGCCACATCCTGAGTGATCGCAACCGGTGCCTCGGGCGGCACCTGGGCGCGCAGCCGCTCGATGCGGAACTGCGAGGTCATCTGCCCATCGTCACCGACACACAGCACGTGCATGCCGTAACGCTGCTCGATATCCGCCAGCCGTTCGCGCTTGTGATTGAGGATGTACAGTGCCACCTGCGACGCCGCATACACCACGATCTCGGCCGCGCGCCGCCTAGCTCCTTCCTCCTCGATCCCGCGCAGCACATGGATCGCCGCGCTCTCGGTCGAACGCACATGCCCGGTTCCGCCGCAATGCGAGCAGGTGATGAAGCTCGTCTCCGCCAGCGACGGACGCAGCCGCTGCCGGCTCATCTCCATCAGCCCGAAATGACTGATATGGCCGACCTGGATACGCGCCCGGTCGTTCTTCAACGCCTCCTTCAGGCGCTTCTCGACCATCGCATTGTGCTTGCGCGTCTCCATGTCGATGAAGTCGATGACGATCAGCCCGGCCAGGTCGCGCAATCGCAACTGCCGCGCGACCTCGTCCGCGGCTTCCAGGTTGGTCCGCAGCGCCGTCTCTTCGATGCCGCGCTCGCGTGTCGAGCGGCCGGAGTTGACGTCGATCGCGACCAGCGCCTCGGTCTGATTGATCACCAGATAGCCGCCCGAGCGAAGCTGCACGATCGGCAGCAGCATGCCGTCGAGCTGCGCGTCCACTTGGTACTTGGCGAACAGCGGCATGCCGCCGTTCTTCCACAACTGCACCTTCTTAGCGTGCGACGGCATCAGCATGCGCATAAACTCGTGCGCTGACCGCCAGCCCTGCTCGCCGTCCACCACGATCTCATCGATGTCGCGCGAATACACGTCGCGGATCGCGCGTTTGATCAGGCTGGCTTCCTCATAGATCAGTGCCGGCGCGACCGACTTCAGTGTGTGCTCACGGATATCGTCCCAGAGCCGCAGCAGGTATTCGCAGTCTCGCTTGATCTCCGCTTTCGGCCGGTTGGCGCCGGCGGTGCGGACGATCAGCCCCATGCCCGACGGGATTTCCAGCTCCGCCATGATCTCGCGCAGCCGCCGGCGATCGGTGGCCGAGGTGATCTTGCGTGAAATGCCGCCACCGCGCGGCGAATTCGGCATCAGCACGCAGAACCGTCCGGCGAGCGACAGGTAGGTGGTCAGCGCCGCGCCCTTGGTGCCGCGTTCCTCCTTTACCACCTGCACCAACAGGATCTGCCGGCGCTTGATCACCTCCTGAATCTTGTAGTTGCGCAGGTAGCGATAGGCGACACGCCGTTCGCGCGTCTCCTCGGCGGTGTCGCCCTCGCCGCCCACCGTCTCCGGTGGCGGTTGTTCCGGGACAACGTCGGACATCGCGCCGGCATCGTCGCCGATTTCCTCGGTTGCGACCGCGTCTTGCCCATCTTCCTCCTGCGCCTCGGGCGCCAGCTCTGGCTGGTCCGCACTGGCCACGGCCGGGGCGGTGTCCGGCACGGCCTCGACGGTCGCGACGGCTTCCGGCTCGGGCTCGACATGCCCCGATTCGTCGAGTACCGCCGGCGGCGGTTGTTCCCCAACCGGGTGAGACACCTGCTCAGCCGCGGAGGGCGCGGCTTCTTCCAGCGGCACACTCACCATTTCGGGGGCGATTTCGGCGGACAGCGCCGAGGCGGCGGAGGGCTCGCCGGTCAGATCCTCCTCGGTGACCGCGGCTTCCTCGGGCGGATCCGCGGTCTCCTCGGGCCGTTCGGTACCGGCGGTCGCGTCCCCGGCAGCCGCGGCCTCGGCCGCGCGGTCTTCTTCCTCTTCCTCGCGCCGCGCCTCCTCCGCCTGCGCCTCGAGCAGCTTCTGCCGGTCGGCGACCGGTATCTGGTAGTAGTCCGGATGGATTTCGCTGAAGGCGAGGAAACCGTGGCGATTGCCGCCGTATTCGACGAACGCCGCCTGCAGGCTCGGTTCTACGCGAACGACTTTGGCGAGATAGATGTTGCCTTTGAGCTGTCGCTTGGTCGATGTCTCGACATCGAAATCCTCCAGCCGGCTAGCGTCCAGCACCACCACGCGGGTTTCCTCCGCGTGCGATGCATCGATCAACATACGTTTGGTCATTGAGTCCGGAACTCCGATTGGCCGCTCGGCGGCGCGGTGCACGTCCCTGCGGGACACGCACCGGCGGGCGGCGGAATAGGGGTAAGGAATTTGGCTGGCCCGTCCGCTCAAGGATCGGAGTATCGCCCGGCCGAGCAGTGCGGCAGCTTGTCATCCCGCGACCCAACATGGGGACGGCCGCGGAAATCGTTAGTGCCTGGCCGAAAAGGATCATGCGTTGACGATAGTCCGTTCCTGGCGACCCGGGTCACCCGGGGTGAAGAGGACTGCCTGCGGCCCGATCGCGGCAGCGGACCCCGGCGCGCTGCAAGCGCGACGCGGGCGATGACACGGCAGCGGCGGAAGGCGCCTCCCCGGACCTTGCCCTGCCGGACCTCGCGGTCGGGCCGGGTCGCGGGCCTTCGCCTCCGCCGGTCCGGCTCCTGAAGCTGCGGCGATTCCCGCCTGCCTCTCGGAACTGTCACCGGAGCGGGTAAGACCATGAAGCAAACGGGCGCCCGCCGCAAGTCGCGGCTGCGATCACAAACGATGGCCATGAACGAGCCTTAATCAACGAGGAAGGTGCAATTCTACAGTTTGCGTGTTAAGAACGTGCGATGGACGACTGTCCGACGATTGCGCGCCGCCTGCTGCTAGGCCGCTTGGCGTCGGGGACAGGTGTGGTCGGTACGTTCCTTCTGCCGGCCTGGACAGCGCGCGCTCTGGCCGCCACCGCGGTGGC
>DATBKQ010000593.1:0-10313 GCA_036555825.1 Acetobacteraceae bacterium | reverse complement strand
AAGCTCGCTGGCGAATATACTCGGACAACATTGCAATGGCGCGTCTGCTGCAGTCCACCGTGCTGGGTGCGATCTATGCCGAGCTTCTCGACCCGACCATCGCGGTGGTCGATGCGCAATTCAGCAAGTCCGGTGACGTGCGCGATTTTTGGACAGAACGCCTCGTCACCCGCGATGAAGAGGTTGTACTTACCTGGTATGAGATGGGCGAGCCGTTCCTGGTTCATACCCAGCCCAATGCGGTTCCAGGGCGCCCCTATGGGATGTGCACGGTGCTTGTGCCGGCGCTCGGCGCGCGGCTCACCCACAACGGGGTCGAGGCCCAAGGTCGGCCTTGGCCGAGGCAACGCGAAGGCCGTCCCTCCAGTACCTGCGTTCTCGGCTTATGCGAGAGCTGGACGGAGGCTCGATAGCATTCGGTCAAAACCGCCGAATTGGGTCGAGACAGTGTCAACGTCGGGAAGTGGCCCGCCCGGCGGGTTGGTGCATGAATGCCCGATGATGACCGTTATTCAGCCTGACCGAAGGTGCATCGAGCAGGCAAATGCCGGATTGGCGATCGAGTCAATTGATGGAGCCGGTGTGTGCCGGCACCATGATGTCGATGACGTCGAGCCCACTGCAAACGGGCAAACAGCGCCACCACCCTCGTCGCGCTGCTTGCTTAAGTCTTGGTGACGTTCCAGAACAGCGGCAGTGGTCCCTTGAGGATGCCGGTAACGTTGCGACGGAAGGCGAATGGGATAAAGAACTGCCCAGTGGGCACATACGGTAGGTCGTGCAGCGCGACAATCTGCATTTCCTCGCAGATCTTCTGCTGCGCCTCAACGCTGGAGGCTGCGAACCATGCATCGCGCAGCTCCTCAAGTCGCGGGCTGGTGGGCCATCCGAACCAGCTGCCGGGGCCGGTGCCGTTGCCGCGGATGGAAAGGTGACCAGCTGGATCCGCGTGGTCGAAACCAGCCCACCAGGTGTGGAACAGGCTCCAGCCGCCCCGCTCAACCGGCTCGCGCGAGGCGCGGCGCTGCACCACCGTGCCCCAGTCCGTCGCCACATAGTCCAGGTTCATGCCCAGCTGGCGCAGTAGCTGCGCGGTGACCTGGCTTTGCGCGTTCACTATCGGGATGTCGGTCGCCGCAATAAGGACTACCTTTTCCCCGTTGTAGCCGGCCGCTGACAGCGCCCGCTTCGCCACCTCAAGACCGGGCGGCGCCTTCAGCTCGTCCAGCCCGGCTTCGGTCGCCATCGGCGTTCGGGGGGTAAAGAACCCGGCATACCCCCACAACTCGGGATCGTCGCCGACGAGCGCCTTCATGTAGTCGGCCTGGTTCATCGCCAGAGCCAGCGCCCGCCGCACCGCGGGGTTATCGAACGGCTTGTGCAGATGGTTGAAGCGCAGGATGCCGATGTCTCCGAGCGGATTCATCTGCTCCAGCACGACGTTGTGGTCGCGGCGCAGTAGCGGCAATAGGTCCGCCAATGGGGTTTCCCACCAGTCTATCTCGCCCGATTGCAGAGCGGCCGAAGCGGTCCCGGTGTCGGGGATGATACGCCATTCGATACGATCGAAGTTGGCACGCTTGCCGCCCGAGACCCAGTCCGCCGCTTCCTGGCGCGGTCGGTAGTCAGCGTTCCGGCTCCAGACCGCCAGCGCGCCCGGATTCCATTCGTCTCGCTTGAAGCGGAATGGTCCACTGCCGATCACCTCGTCCGCCTTTATCTGCGTGTTCGGATCCGTGCTGGCGATCCGCTCCGGCATGATGAAGCAGACGTTGCTGGCCGGCTTGCCCAGCGCGAACAGCGTCAGCGCGAACGGCTGCTTCAGCCTGATCTCGAAGCGATGGTCATCCAGCGTTCGATACTCTTCGACCAGGGTAGCCAGCTTCTGGCCGATGGCATCGCGCGCTGACCAGCGCTTGATCGAGGCAATGCAGTCTGTGCTGCGCACAGGGGCTTGATCGTGGAATTTCAGGCCGTCACGTAGCGTGATTGTATAGACGCGCCGATCGGAGGACAGCGTATGACCTTCGGCCATCTGCGGCTGAGGGCGAAATTGGCTGTCCAGGCCGAACAGCGTATCCCACACCATGAAGCTTGCGTTGCGCGTGACGTACGCAGTGGTCCAGATCGGGTCGATCACCGTGAGATTGGCCTGCGGTACCACCCGCAACACGCTGCGCCCAGCATCTTGCGCGATTGCCGGCGTGTGCAGAGCAGCGGCCCCTGCAAGCGCGACAGCCGACTGGATCAGGCTGCGTCGAGTTGTCATGATTGCCTCCCCCTGGAGTGCTTGGCGGCGCACAGCCCTTCACCGGGGCCCGCGTCCGGCGGCGCGGCGCCCCCTTGGCGGTCACATTGCTCCCAAAGGAAGTTTGCCGCATAGCGTTATTTGACTAGGACAAGCAATGGTTGCAGCGGGCCGCGATCTGCCTTGACCTGGACCAAGGCGGATCGCCGCGCTTGCAAGGAGGATATTCCGCGCGTTCGATGAGCCTTCGACGAAGGCGGTATCGGCGTCGTCCGGCGGATCTCGCCCTTCTTCAGCGCGAGTGCCTTCAGCTTGTGGTCGTGCCGGGATTGCAGCTCGGTTCGTCGCGGCGTCGATTTCTGCCGCTTTTGCGAGAGAGGCGCGTCATTTGTTAACCTGCCGCTCCGAACGACCGAAGGCTGAAAGCGGAGGACGCATGGCACTTGAGATTAAGTCGATCGCCAGCCTGGTCGGCGCACCGGTTTTATATGTATGCGGTTAAGGCTGGTCCCCGGGTGTTCCCCACTGGACACGAGACGTTCGACTGGACAATCGGCGCGAGCGTGAGCGGCCCGGCTGGGTTTCCGGCTTACGGCGCCCGCCACCCGAGCCGTCGCGAAGAGGGTGGTGCCGACCAAATCGTTTGCGACGGTGGGCGGGCGCCGTGCCATGCTGCCGGCACTGCAATGGACCGGCTGCCCCGCGCGCAATACTTTGCCGCCGACGTCGCCGCGTTTTCGAGAATCGCGACGGCATGGTCATCGCGCCATGGCACTCAAACCGCATCCGTTTCTCTGCGTCGAGACGCCATCTCCGATGCCGGCGCCGGGCTGCGCCGGGATTTGCGGCTTTTGGATTCGGACAGCGACGCCGTGACCGGCGGTAATGAAAGACGCTGGCGCGCACCCGGATATGCCCTCGCCATCGTCGGAGTGGCCACCTGAATGAATGGTTCCGGCACTCGACCGCTAACGGCGCTGTATGTCGCCGCGCCGTTCAGCATGGGCTATGTCGATTTCTACACCTTCCTGATGCCGCTTTACGCGCTGTCGCTTGGGTTCGACACCGCCAAAGTGGGCGTCCTGGTCGGCGCCCGCTCGATCGTGGCGATGTTTCTGTCGATCCACATCGGCGTGCTGATGGACCGTTTCGGCACACGCAAGGTCACGCTGTTCTTTGTCTGGACCAGCATGGTTCTGGCGCCGTTGTTTCCCCTGATGCCAGGGTTCTGGAGCTTGTTGGTCTTGCAACTAGTCAACGGGGCCGCGGTGTCGTTCGCCTGGTCGGGGGCTCAAACACTGATCGCGCAGCTCGCCAAAGGCGAGGCGCGCTATCTCGGGCGGTTTACATTCTTCGCCCGACTCGGTTCGACAAGTGCGCCGATGCTCGGCGGCGTGGTGTGGGATTTCGGCGGCAGTTGGCTGTCCTATTTGATCGGCGTCCTATGGGGCGGCGTGCTGATCGTCGCCGTGCTGTTTGCCCCCGAGGCTGAGTTCTTCGCATCGCCACACCAAGAGGGTGCGGCACGCGCCCAGTTCCGTGCCCGCGATGTCTGGCCCCGGCTTTCGGATTATTGGACCTCGCTGATGCTGCTCGCCATTCCGGCGATCGCCCTGTCGCTGACGATTATGGCGATGCGCAATAGCACCTACAGCATCCAGACATCGGTCTATGTTGTCTATCTCAAGCAGGTGGGGCTGGTAGGCACAACAATCGGCATGCTGTTCTCGGCGGCTGAAATCGCCAGCGGAATTGGAGCACTGTTCGCCGGCCGCGTCATGGACCTCGGCAACGCGCAGCGCACGATGCTGAGTGGCACCGCGATCTCAATCCTGCTAATCGCATTGACGCCGCTGCTCGGCGGCATCTTGGCATTGCTGCTGCTGTTTCAGGTGCTGCGCGGATGGCTCGAAGGTGTGATCCAGCCTTTGGTGTTGTCCGTACAAGCGCGCGCCGCCGGTCGTCATCAGCAGGGCGCTGTCGTCGGGCTACGCCAAACGGGCCAGCGGTTCACGTCGATCGTGGTTCCGCCGATAATGGGCGTTATCGCCGACCGCTCTGGCGTCAGTGAAAGTTTCCTCATCCTTGGCGGATTCATGCTGCTGCTTTGCATCCCGTTGGCACTGATCATCCGGTGGTTCGGTAGGCGGCGGTCTCTCGACGAGCCGCTCGCAGGCGCCACCGATTGACCCTCGCCAGCGCTAGTGCCGTGCGTCATTGATTCTGCGGGCGATGTCTGAAGCGGTCTGTCGGGCAACGCCGGAGATGTGCAGCGCCGCAGGTGGTTCGCCGACGGGGTCTGCACCCCATTTTCTCGTAATCGAGAACGCGTTATTCCGGTGAGCGTGACGTTGCGTCCCTGGCCGATGCGGATTGTCATCGGTCCGACATTCTGGAGCGCGATCGCTTGAGGCGGGTTCGTCAGAAAGCGTGAATCGCGCTCTACATCAATGAGTTGCTAGGGAATGGTCGGATCAACCTGATCCGATCATGCCCTAGCGCACCCTGGACTTCAGGGATTCACCCGTACGTAAACCCCGGCCGAACCCGGTGCATGCGTCATGGCTTGCCGCATGCGCGGCGAATTGGGCGAGGAATGTTGCTGTTGCTCCTTCCACTCCGGGCTTTCGGGCACGGCCGTGCTGTCAAATTCGTAGACCGTGCTGTAGCCGCTGGTACCCTCGAGAACCCGATAGCGGCGCGCGTAGATCACTCCCGGCACCTTGCGGTAGCCTGGCACATACTCCCCACTGTACCAGGCGTTCCACTCCGCATCGACCTCGGCGGGGACGGACATACGGCCAATCTGCAACACCGGCGCCATGCCGCGCTCCGGCATTTCTATGCCGTCCGGGTAAATTTGTTCCCCGACAATACGTGTCAAATTCTTCCCAATCACCGACGGCGAGACCTTCTGTCCCCACGGCGTCCGCGGCCGGTCAGTAAACGCCGGCGTCTGCATCACCGCCACGCTTTCGAGTTCGTAGCATGCCAGGTACTGCGGGCCACCCTTGACTGCCTCGTAGCGGGCCGCTGAGAGAATGCCGGGCACCGACAGCAATTCTGGCAGATGTTCCTTGTTATACCACTCGTTGAATTCCGGCACGTTCTTGGCGTCGATATCAACGTACACCATGAAGATCCCGCGACCCTTTTGTGGCATGTTTCCGTCTCCTCTAAAGCGTAGCCGCCATCGTTTTGCTCGTCTCGTTGGTACCCGGTCCTCACGCCTGGAGCCTGGGAGAGACACGAGACCACCAACTGGGGAGCCACCTTGGCCGACATTCCCCAAATTCAGCAGCTGTGGGCGCGATCCTCGGCCTCATCCAGGTACGCCGCAATGAAATTCGGACACGGCCAGCTTCAATGGTGCGCTAGCATAACCGGTCCGCGCCGCGCCATACGGCGCTGCGGCCCCGGTTACGACAGGTCGTACGTCCGGTTCGATGAGCGGCGGCAAGAAACCGAGCCATGCCAGCCGTGATTGGGGGAGAGCGCCGAAGCGACACCAACCCACCGAGCAGCTTACGTTACCGCGCCAGTCGTCGACTCTACCGATTGGATAAGTGCGTCAGTTTACGACGGCATTTGGCCGAGATAGTTGAGCTTGCCGAGGTTGACGCCGGTGCTGCGGATGATGTCGTACGCCGTCGTAGCGTGGAACTGCACCTGCAGCATCGCGAAATGGTACAGGTAGTTCTGACACTTGAACTCGCGCGGCTGGCCACCCATCGGGACCGTGATGACGGTATCTTCCTTGCCGTCGAGCTGATCCGCGCGCACCCCCTTCAGGAAGTCGACCGTCTTGTCGATGCGTGCCTGCATCTCGGCGAAGCTGTTGTCATGGTCGGGGAAGGACGGCAGGCTAATCCCGGCGACCCGGCCGGCTCCGCACGCATGAGTGCAGACCTGCCGCACCTGCCGCTCGAGCGGGAACATGTCCGGAAAGAGCCGCAGGTTCAGCACTACGGTGGTGTCCCATTTCTGCGCCGTGGCGTGCTCCTCGGCCTTCTGCAGCACAGTCTTGAGGCCACCGAGCAACTGCAGGCATACCGGCACAAAGCCACTGTACATCGTGATTGCCATGAGACGCTCTCCTTGTACGGTTGGGGAAGATTGCGAGCGATCTTAGCCCGTGCCATCGAGGAGACAAGCCGGACAAGGATGCCGCTACCGCACCTGCGGCAATTCCATGCGCACTGCGCACCCGCGAGGGGTCGAACGGCCGCTTCCGCAATTGCAGCAATGCGTCGATACCAGCCATGCTGGGAGTGTTTGCCGATGCGGTCAGACACCTCAAAGCTGCCATTCCGGTTTGCGACGACCACGGATAGATTAGTCTAGAGGTGTCGGGCAGGGTTGCAGGGGCTTGAGGGGTTGACATCGAGATCGACGGTTTCGACGCAGTCTTGTGGTCGTGCGCGGCCGTCACCGGCATGCCAACCGTTGCAGCGCTGAGAGCACGCGATAGGGGCCGAAAGCTAGAGGCTGGCGAAGACGATCGTGCACGGACTGTTGGTCTTGATGACCTGACCGGTCGGCTTCAGCTCCCCGTTTGCTTCTACACTGAATTGCACGATCGTGTCCGTGCTCTTCTCTTCCGGTGGCCCGAAGCCCTCGTCGGCGTTGGCCGCGTAGAGATACTTGCTCGCCGGATCGAGGCAAAAAAAGCGGGGCGAGTTCGCATGGGTCGGAGCCCAGGCGATCGGCGTCAGCGTTCCGGCGCCTCGATCGACGGCGAAGCTGGCGATACTATTGTTGCACCGGTTCGACGCGTAGACGAAGCGGCCATTGGGCGCGACGGCGATCTCGGCGCTGCTGAGCTCGCCAGTGTAGCTCGAAGGCGTCGACGGCAGGATCTGGATCGCCTGCAAGCTGCCGCGCTGCGGATCGAAGCGGTAGGTGACGACAGTGGAATCCAGCTCATCGACCACATACGCGAGCGGCATCTCCGGATGAAACGCGATGTGCCTCGGGCCAGCGCGTTTGCGCGTGACGACGAACGGCGGATCGTTCGGCGACAGTTTCCCGCTTGCCGCGTCGAGGCGAAACACGAAGATCCGATCGAGCCCCAGATCGGGCACGGCGAGAAATCGGCCGCCCGGATCGAAAACGGCTTCGTGCGGGTGCGAGCTCGCCTGTCGGACGCGATCTGGGCCGGGTTCACCTTGCAGGGTGACCAGATCGGCGCGCGGCCCCAGGGTTCCGTCCTTCTCGATCGGCACGACGCCGACCGAGCCGGCGGTGTAATTGGCGGTGATGATCCAGCGACCGGTCGGATCGATAGACAAGTGCACCGGGTTCTTGCCGCCGCAGGATTGCCGGTTGAGCGCCGTTATGCGCCCGGTTTGCTTGTCGATCGCATAGGCGCTGACCTCGTCGAGGTCGGCATGGACCGCATAGAGAAAGCGCTGGGCCCGGTCGAGCGCCAGGAAGGAGGGGTTGACGATTTCGAGGAGCTGTTCGTGCTTCCACGCGCCGGAAGCCGGGTCCACCCGGTAGACGTTGATGCCGCCGCCATGCCCTTTGCGCTCCGCGGTCGTGAAGGCACCGACATAGGCGAACAGCGCCGTTGCGCCGCCGGTTCGCGGCTGCGCTTCGGCATGTCCTCCCCACAATACCGCCGGGCCTGCCGCGGCCATGGCGGCCGCAGCCTCTAGCACGTTACGCCTGTGGATGCGCCTGTCTGCGACGGGTGATGCTTCGCCCATTCCCCCCTCCATGCCGCTTCGAAGCGACGCTTGTTGGTCAAATGGAAGAGTGCAGACTTCCATTGACGCAGGTCAAGTGAGCCGGTCGTCGCGCGCGCGAGGTTGTGCCCATGACACAGGAGTTCAGTCGGGACAATTCCGGTGAATGGCCCGAAAGCTGTTCGGCATCTGCGATGAGTACAGCAGCCGCGAGAGCGCCAGGCACACGCAACGGCAACGCAGGAGAACGCAAGGCAGGGCTTCTGGAACGGGTCGCCCCCGCCCCTCGGCTACAAGGCCGTCGAAGCAGAGCGGCGAGGTCAGAAGATCAAGAAGGTCTTTGCTATTGGCGAGGACACGGCACCGATCGTTCGCCGCATCCTCGGCCTTTATCTGGGTGTCGAAGGGCCAAGCCATCGCGTGAAGAACATCGCCGCGCCACTCGATGCCGAGGGCATCACAATCCATGGCAAGAAATTCAGCACCTCCAATGCCAGCGGTTCGCGGCCGCTCTCCGAGAAGCGATCGCACCGGTGACGGCAGGTCCCGCCGAGATTACCTGCGGCTGTTCATCGACCGGATAAGCGTCGCCGATAATGAAATCCGCATCCAGGGAACCACGACTGCCCTCGCCCCGGCAGCGGCACAGGGCGGCCCGCCACCACCATTTGATGCCCAGTCTTGTTCGGGAGTGGCGCGCCCGAGAAGATTCGAACTCCTAACCCCCAGATCCGTAGTCTGGTGCTCTATCCAATTGAGCTACGGGCGCCCGTCAGGCCGGGGGTGTAGCGGATGGCCTGCCTCGCTTCAAGTGGTCACGCCGACAGCTTGTCCAGTTCCCGCAGGATCGACTCGCCCATCACGCTGGTGCCGACCTTCGCCGTCCCCGGTCCCATGATGTCGGCCGTGCGCAGCCCCGACGCGAGCACGTTCGTGCAGGCTCGCTCGATCAGCGCCGCGTCCTCGTCCATGGCGAACGAATAGCGCAGCAGCATGGCAAAGCTGAAGATCTGCGCCAGCGGGTTGGCGATGCCGCGGCCGGCGATGTCGGGCGCCGAGCCATGGATCGGCTCATACAGCGCCAGCCGCTTGCCCGAGGTGTCGGGCGCACCCAGCGTCGCCGACGGCAGCATCCCCAGGCTGCCGGTCAGCATCGATGCAAGGTCCGACAGCAGGTCGCCGAAGATATTGGAGGTTACGATCACGTCGAACTGCCGCGGATTGCGCACAAGCTGCATGGCGCAGTTGTCGGCGTACATGTGCTCGAGCTGCACGTCGGCGAACTCCCGCTCGTGCAGCGCCGTCACGATCTGCCGCCAGAACAGCCCCGACTGCATCACGTTCGCCTTCTCGACGCTGGTCACGTGGCCCTTGCGCTTGCGCGCCAGCTCGAATGCGACGCGCGCCACCCGCTCGATTTCGCCCGTGGTGTAGCTTTCCGTATCGAAGCCGCGCTTCTCGCCGGAGGGCAGCGTCTCGATGCCGCGCGGCTCGCCGAAATAGATGCCACCGGTGCTCTCGCGCACGATCATCAGGTCGAGCCCGCGCAGGACTTCGGGCTTCAGTGTCGAGGCATCCACCAGCGGGTTCAGCACCGTCGCCGGCCGCAGGTTGGCGAACAGGTCAAGCTCCTTGCGCAGCCGCAGGATCGCCAGCTCGGGTCGAAGCTGGAACCCCAGCCTCTCCCATTTCGGTCCGCCGACCGAGCCGAACAGGATCGCATCCGCCTGCTTCGCCTTCTGCATCGTGTCGTCGGTGATCGGCGTGCCGCGCGCGTCGATCGCGGCACCGCCCACCAGGTCCTCGGCGAGATCGAACGACACCATGCGGCGCCGCGCCATCCAGTCGATGATGCGGCGCACCTCGCGCATTACCTCTGGCCCGATGCCGTCGCCGGGCAGCATCAGCAGCTTCTTGTTCGCGGCCATCGTCAGACCGTACCCGGCAGCCATGGGCGCTGTTCGCGCTGCAACGCCTCGTGCTGGCCGATGCTGCGCTCGTGCTGCAAGGTCTGCCCGATATCGTCCAGGCCGTTGAGCAGCGAGTGCTTGCGGAACGGCTCGACGTCGAAGTGGATCTCCTGCCCGTTCGGCCGCACCACCACCTGGCGCTCCAGGTCGATGGCGATCCGTGCGTTGCCACCCAGCCTGGCGTCCTCGATCAGCGTATCGCAGATCGCGCGCGGCAGCCGGATCGGCAGCAGGCCGTTCTTGCAACTGTTGTTGTAAAAGATATCGCCGAACGAGGGCGCAATGACGCAGCGGATGCCGAAGTCCATGAGCGCCCAGGGGGCATGTTCGCGCGAGGAACCGCAGCCGAAGTTCTCGTGCGCGATGATGATCTGCGCATCGCGGTAGCCGTCCTGGTTCAGGATG
>DATBKQ010000592.1:0-5055 GCA_036555825.1 Acetobacteraceae bacterium | reverse complement strand
GAACATGAAGGCGAAGCTGCCGTACTGGCAAACGCTGGTAGCGGCGTTCACCGATCGCTCGGCCGGCGACGCGCTGGCGATCGGCGACTTCAACACCTGCCGCGCCTATGTGGACGAACCGAGTGCGATCGACGTGGCGGCGCATTTCATGGACAGCATGGATGCGATCGGCTTCCGCGATCTGTGGCGCCATCGCTATCCGGATGGCCGCGAGTTCTCCTGGTACAGCCACCGCGGCAACGGGTTCCGCATCGATCACGCGTTCCTCTCGGCAAGCCTCGCGGCGCGTGCCGGGGTGGTGCGCTATTCGCACGAGGAACGGCTGGCGGGGCTGTCGGACCATTCGGTGCTGCTGCTCGACCTGCCGCCGCGAAGGGGTGTTCGCCGATGAAATTCGGTCTCCGTTATTGCAATACCGGACGCTATGCCGATCCCGCGCGCGCGGTCGAACTGATGCAGGCGGGCGAGGCGGCGGGGTTCGAATCCGCCTGGACCGTGGAGCACACGGTGATCCCGCGCGATTACCAGTCGGCCTACCCCTATACATCCGACGGTCGGCTGCCGGGCGGCGAGGGCGACTTCCTGCTGCCCGATCCGCTGATCTGGATGGCCTATGTCGCGGCGGCGACGTCGCGCATCCAGCTCGCCACCGGCATCCTTATCCTGCCGCAGCACAATCCGGTCATCGTCGCCAAGCAGGTCGCCACTCTCGACCATATGTCGCACGGGCGCATTCTACTCGGTATCGGCGTCGGCTGGCTGAAGGAGGAGTTCGACGCGATCGGTGCCGCATTCGAGGATCGCGGCCGGCGCACCGACGAGTACATCGCCGCGATGCGCGAATTGTGGTCCGCCGATGCGCCAAACTTTTCCGGCCGTTACGTCAGCTTCAAAGACGCGTATATGCGCCCCAAGCCGGTGAAGCGCGGTGTGCCGATCATTGTCGGCGGCCACACGAAAGCCGCCGCGCGCCGTGCCGGACGGCTTGGCGACGGGTTCTTTCCCGGCCGCGGCCTGCCGATGGACCTGATCGAGACCGTCCGCCACGCGGCGCGCGATGCCGGTCGCGATCCCGCCGCGGTCGAGATCACCGTCGGCATCCCCGACGACCTGTCGCGCCTTGCCGATTATGCCGCCGCGGGAGTTGCGCGCGTGCTGGTGCCGGTGACCGGAGTTGCCGGGCTGGCCCGCAGGAACGCGGGGCCGGAGGACCTGCTAGGCTGGCGCGAGACGATCGAACGCTGCGCCAGCCTCTAGTTGCGGTTCAGGCCGCGTACCGGTTGCGCGACAGCATGTCGCGTACCCGCTCGACCGCCTCGCCGGCTACCACCAGCGGCGCGTAGCCGTATTGCTCCCACAGCATCGCGTAGTGGTCCTGCGGGGGCGTGAAGTCGGGGTGAAGCTGAACGAAGACGTCGCCATTGCCGAAGGCACCGCGTGCTCCGGCCTCCAGATAGCTTTCCGCCGGCATGCCATCCGCCAGCAGCACGTCGTGCCGCGGCAGCTCGATGTGGTAGTAGGTCATCGAGTGGCGTTGCAACTGCACGACGTTGGCACCGTTGATCAGGTGACGGATCGGGATCAGCACGCCTTCGGCGAACACGGCGTGATCCGGTGACAGGAGAAGGTTGCGCTTCGGCCGTCCCGGTCCGAACGCGTTGGCGGCGATGCGCACCGGCAGGACGCGCTGCCGGTTCGGATGGCGGCGGAAATCGACGCGACGATGACCGATCCAGCGGATCGGCTGCGGCTTGCCGGAGATGGTCTGCACCAGATCGTCCCGATGCAGGCGCTCGATCGGAACCTCGCCGCGCGGTGTGGCGATGCGCGTCCCGGCGGCGTAGCAGGTGGCGGTGACGGTGACGACCGATCCGGTACCGCCGTCACTGGCCACCGCGAACGGGGCGGCGGCGTAGTCGCCCTGCAGCGACAATGTCGCAACGGCCGCGCCGCCGTTCTTGACCGTCAGCGTACCGCCCGACCAGGTGGCCGCGTCCGCCTTGACCGTGGCGAGATCGATCGTATCGCCGGTCCGGAAATTCGTGATGGTGGCGAGAAAGCTACTCGGCTGATCGAGCCGCAGCGCGCCGGCGGCATCGGTGAAATCGAGCGTCTGCGTCGCGCCGACCGTCACCGCGGCGACGTTGACGAGCCCGTTGCCGCCGACCGCAATCCTGCCGCTTCCGGCGGCAATGGCCGTGTTCACATCCAGCGTGTCGGCGTTCGCCACATCGATCGTGCCATCGTTGCTGAAGGTGCCGCCGCCGTCTGCCAAGGTGAACGTGCCGCCGGCGGCCGCGGCATTCAGCGTGCCGGCGAAGTTCAGGTCGGCGCCGGTGCCGGCGTTCAGAGTGGCGAGCGCGCCCGCCGCGTTGCTGTCGATCGTCACCGCCGGCCCGATGCCGAACGTAGCGGGACCGGTTGCCTGCAAGGTATCGGCGGTCTGCGCATTGCCGATATTGAGGACCACGTTGTCGAGCGTCGTGGCCGATGCGAACAGCAAGGATGCGCCGCTGCCGGTCAGATCGATCGTGCCAGGCGACGATTCGCCGGCGTCCTCCACGGTGAGCGAACCGGCGATAGTCGCCCGCTCGCCGGCGTCGCGCAGCTCGAGCGCCCCGAGATAGGTCACGTCGCTGAACGTGCCGCCGCTGAACAGGATTCCGCCACCGTTATCGGCGATCATGCCACCGTTGATGGTCCCGCTGCTCGCCAGGGTCACGGTGCCGAGTGGGGTTCCCGCGCCGATGGTCAGCGTGCCGAAGGTGTTGTCGAGCAGGCCGGCCTCGGTGACGCCTGCCGCACCGGTGATCGCACCGATCCCGGAAGTGGCAACCGAACCGTCGAGCACCAGCGACGCACTGCCGGAGAGCGCGATGGTGCCGGCGCTGTTGTCCCACGCGCCGAGTGTGCCAGCCTGGTCGTAACCGATGGTCACTGTCTCGTTGTCGAGGTTGACGGTGCCCTGGTTGGTGAAGTTCAGCGGCACGATGCGCAGCAACCCGTCGGGGTGGCTGGCGTCGATCGTGCCTTGATTGATGATGGACTCGCCGCCCGATGTGGTGCTGTCCAGGACCGCGGTCGGCCCGGTCTGCGTGACTACCTCGTTCGGGCCAAGGATCAGCTCGCCGCTCGCCTGCACCTGCAACGTGCCGCCCAGGCCGACCGGCGCATTGTCCAGCGTTTGCGAGAACTGCGTGGCCAGCAGGCCGTTGTCGGTGATCGCCGGGGCGGTGAGCGATCCGACGGCGATGAGCGAGCCGGCCTCGATGGTGACCGCCCCAAGCACGTCGAGCGAGCCGTCGATTTGCAGCGCGTTGTCCGCCGCGTTGAGGAGCAGGTTGCCGACCACGTTCGTGACGCCCGCGGCGATGGTGACGCTGTTGCTGCCCGGATTGGCGATCACCGCCGTGTCGAAGCCGGTCGGCAGCAGGGAAGGCGACCAGTTGGCCGGCGTGTTCCAGTCACCGCCGCCCGGGTTGGCCCAGGTCAGGGTCTGCCCGGTTCCGGCACCGGCGATGTCGGTGCCTCCGGCGCCATCCGGGGCGAACGCGAAGTCGGAGAGATTGGTGGCATCGACGAATTGCAGGTAGGCGGTACCGCTGTCGCTGGTGAGGGTGAGGGCACCGCCGCCAAAGGATGCACCGGTTGCGGCGAAGTCGGTCAGATCGACGATGTCGCCCGATGAGAAGCCGCTGATGGTCATCGCGCCGAGCCCGATCTGGTCGCCGGAAATGCGCCAGGACGCCCCGGGATCGAACTGCAGCGTGCTGAAGTTGGTGATCGTGCTGCCGAAGCCGTACAGCGTCCCCGTGCTGCTGCCCGAGGCCAGTTCCAGCACGCCTTGGCCGCCGTAGATCGCGCCGTCGAACACGGCGCCAGGATCGGCGATCAGGCGGTAGTCTCCGCCGATTCCCGCGAAATCGACCGCGTATTGGCCGCCGATCACGGTGCCGGCGTTGGTGAAGGTGCCATGCAAATTGGTCGACGGCTGACCGAACAAGCCAAAATATACGCCAGCCGTACCGCCGGTAATCGTGCCACCCGACAGGTTGGTGACCGATGCACCTTCGTAGCCGAACAGACCGGTGCCGGAGCCAGTGACTAGACCATAATTGACAACGCTTCCATAGCTGTCGAGCCAGATGCCGGCCACGGAAGTGCCAGCAATCGTTCCGGTGCTCGTGTTGGTGACAGAGCCGCCTAATTTCTCGAATGCTCCGCTCGGACCAGTCAAGGTTCCGGCGTTGACGATCCGAACGCCAGGCTGATTTCCGGCGCTGCCGTGATAATAGTCTCCCTGAATATCCACTGCCGCGCCGCCGTACACGCCTGGGGAATTTGAGGCTGTGATCGACGCGCCGTTCAGGTTTGTCACCAAGCCGGGACCGCTGATCGAAACGCCGTATCCGCCGCCAGCGATCCTGCCTCCCGCCTGATTGGTGATCTCTCCGTTGCTGACGTTGTCGGCAAAGCTGCCCAGCTGGATGGCTGCGGACGACGTATCGGCCGTGCTGATCATCCCGCTATTGCTAATGGTCCAGCTGTTGCTCCCGCCGCCAGGGCCATAAAGAGCGGTGCCGCTGCTCGCGTCGATGCGGCCGGTGATCGATATCGGGCTGCCGAGAGTGTTGGAGAGCGTGACGCCGCTGGTATAGGTGCCCGAGATCGGGTTCTGGATGCCGCTCTTGAGGGCGATGTTGGTTCCGCCCTTGCCGTCGCTGGAGAGCGCGAAGTCGGATGAACTGAACGAGCCCTGGATGTGCAGGGTCGTGGTGCCCTGACTTGCATTCGTGAGTGCCAGGGCGTTGTTGGCGAACGTATCGCCGGTCGCGGCGAAGCCGGTCAGGTCAATCGTGTCGCTGCTGGTGAATCCGGTGATCGTGATGGTGCCGAGCCCGGAGGGCGACGTGTTGCCGGTCACCGTCCATTTGGCGCCGGGGTCGAACTGCAGCGTGCTGAAGTTGGTGATGCCGGTGGATGCGAACGTGCCGAGGCTTGCCGCGCTGCCGTTGCCGGCGGCGAGTTCCAAGACACCGGTGCCGCCGCCGATCT
>DATBKQ010000591.1:0-2949 GCA_036555825.1 Acetobacteraceae bacterium | reverse complement strand
CTTGGGATATTGCAGCACCTGCAGGGTGCCCAGCGCACGCAGACCCAGCACCAGGATCAGCAGGCTGACGACCGATGCCAGCACGGGACGGCGGATGAAGATGTCGGTGAATTTCATATGCCACCACTCAGTGATCGGTGGGTTCCGGGGCTGCGTCCGCGGTGGGCTGGATGCTGTTGTTGATCGCCACCGGGGAGCCGTTGCGCAGTTTCATCTGGCCCGCAGTGACGACCACATCGCCCTCCTTCACGCCGCTCAGCACGGCGACCTGGTCGCCGCGCCTGGCACCGGTGGTGACGAAAGTCTGCCGGACCGTCTTCGCCGCGCCGTTCTGCTCGACAATGAACACCGTGCTGCCGTAAGGATTGTAGGCGACAGCGGTCTGCGGCAGCGTGATGTGGCGCTGCGGCGCGCCGGCGTCGATGTCGACCGTGGCATACATCCCCGGCAACAGCTTGCGGTCGGGATTGCCCAGGGTTGCGCGCACCTGCACGTTGCGTGAGCTGGTATCGACCTGTGGATTGATCGCGGCGATCTTCCCCGGAAACGTCTGGCCAGGATAGGTGTCGACCTTGGCCGCGATCTCCTGACCGATCCTGATCCGGTCGATCGCCTGCTGTGGCAGGAAGAAATCGACATAGATCGGATCGAGCGCCTGCAAGGTGACGACGGTGGTGCCGGCGTTGAGGTATTGCCCGACATCGACGGCGCGGATGCCGAGGTGTCCGGCGAACGGTGCGCGCAGAATCTTCTTGTCCAGCATCGCCTTCTGCTGCTCGACCTGGGCGCGTGCATTCTTCAGGTTGAAGTTGTCGGAATCGACCTGCTGCTGGCTGACCGCGCGCGCCTTCCATTGCTGCACGTCGCGGTTGTAGGTGACCTGGGCGAGATCGGCAGTCGCCTGCAGCGCCTGCAGTTTGGCCTCATCGTCTTCCGAGCGCAGCCGCAGCAGCACAGTACCCGCCGCGACATCGTCGCCGGAGTTGAAGTGGATTTCGCCGACGATGCCGGAAACCTCCAGCGAGAGATCGGCGCCATTCACCGCCCGCAGGCTACCGACCGCCTCGAGCTGCGGTTGCCATTCCTGCAGCCCGGCGGTCGTCGTGGAGACGGTCTGCGGCGGATTGGCCATGGCAGCCATCACCTGCCGGATCATGTGCGCCTTGAAGTTCTGGAAGGCGAAAAACCCGCCCAGAACAACGCCCACCGCGACCAACATGATGACCATGCGCTTGATCATGTCCGTCTCCGTCAGGACTGCTTCGCATTTTCGGCGACCTGGGGCGCGACATCGCTGCGATGCCACCAGCCGCCACCAAGCGACTGGAACAGTGCCGCCGTATCGGCGTAGCGGTTGGCCTCGGCCTGAACGAGATTGATGCGCGCCTGCTGCCACGTCCGTTGTGCGTTCAGCAGCGTGAGGTAATCGATGGCACCGAGTTGATACTGCCGCCGCGCCAGGTCAAGGCTGGCGAATGCCGAACGCTCGGCCGCCGCCGCCGCGACCATCGCGTCGGCATCCGACTGCAAGGCGCGCAAGGCGTCGGCGACGCTTTGGCATGCCTTGATCACAGTGCTGCGGTACTGCGCCGCGGTCTGCTCGAACCCGGCGACCGCGGCGCGCTTGCGATGCAGCAGGGTGCCGGCGTCGAACAACGTCTGGGTGACGCCGCCCGCGATGCTCCAGATACCGGTGCCGGGAGCGAACATGTTGGTGAAATTGTTGGACGCGGTGCCGAGGGTGCCGGTGATGGTGAATTGCGGCAACTGGTTTGCCGTGGCGACGCCGATCTGCGCCGAGGCCGAGTGAAGCTGCGCCTGGGCCGCGCGGACGTCCGGCCGCTGTTCCACCAGTTGCGAAGGCAGGCTGACCGGCAGTTCCCGCGGCAGGTGCATGCTGTCGAGCGCGAATCGCTCGGCCGCCTCATGCGCGGGAAGTTGACCGGCCAGTGCGGCGAGCTGGTTGCGCGTCTGCGCCAACTGCTTCTGCAGCGGCGGCAGCGTCGCGCGCGTCTGCGCCAGTTGTGCCTCCTGGGTCAGCACGTCGGCCTGCGATGCCCCGCCCAGATTGAACCGGTCCCGCACCAGCCTGAGCGACTGCGCCTGGTCGCGGATGATGTCCTGCGTGGCGGCGATCTGGCCGCGCAGCGATGCCTCCTGCACGGCGGCGACCACGACGTTGGAAGTCAACGTGAGATACGCGGCCTCAAGCTGGAAGCGCTGGTACTCGGCCTGTGCGTTGAGTGATTCGATCTGCCGCCGCGTGCCGCCCCACACATCGAGCGCGTAAGAGATGCTCAGTTGTGGCGTGACCAGCCCGAATGTCGCGTGGTTGCTCGGCTGCCCGAAGGTGGCGCCGGAGAAGCGCTCTTTCTCGGCCTGAAAGCTCGCGCTGGCCTGGGGGAACAGCGCGCCCTGCTCGGCGTAGAAGTTCTCCTGCGCCTGCCGCAGCGCCGCCTGCGCGGCATCGAGATCGGGATTGGCCTTCAGCGCCTGATCGATCAACCGGTTGAGCGGTCGCGAGCGGAACAGCGTCCACCAGTCGCCCGGAATGTCGCGCTCGGCAAGGAAATTCTGCGCCTCGCCGCCGCGCGTCTTCACTGACGCGGTCCGCGTGGCCAGTGGCTCGGGCGTATAGCCGGTGTCGGTCGGCGCCACGGGACGCACGAAGTCGGGACCGACGGTGCACCCGCCCACCCCGAGCAGCAGCGCGAGTGTCAGGCGCCTCATCTCGGCCTGCTCCGGAAGATCGCCTGCACGTGCTGGCGCACCACCGCCTGGGCCGCGCGGATGCGGTCCTCGCCGATTGTGTCCCAGTGCAGAACGCGCGACGTGCCCCAGCCACAGAAGATCTTGGCCTGGCCGATCAGCGTCATCGAATGCAGCAGCACCTGCTCATCGTCCGGCGCGCGGCCGATCAGCCGCCCGATGATGGCGCAGCAGGGTGAG
>DATBKQ010000590.1:0-3645 GCA_036555825.1 Acetobacteraceae bacterium | reverse complement strand
CGTCGAGTGGATGGGCGACCTCGGAGCCTGAAGCGTTTCAGTGCCGGTGCTGGCGCCGGTTGCCATCTTCCGCGCCGCCATGACGGCTGGCGGGAGAGCGACGATGCTCACATTGCTGATTGTTCTGGGCGCGCTGCTTGTCGCGATCGGCTATGCGCTCCCCGATCAGGATCCATCCGCGACGAGCAAGCCGGACACCGGCCCTGACCAGGAGCATCGCGACCTCATGGAACACATCGCGCGCTCGATGTTCTGAGATTAGGCGGCTCTGACCGTGGCGTATCCGGCCGCTCCGGCACGCTGCTTCTCCGGTAGAGGCATCCGGGCTAAGCAGGTCTGGCGAGCTTCGGGAGACGCGCCATGGACCAGCCCCTTCCCACCGATCCGCATGCCGAGATCCGCGCCGAGGTGGCAAAGCTTTGCGCCCGATTCCCCGGCGAATACTGGCGCAAGCTGGACCGCGAGCGGGCCTATCCGACGGAATTCGTCCGGGCATTGACTGAGGCAGGTTACCTGGCGGCGCTGATCCCGGAGGAGTACGGCGGCGCGGGCCTGCCCTTGTCGGCCGCGGCGGCGATCCTGGAGACCATCCACGCCGAGGGCTGCAACGGCGCCGCCTGCCACGCCCAGATGTACATCATGGGCACCATCCTGCGGCACGGCTCGCCGCAACAGAAGCAGCAGTACCTGCCGAAGATCGCCACCGGCGAGGCGCGCCTGCAGGCATTCGGCGTGACAGAACCGACCAGCGGCACCGACACCACCTCCTTGCGCACCGTCGCCAGGCGCGAGGGCGACCGCTACGTAGTGAACGGCCAGAAGGTGTGGACCAGCCGGGCCGAGCACTCCGACCTGATGCTGCTGCTGGCGCGTACCACGCCGCGCGACCAGGTGAAACGGCGCACCGACGGTCTTTCCACGTTCATCGTCGACATGCGCACATCGGTCGGTCACGGCATGACGATCCGCCCGCTGCGCACCATGATGAACCACAACTCGACCGAGATTTTCTTCGACAACATGGAGGTGCCGGTTGAGAACCTGATCGGCGAGGAGGGCAAGGGCTTCCGCTACATCATCGACGGCATGAACGCCGAACGCCTGCTGATCTCGGCCGAATGCATCGGCGATGCGCGCTGGTTCCTGAAAAAGGCCACCGACTACGCGCGCGACCGTGTGGTGTTCGGCCGGCCCATCGGGCAGAACCAGGGCATTCAGTTCCCGCTCGCGCGCGCCTATGCGCAGATGCGCGCCGCCGAACTGATGATCCGCGACGGCTGCGCCAGGTTCGAGGCTGGTTTGACCCCCGGCGAGGAGGCCAACATGGCCAAGCTGCTCGGCGCGGATGCGGCGTGGGCGGCAGCGGAGGCGTGCCTGCAAACGCATGGCGGCTTCGGCTTCGCCGAGGAATACGACGTGGAGCGCAAGTACCGCGAGACCCGGCTCTATCAGGTGGCGCCGATCAGCACCAACCTGATCCTGTCGTATATTGCCGAACACGTGCTGGGGCTGCCGCGGAGCTACTGATATGGGCGCGGCGCTGAGGGAATCGATGACACTGGAGGCGTTCCTGAACTGGGAGAGCCGTCAGGAGAGCAAGCGATTCAACTTTGCTGCGAAGGCCTTCGTGGCGCCTGCTGCCACCCGACAGCGCGCTGCGTATCGAAAAAGAACGGGTCGCGCTGCGTGCCGTCATTCGCGACGGCATGCTGATGGAACATGGGAAAGCCGGCCGGCAGGTGCGTCTCCGGACGCGCCTCGTCGATGAAGATATGGCGCGCGCTGCCAGGCTCGATTGGAAACCAGGTGGGGTCGTCGAATGTGCCGCTATAGATGCCGCAGGTGTCCGGAAACCGCTCGAAGGTGACATACAGCTTCGTCGCGCACGTCGAACAGGAATGGATGTAAAGGCGCTTGCCGCTGCCCGTCGAGATGTGAGTGTAGATCGAGGGAGCACCCCGCGTAACGCTCACATTCTCCAGCCGGAAGATCGGCTCCACCATGAAGGCCGCGCCCGTCGCACGTTGGCAGAACCGGCAGTGACAGATCGTGACGCGGAGCGGCTCGCCTTCGGTCCGATAGCGAGTCGCGCCGCAAAGACATCCCCCTTCGTGAATGCCCACGGTCACTGCCCCCATCGCCTGGATACAGCATCGCCGAGCTTGAGCCGCGCTATCATGATTTGCCGGGTGGCATGGCATGAATGTGCAGGTCGAACGGTCGCCCGTAGCGAAGGTAGAATACACACTGCTCGTCGCCGCACTCCAGCGCGTGCGGCGATTGCCCGGGAAGGCTTATATAGGCCGGAGCTTCGATCTTCTGCCGCGTCCCGTCCGCTGCGACGTAGGTGAACGCGCCTTTCAGCCAGACATAGGTCTCGTCGCTGGTGTGGCTGTGATTGGGTACGACGTACCTGGGAGGTGTTCGGAGGAGTATTTCGCCGCCGCCTTTCGCAAGATCACCCCGCAGGACCGCAATCTCGATACCGGGCGGCAGTCCGTCCAGCTTGAGCGGCGCCCATTCCATCTTGCTTACGTCGGCAATCGTCTGGTCCGGACCGAAGGAGTACACGCCCTTCGGTGTCGGTGGGTTCTGTTGAGCAAGGGCAGCAGCGGCATAGATTGCGGTCACGCAGGCAACCGCCAATGAGCATAACACACGGTCCATCAGCTTCCTCCTGTTCTCTGTTATCGGTCGATGTGGTTGCAGCGCCGGACCCGGCCCGGTGCAGACACCGTACAAGTCTACTCAACCTGGTGTGACCGTACGGGAGCGGGTGATCGACGCCAACCAGACATGCAGCGAACTGGGATAGCGAGAGCGTTGCGCAGGCCAGAGTGCCAGCGCCACCGCAGCCTGACCATATGTTCAAGGGCAACGCACAGGATTCCGAGCGCCTCTACGGTGTCCTGAACCTCATGGTCTGCCTTGTAGTGAAAGTGCACAAAGAAACGGAACAGTTCGTTGAATTGCTCCCAACCCGCCACGCTGAGAATCCGTTCGCGGAACGCGTAATAGCCGATGACACCTTCATTCTCCCAAACGCTCTCGCCTAAGAGATCCTGCAGGTCGTCGATGAATCCGGCGCCCGATGAGCCATTCAGTTGCGCTCTGACATCGTCGAGCAAACCAGCGATTTCGCGCTGTGTTGCGAGACTGACCAGCAACTGCCCCTGACGCAGTTCTCGGCGCATCCTTTGCGCATAACCCAGGTAAGCCGCCATTTTGTGCATCGAGACGGTTGCGCGGTTAAGCTCATGGACGCGCGCCTTGACCCGTCGTACGGAAGCGGCATCGTGCCGCCGTTCGCCGGGATTTATCGGTTGTCTGTTGAAATCCTCGATTGGCTCAGCATCGAAGTCGAGCAGGTAAAGCTCGTGGAAATCCCGCGCCTCGGATGGCAAGGGATGCGACATGCCGCGGGAGTCTTTCCACAAGTGATCGTCCCATTGGCTCTGGGGGGTTCTGTAGCGCTGCACCAGATCGAGCAGTTTGGTCCGCAGGTCTTGTGCAGCCTGCAGCAGCGGGAGCCAGCGTGTCTGACGTTCTTTGACCTTTGAATGCCAGCGATCGAACGCTTCCTTCACTGCGAGGGCGATGAGGGCGCCGGCTACGACCTTCACAAGATCGGATAGCATATTGCCT
>DATBKQ010000589.1:0-5768 GCA_036555825.1 Acetobacteraceae bacterium | reverse complement strand
GGATCGATCTGCTCGACGAAGGGAATCATGATCAGGATGACGAAAGGCACGGTCGGCACCAGGTTCGCCAGTATGACGCCCCAGATCGTCCCGGCGAGGTGCGCCTGATACAGCACCGTCGCCATCGGAATACCGTAGGTCATCGGCGGTACCAGCAGAGGCAGCAGGAACAGCAGCATCACCGCCTGTTTGCCAGGAAAATTCCGTCGCGCCATCGCGTACGCCGTCGGCACGCCGATCAGACCGGAAACCAGCACGACCGCCCCGACCACCTCGACGGTGACCAGCAGGATGGCGGGCAATTGAAATTCGTCCCACGCCATCGCGTACCACTGTGGGGTGAAACCAGCCGGCAGCCAGGTGTTGAACCAGCGCGTACCGAATGAATTCACCACCACGCTGCCGATCATCGCCAGCAGGTTGATGACGAAAAACACGACCAGCGCCCATACCGCCATCGACCACAGTTTCTCGCGCAGACTGCGGTGCATCTCAGCCCTTCCCGGTGCTCGCCGGGCCGCGGAACACCAGTGTCCGGGCACCCAACAGAGCGACGATGATGATCACCTGCACCAGCGCCATCAGCATCGCGATGGCAGAGGCCAGGGAGTAGTCGTACTGCTCGAACGCGGCCTGATACGCGACAATCGAGATCACCCGCGTGGGTCCCGCCGGCGCCCCGAGCAGCACCGCGGAGGGGAACACCGTGAATGCCTGCACGAAGGCCAGCGCCAATGTGATCGCCAGCCCCGGCGCCAGCAGCGGCAACAGGATGCGGAAAAACCGCTCCCGGGCGCGCGCTCCCAGCATCGCTCCGGCCTGCTCAAGCGATGGATCGACGCCGGTGACATAGGACAGCGTCAGCAGGAAGGTGAACGGAAACCCGCTGATCACCAGGGACAGCAGCACGCCCCAATAGTTGTGAACCAGCCGAACCGGACTGTCGGCTATGCCGAACTCAAGCAGGAACCGGTTCAGCCAGCCGCGCGGACCCAGATACGTCAGCAGGCCCTCGGCCACCATCACCGTTCCCAGCGTGATCGGTATCACCAGGATCGTTGTCAGCAGCTTCTGCCGCCGCATCAGCCGTACACGCAATGCGACAGGCACTGAAAGCACCGTGTTCAACAGCGTGGCCGGGACCGCAAGTTGCAGCGTCAGCCAGATCGTGTCGTAGAGAAACGGCTCGGAGAAGAACTTCCGGTAGTTGGCCAGCCATCCGCCTTCCTTAGGCGTGAAGGACAGCAAGAGACCATACAGGAACGGATAGACGAACAGCGCCAGGACGAATATCACGCCCGGCAGAACCAGCAGAGTGACGGCGTCGAGCCCACGTTCGCGCATCCGCCGGCGCAGCGACAGCCCGGCGGCGCTCATGCCGGATACACCAGGATCCGGGCGGCGGGCGCGGCAAGGCGCACAACTTCGCCGCTGGCGACACGGCGGTCAGACCGGAAGTACAGATCGGTTCCGTCAATGCCCTTCGCCACGGCATAGAAGTCTCGGCCATGATACTCGGCGATCTCCACCGTCGCGGTGATCGGCCCATCAGCGGTTGGCCGCAGATCGTCCGGACGTATGGCAACTATCGCGCGCTCCGCGAGCGGCTCCATTGGCCTGCCGATCACCCGCGCGCCGCCGATCGTGATCGCAACACCGGCATCCGAATTCTCCGCCGCCGAATTGACCAGATTGCGATAGCCCATGAATTCCGCCACATCGGCGTGCGCCGGACGAGAGTACAGGTCCTCGGGCGTGCCGATCTGCCGCGTTTGGCCATCGATCATCACCAGGATGCGATCGGCCAACGACAACGCCTCCTCCTGGTCGTGCGTCACATAGATGGTGGAACAGCCGAGCATCGTGTGAATGCGCCTTACCTCGGCACGCATCTCCAGCCGCAGTTTGGCGTCCAGGTTGGACAGCGGCTCATCCATCAATACGAGCGGGGGCTCCACCACGATGGCGCGCGCGATCGCCACCCGCTGTTGCTGCCCGCCCGACAACTGGCCGGGCAGCTTGTCCGCATGGCTCTCCAGACGCACCAACGCCAGCGCCTGATCGACACGCCGGTCGATTTCCGCCTTGGGCCGCCGCTGGGTCACCAGGCCGAAGCCGACATTCCGCCGCACCGTCATGTGTGGGAACAGAGCGTAGTTCTGGAATACCATGCCGAAGCCGCGATCCTCGGGGCCAACTTCGTCCAGCCGCCGCTCGTCCAGCCAGATCGCGCCCGCCGTCACTTGCAGCAGTCCGGCGATGCAATTCAGCGCGGTCGACTTGCCGCATCCGGAAGGGCCAAGCAGCGCGACGAACTCGCCGCGCCGCATGGTCAGCGAAACGTCGCGCAGCGCATGCACCTGCCCGAAGTCGCGGCTGATCCGTTCGAGCCGCAGCTCGCGGAAGTCGGGTGACGCGATGGCCATTCAGCTCTACTTGCCGACGCGAGAGCCGACCTGCTGGTCCCAGCGCTGGAAGGCATAGACCAGCTTGTCCGCCGGCAACGGCACCTCCGACGGCACTTCGGCGATCAGCTTGTCGATGAAGTCGCGCCTGACGCTGTTCACCGCCTCCTGGCTGTCCTTCGGCGCCATCGACAGCGGCACGTCCTTCACCGCCGGGCCAGGATAGAAATAGCCCTTGTCGTAGGTCATCGCCTGCGCCGGCTTGCTCAACATGTACTTGGTCATTTCCAGCAGGACGGCCAGCTTGCCGTCCGGCACACCCTTCGGCACCGCCCAGTACTGCGCGTCGGTGACCCAGTGAAAACCCTGCAGAGTGCCGACCTGCGCCTCCTTCGGGACCACGCCGAGAATACGCGGGTTGAGGTCCCAGCCGAGGTGCGAAGCGATGATGTCGCGCGATCCTTCGGCAAGCTCCTTCATCGTGGCGCCGGTGCCGGTGGGATAGTACTCGATGTTCTTGCCCAGCTCGACGAGATAGGACCAGGTCCTGTCCCAGCCATCCTTGGGGTCCATCGGGTCCTTGTCGCCAAGAATATAGGGCAGCCCTTGCAGGAACGTCCGCCCAGGCCCCGAATTGGCTGGACGCGCGTAGAGGAACCGCTTGGGATGTGCCTTGGCCCAGTCCAGCAGCTCCTGGGCCGTTTTCGGCGCCACCTTCACCGCGTCCGGCATGTATTCGATGATCGGGCCAGCGGGGCAAAAGACGACGCAGACCGCCTGATTCTGCGCCAGGCCCTGCATTTTCCAGGCGCCCGGCAGATAGATGTCATCCAGCTTCGGCAGAACCGCGCCGTAGTCGGCGACCAGAGGGACCCACAGGTTCTGGTCGATCCCGGCGGACAGCGCATCGGTCCCGGTCAACACAAGGTCGATATCCACCCGACCGGCGTCCTGCTGCGCCTTCAGCTTGCCCGGCAACTCGGGCGCCGGCGCCTGCGAGAACGCTATCCTGGAAACCATGTTCGGGTTCGCCTTGGCGAAAGCTTCCATTGCCGACTGGGTCAATTGCAACTGCCCGGCCACGTCGATGACGTTGAGTGCCACCGGAGATGACGGCAACGCCGGCGCCGTAGCGGCGCGCGCCCGGGCCGCCGCGACGGCGGCACCCGCCATGCCCCCCAGCAGGGTGCGACGGTCAATGTTGATCCTGAGCATGACGTTCTCTCCGTGAAATTGAACAGGCCCGCCGGAGGCGCCGCGTACATGACAGGCCGGGGCGTGGCAACCCGCATTGGACTGAACGAGGTATTGACAATTGATCGGCGGCCAACGCTCAGGCAGGTTGCACCACCACCGATCGGGAGCCTGCATGTCCAAGCCTGGACAGGAAACACTCGACCTGCTGCGCCTCGCCAGTACTGCCACGCTTAGCACGCAACTGTTCAAGCGCGGGCTGCGCAATGCCTTTATGCAGGGTGTGCGGGCTTTGGGCCCATATGCCGGCAATCTGGTCGGACCCGCCTTTACGCTCCGCAACATTCCGGCGCGCGAGGATCTGGACAGCGTCGCCGTGTTCACCGACCCGGAGCATCCGCAACGGAGGGCGATCGAGATCACGCCGCCCGGCCACGTCCTGGTGATCGACTGCCGCGGCGACGTGCGGGCCGCCTGCGCGGGGCAGATCCTGGTGACCCGGCTGATGATGCGGGGTGTCGCCGGACTGGTCGCCGATGGCGGTATCCGCGACGCTGGCCCGATCGGCGAAATGGCTCAGTTCCCGGTCTATTGCTCGGGAGCGAGCGCACCGCTCAACCTCGCGAGGCATCACGCAGTGGAGAGCAATGTGCCGGTCGGCTGTGGGGGCGTCGCCGTCTATCCGGGTGACATCATCGTCGCGGATCGCGACGGCGTCGTCGTATTGCCCTCCGGTATCGCGGATGAAGTAGCCCACGACTCGGCCGAGCAGGAGGAGCTTGAGGCATTCCTGCTCGAACGGGTAGCTGGCGGCGTGGCCCTGCCGGGCACATATCCGCCAGACGAGGAAACGCGTCTGGCCTATGAGGCGTCGCGAAAGGGCCGGCCGCGCCGCTGAGCCAGCGGCGTACCCAGAGGAAACGACAAGAAAAGCACACGGCGGCCGGCTCCCGGCCACTGCGGCGTGCCTCGGTATCAACCCTGCTGGGAGTTGCGGCGTATGGATTATTTGGATGCCGGCGGTCTCCGGATTGCCCGCCCGCTTTATCGGTTCATCAATGACGAGGCGCTCCCCGGTACCGGCGTCGCCGGCACGCAATTCTGGCAAGGACTGGGCGCGCTCGTTCACGAACTGGCGCCGCGCAACGAGGCACTCCTCGCGAAGCGCGACGATCTGCAACGCCGCATCGATGCCTGGCATCTGGAGCATCGCGGCAAGCCGGCATCTCCCGAGAGCTATGCCCGGTTCCTGCGCGATATCGGCTACCTGCAGCCGGAGCCGGGGGATTTCTCGATCGGCACTGAAAATGTCGACCCGGAGATTGCCAGCATTGCGGGTCCGCAGCTCGTGGTGCCGGTGACAAATGCCCGCTACGCCCTGAACGCCGCCAATGCGCGCTGGGGTAGCCTGTACGACGCACTCTATGGCACCGATGCGATCGCCGATGACGGCGGGGCAGCACGCGGTGCCGCCTATAACCCCGTTCGCGGTACACGCGTCATCGCCAGGTCGCGACAGGTTCTGGATCAGGCGGCGCCGCTCGCCATCGGCAGCCACCGCGACGCCAAGAGCTACTCGATCGAGGATGGCCGGCTCACTGTCATGCTGAAGGACGATGCGCGGACCGGCCTGGCGCAGCCCGGACAATTCGCCGGCTATCGCGGCGATGCGGCCATGCCGACATCGGTACTGTTGAAGCAGAATGGCCTGCACATCGAGATCGTCATCGACCGCAGTCGCCCGATCGGACAGCAGGATGCGGCTGGCGTCGCGGATGTTTTGTTGGAGGCCGCGATCACCACGATCCAGGACTGCGAGGACTCGGTCGCCTGCGTCGATGCCGATGACAAGATCGTGGCCTATCGCAACTGGCTCGGCCTCATGCGCGGCACCTTGGAGGAGACATTCGAGAAGGACGGAAAGACCATTACCCGGCGGCTGACACCCGACCGCGACTACATCGCACCCGATGGCGGCAGCTTCGCGCTGCCAGGGCGCAGCCTCATGCTGGTGCGCAATGTCGGCCATCACCTGTACACCGATGCCGTGCTTGATGGCTCCGGCGCCGCAATCCCCGAGGGCATGCTGGATGCGGCGGTGACATCGCTGATCGCGATGCACGACCTGAAGTGCACGGGTCCGCTGCGGAACAGCCGCACCGGTTCGGT
>DATBKQ010000588.1:0-2514 GCA_036555825.1 Acetobacteraceae bacterium | reverse complement strand
AGGAGTAACGGACGCTGCGCGTCAGTTGCCGTTCAATCGATCACTGCAATCGCGTTGATCTCGACGAGACAACGCGGATCGGTCGCCAGCCGGACGACCTGAACCGTGGTTGTCGCCGGCTTGGCCTCGCCGAAATATTCCGCCCAGACACGATTGAGCGCGTCCTGATCGCTGAGATCGGTGACAAAGCGATCGGCGGTGACGATATCGGCGAAGCTTCCGCCGACCGCCTTCAAGCCGCGTTGGAGATTGTCGAGCGCCGCCCGCGCCTGCCCCTCCATATCCGAAGGAATGGCGTCGAACTCTTCCGGCCGATGCGGATGGTGATGGTAGATCGGAGCGGCGGTGACACCAGCCAGGTAGACGGTCGTCCCGCCCCGCACCTTGATCGCCGGCGCATAGGGCATCCACAGATCGGGGGCGTCTGGCCAGTGCACATGCTCGATGGTTTTGGGCATGGGGAGACTTTCGCGAAGACTGGCTGCGCGTCGATGGCAGCACAAACGCCGCTCATAAGGCAGGCGCGTGGCAGCATAGCCGGCTGCCTGGTTTGCCACGCGCCAGTTCGGGCTTGACCTCAGGGCCCTCCCTGCTGCATCCGCGTGCCGCCACCACATACCGGGATGGCACGTCGTGTCGATCAACCGGCCTCGACGAATCTTTCGGCCCGGCCCGCCGCGAGCTGAAGTCAAGGCAATGGCGGCCGTGCTGGGCATCGGGCTGATGGCGGCGGCGGGCGTATCGCTCGCTGTGCTGCCGCGCGGAGCGCCGTCGTCAGCTCCCGAGCCGGCAGCCAGGATCGAACTCCTGACCGCGCGATCCGAACAGGTCGCGGTGATCGACAGCGGGACCTTGCGGCTTGGCGACCGCATCGTGCGGCTCCGGGGCGTCGAACCGCCATCGCACACCACCGCATGCGCGGGCCAGGATTGCGGTGCCGCCGCGGCAAACGCTCTCGCCGCCATGGTGCGCGATGCGCCGGTGGTCTGCCAGCTCGGCGGGGCCGATGGGCTGGGCCGTCCCTACGCCGTCTGCCACGCCGGCGGAACGGAGCTCAACCGCGCGGTGGTCGCCGCCGGTTGGGCGCGCGCCTCAGCCGATGCGCCCGACCTCGCGCGCGCCGAGTACACGGCCCGAGCCGACAACCGCGGGGTCTGGGCGCAAAACCCGGACTGGTGAGCCCCGCGGCCCGGGGCAACCAAGGAACACCCTGCGCTGCCACGGCAATCTGCGTGCGAAAAGCCGGGCCAGTCTGCAATTACCTGTCCCCACAGGCTGGAACAACGCAACGCCACTGCTCTTCCCTGGGTGACGGCGGGACATGCCAATGACTTAACCGGATTTAGGTTAACCCGCGCTATTGCGTTGCAACACAAGGATTTTTCCCGAAGCACGGCTTGCGCGCCCGGACCCCCCGACGCTACCTCTGCATCCTGCGGCAACCCGGGGGGCCTCCATGGCAATCGCAGCCGAAACCAGGAAGCGCAGCGGCAAGTCCCGCGAACCCTCAGTCGATCAGCAACGCCTGCTGAAAGCCTATCGCGACATGCTGCTGATCCGGCGCTTCGAGGAGAAAGCGGGACAGCTCTACGGCATGGGCCTGATCGGCGGCTTCTGCCATCTCTACATCGGTCAGGAAGCCGTCGTCGTCGGCATGCAGATGGCACTGTCCGACGGCGACGAGGTCATTACCTCCTATCGCGACCACGGGCACATGCTGGCAACCGGGATGGACCCGCGCGGCGTGATGGCGGAACTGACCGGCCGCTCGGGTGGCTATTCGCACGGCAAGGGCGGCTCCATGCACATGTTCAGCAGGGAGAAGAACTTCTTCGGCGGCCACGGCATTGTCGGCGCGCAGGTCAGCCTGGGCACCGGCCTCGCCTTCAGCAACTGGTATCGCGGCAACGACCGTGTCGCGGTGGTCTATTTCGGCGAAGGCGCGTCCAACCAGGGCCAGGTGTTCGAAAGCTTCAATATCGCTGCGCTGATGAAGCTGCCGGCAGTCTATGTGATCGAGAACAACAAATACGGCATGGGCACCAGCGTCGAGCGCGCGTCCGCCTCGCGCGACCTGTCGAAGAACGGCGCCCCCTGGGGCATTCCCGGCATCCAGGTCGATGGCATGGACGTGGTCGCGATGAAAGAGGCGGGCGACCAGGCCGTGGCGCATTGCCGCGCGGGCAAGGGACCGTTCCTGATCGAGGCGAAGACCTACCGCTATCGCGGCCATTCGATGTCCGACCCCGCGCGTTACCGCACGCGCGAAGAAATCCAGACCATGCGGACCCAGCATGATCCGATCGACGGCGCACGCCATAAGCTGGAAGCTCTCGGCGTGGAAGAAGCCGCGATCAAACAGATCGACGATGAGGTAAAGGCGATCGTGCAGGAGGCTGCCGATTTCGCGCAGAGCAGCCCCGAACCGGATGAGGCCGAACTCTGGACCGACGTGCTGGTGGAGGGCTGAAGCATGTCGACACAGATCCTGATGCCGGCGCTGTCGCCCACCAT
>DATBKQ010000587.1:0-11372 GCA_036555825.1 Acetobacteraceae bacterium | reverse complement strand
GCGAGCGGTCACGCTGGCGGACGTGGTCGCCGGCCGGGTCCGCGGACGCGCTGTTCCGGTCACCGCCGAGCCGAAGCTGGCGGCCGATTAGCCGTGGTCTATTTGGACGCCAACGCCACCGAACCGCTGCGGCCGGAGGCCCGCGAGGCGATGCTCGCGGCGCTCGCCACCACCGGCAATCCCTCGTCGGTGCACGCCGCCGGCCGCGCCGCGCGCCGGCTGATGGAGGACGCGCGCGAGACGCTGGCCGCCCGGTTCGGCGGAGCGGCACGCGACCTCGTGTTCACCTCCGGCGGCACCGAGGCGGATGCCCTGGCGATCCATGCGCTGGGGACCGGCCGGCGGGTCATCGTCGGAGCCACCGAGCACGACGCGGTTCGCGCTGCGGCGCCGCAGGCGCTGGCGCTTCCGGTGGACCGGAACGGGGTGGCCGACCTCGGCGTGCTGGAGACATGGCTCACGGCCGGGCCGCCGGCGCTGGTCTGCCTGATGCTGGCCAACAACGAGACCGGAACCATCCAGCCGGTGGCCGAGGCCGCCGCGCTGTGCCGGCGCTTCGGCGCCTTCATGCATGTCGACGCAGTCCAGGGCGCCGGCCGGATCGGCATCGACCTGGCTGCCTTGGGGGCACATAGTATCGCCGTCTCGTCGCATAAACTGGGCGGCCCGCCGGGCGCCGGCGCCCTACTGCTCGCCCCTGAGGTTTCGGCGATCTCACCCCTGATTGCTGGCGGAGGACAGGAGCGTGGTCGCCGGGGGGGCACGCCTCCCCTGCCCGCCATCGCCGGTCTGGCCGCCGCCGCGGCTGTCTCCCCGCTGGAACTCGCGCCGCTGCGCGATGCCGCCGAAGCTGCAGCGACGGCTGCCGGCGCGATCGTCTGCGCAGCCGGCGCGCCGCGTCTGCCCAACACCACTTCCCTGGCGCTGCCCGGTGTGCGGTCGGACGCTCAGGTGATCGCGCTCGATCTCGCGGGCATCGCCGTCAGCGCCGGCGCCGCGTGCAGCTCCGGCAAGGTCAGCGCGAGCCATGTCCTGGAGGCAATGGGGCTGGGACCGCTCGCCGGCCAGGCCATCCGCGTCTCGCTGCCGTGGAACACCACCGAGGCCGATATCGGCGCTTTCGCCACAGCCTATGCGCACATGGCCGACCGGCTGCGCGCCGCGCTGGTGCAGCGTGCCGCCTGAACCCACATTGGCCGCCATGATCACTCCCCCGCCGCGGCCGAACCGTCCGGTCTATCTCGACAACCAGGCGACCACCCGCTGCGACCCGCGCGTGGTCGAGGCGATGCTGCCCTGGTTCACGGAGCACTACGGCAACCCGCACAGCGTCGAACACGTCATGGGCACCGAGGCGGAGGCCGCGGTCGAGGATGCCCGCGCCCAGGTCGCCGCACTGGTCGGCGCCGATTCGAAGGAGCTGGTCTTCACCTCGGGGGCGACCGAGAGCAACAACATCGCCATCAAGGGCGCCGCCCGCTTCGCCGGCGGCGCCGGCCGCCGCCGCATCGTCACGGTCGCGACCGAGCACAAGTGCGTCCTCGAGTCGGTCGCCGATCTCGCGGCGGAAGGCTTCGAGCCGGTGTTCCTGCCGGTGCGGCCGGACGGGTTGTTGGACCCGGCCGTGCTACGCGACGCACTCGCGGTGCCGACCCTGCTGGTCAGTATCATGGCGGTGAACAATGAGACGGGCGTGATACAGGATATCCCCGCCCTGGCCGCCATCGCCAAACAGGCCGGCGCGCTGTTCCACAGCGACATCGCCCAGGCGACCGGCAAGATCCCGCTCGACCTGTCCGGCTGGAAGGTCGACCTCGCCTCGATCAGCGGTCACAAGGTCTATGGCCCCAAGGGGGTGGGCGCGCTTTATTTCCGGCGCCGGCCTCGCGTGCGGCTCGCGCCGCTGCTCTCCGGCGGCGGTCAGGAGCGTGGCCTGCGCTCAGGCACGCTGCCGGCTCCGCTCATCGTCGGCCTGGGCGAAGCCTGCCGGCTGGCACAGGCGGAGATGGCGGCGGACAACCAGCGGATCGGCGGATTGCGCGACCGCCTGCTGCAAGGATTGCGGGAAGCGATCCCCGGCCTCGAGGTGAACGGCAGCATGGCGGCGCGCATCCCGGGCAATCTCAACGTGACCTTCCCGGGCGCGACCGCGGCGGAGCTGATGGAGAGGGTGCCCGACCTGTGCGTCTCCACCGGTTCCGCGTGCTCCTCGGCGGCGATCGAGCCCTCCTACGTCCTTCGGGCGCTCGGGATCGGCGACGAAGCGGCGTCACGCACCTTGCGGCTCGGGATCGGACGCTTTACCTCGCCCACCGATGTTGACTATGCGGTGGCGGCGCTGGCCGCCGCCCATGCGGGGGCACCTGCCCCCGGCATCGGACAGTTTGCCAGGGCCTGAACGGAACCGATCGCCCAGATGCCGAAGATGACCTTCATCGAGCGCGACGGCACGCGCCGCGAGGTGGACGCACCGCTGGGGTTGTCGGTCCTGGAGATCGCGCACCAGCACGGCGTGGACATCGAGGGCGCCTGCGAGGGCTCGCTCGCCTGCTCCACCTGCCACGTGATCGTCGATGCCGCCTGGTTCAGGAAGCTGGCGGAGCCGACCGAGGACGAGGAGGACATGCTGGACCTGGCGTTCGGCCTGGCCGAGACCTCGCGCCTGGGCTGCCAGATCGTGATGACCGAGGCGCTGGACGGCCTGGTGGTGAAGCTGCCGGCGGGCACCCGCAACCTGCTGAACGGCTGAGCCGGATGCGTATCCTCGTCGCGATGTCGGGCGGGGTGGACAGCAGCACCGTTGCCGGCCTGTTGCACGAGGCGGGCCACGAGGTGGTGGGAGTCACGCTGCAACTCTACGACCACGGCGCGGCGGCCGGGCGCAAGGGGGCATGCTGTGCCGGCCAAGACGTGCACGACGCCCGGCAGGTCGCCGATCATCTGGGGATCCCGCATTATGTGCTCGACGCCGAGCAGCGTTTCGCCGATGCGGTGATCCGCGACTTCGCCGACAGCTATGCGGTCGGAGAGACGCCGGTGCCCTGCGTTCGCTGCAACCAGACGGTGAAGTTCGCCGACCTGACTGCGCTGGCCCGGGGTTTGGGCTGCGAGCGGCTGGCAACCGGTCACTACGTGCGGCGGATCGATGGTCCGGACGGGCCGGAACTGCATCGCGCGGTGGACCTGGCGCGCGACCAGAGCTGGTTCCTGTTCGCCACGACGCGGACCCAGTTAGCGGCATCGCTGTTCCCACTCGGCGAGATGACGGACAAGCAGGCGGTGCGTACCGAGGCCGAGAGGCTGGGACTGCCGGTCGCGCTGAAGCCGGACAGTCAGGACATCTGCTTCGTCACCACGGGCAGCTACGCGGATGCCGTCGTTCGCCTGAGGCCGCATGCCGGCGTGCCGGGCGACATCGTCGCGCGCGACGGGCGGGTCCTGGGCCGGCATGACGGCGTCGCGCGCTACACGGTCGGCCAGGGCAGGCGGCTGGGATCCGCCTCGTTCGATGGCGGACAGCGCCAGGTGGTGATCGCCATCGATGCGCGCCGCCGGCGCGTGATCGTGGGCCCGCGTCAGAGCGGCTGCCGTACGGTCAGGTTGCGCGAGGTGAACTGGCTGGTGGCGCCGATGGACGCGCCGCTGGCCTGCGAGGTCAAGCTGCGTGCGCGCGAGGCGCCGCACCCGGCGACCGCTGTGCCGCACGACGGCCAGGCAGCGACCGTGCTGCTCGACGAGGCCGCGCTGGCCGCGCCGGGTCAGGCCTGTGTGCTGTACAGCGGCTCGCGCGTGCTGGGCGGCGGCGTGATATGCCGCACCCGGATTGACGCCGCAGCCTGAGCACGGCTATTTGCCGCTGCCGGCGCATAGGGGCGCTCCGACATGCACCGTATTCTGGTCGCGACAGCGCTCGCGCTGGCTGTCTTCGTGTCCTCCGTGCGCGCCGGCGACTTCGGCGGCAACCAGTCCGAACTGATCCGCGGCCTGCTGCCCACCGTGGTCAACATCACCGTGCGCAAGGAAGTCACCGATGCCGCCGGTTCGGCGAATGCCGGTGCATCGGCCGGCCAGGACGCCGACAACAGCCGGACCTTCGTCGGCTCCGGGTTCGTGATCGATCCATCCGGCGTGCTGGTGACCAACTACCACGTCGTGGAGGGAGCGTTCGACATCGCCGTGACATTGTCCGACGGCTCCGTGCTGCCCGGCACCATGATGTATGCGTCCAGGCTGGCCGACCTGGCGGTGTTGCGGGTGCAGCCGGATCACCCGCTGACGCCGGTGCAATGGGGCGACAGCACCAGGCTGCACATCGGCGACCCGGTGTTCGCGATCGGCAACCCGCTCGGGATCGGCACCTCGGTGTCGGCCGGGATTGTCAGCGGCCTCAACCGGAACGTGCAGGATTCACCGTACGACGACTATATTCAGACCGACGCGGCGATCAATCACGGCAATTCCGGCGGGCCATTGTTCGACATGCAGGGCCGCGTCGTCGGCGTCGATACCGCGCTGGTGTCACCGACCGACGCTTCGATCGGGCTGGGTCTCGCTATCCCGGCCGACACCGTGCAGTTCGTTATCGAACGCCTGCGGACCTACGGCTGGGTGCGTCCCGGGTGGATCGGCGTCAAGGTGCAGCAGGTAACGCCCGCGATGGCCGACGCTCTTGGCATGCGACAACCCGAGGGCTCCGTGGTGTCCTGGGTGTTGCCTGAAGGACCCGCCAGAAAAGCCGGGATCGAGATCGGCGACGTGATCCTGCGCTACGGCGACGCGACACCGCACGACGAGCGCGCACTGCTGCGCGGCATCGTGCGAACCCCGGTCGGCGACACGGTGCCGATAACGCTGCTGCGCGACGGCGTCCAGCGGACCCTGGCGGTGACCGTCGCGCCGTGGCCGCGCCAGCGGTGGGAGACCCTGGACGCACCGTTGCCCACCGAGCGCCCGACGGCGACGATCCGGCCCGATCTTGGCCTCTCGCTCGTCATCATCGCGGCGGGCGATCGGGCCAAGTACGGGCTGGAAGACGGGCTGAGCGGAGTACTGGTATCCGGTGTCGTGCCCGGCTCGGATGCGGCACGTCGCGGCATGGCGGAGGGCGACGTTATCCTGCGGGTGCAGGACAAGCCCATTGCCGTGCCCGCCGATGTGCGGGCCTCGATCGATGCGGAGCGCGAGGCGAAGCACCGGTTCGTCATGCTCCTCGTGCTGCAGAAGGCGCGCAAGGTGCCGGGGCCATCGTGGATAGCCCTCCGTCTGCCGGGATCATCCGGCTGAGTGCGACCGTTGACGCGGCAGGGGGTGGGCATTATCTCCCCACCCCTCCGGACCGGATGGCGGCGTAGCTCAGCGGTAGAGCAGGGGAATCATAATCCCTTGGTCGGTGGTTCAAATCCGCCCGCCGCTACCACCCAGCACCTCTGGGTCCCAGGCGGCCCTACGTGGGTCGTGCCATATCGGCATCGCAACCGACAAGCCGGGCGGCGCCGTGTGCCGCTGGCGCCAACGGTTTCGATTGTCTTGGAATCACATCCGCCAGTGTTGGTTGCAAATCCGAGAGAGTACCAGGAAGAAGGAGAGAAGTGACCGGACAGGCTCCGCGGCGTTCCATTTCATAGCGCGCAAGCGTGACACGCGACGATACGTTTTGCCTCAAACCGATACACGCATCGATATCCGCGCCCGCGGATAATTCTCTGCAGCCGCTAGCTGCACATCTCGAGTTGTCGCTGCACTACCGCGAAAAGGGGGGAGCAGGCGAACCTGCCGCAATCCAGCAACGTACTCCGTTGGCAGTAGTTCAGCGGATTGTTTCGGACTTTTGGTTGATTGACACTCAAATGTGAGCGACGCATTATTTTTACGTTCGTCTTTAACGATGACGTGACATCCTGTTTGCGTCAATATCCCCCTGGCCAGGAAATACAACCAAAAGGCGTAGGCACCATGAATAAGTATGACGCCTTTGCAGGGCAAAAATTCCATGGGCCAAGCGACGATGGGGGGCGATCCGAGCGCGGCTCGCAATCCGAGGAGGCGGACGAAAAGCCGCTTCCCCTGGCTGGCAAGACGGACGGAAGCATTGCGGTCGGGCTCATCGATTGCCTGCGGTTCAGCCGCGACTGCCTGATCCAGGCGCTCCGGACGCTGCACCCGGAACTGTCGATGATCCCGTTCGCCAATGTAAGCGACTGCATCGATGCCGCGCCGGCCGGTCTGCACCTTATCGTGTATTACTCGCACGGCGAAAGTTCTTCCGAAATGCTTGTTCTGCAGCATGTCAAGGAACTGCGCCAGGCGTTCGGCAGGACCCCGATCGTCGTGCTCTCGGATGCCAGGACGGCACTGCAGGCGCGAAACATCCGGAACGCTTTGAACAGCGGTGCCCAGGGGTTCATTCCGACGTCTATCACCGAGATGTCAGCCGCGGTCGCAGCCATACGGTTCGTCAAGGACGGCGGAACCTTCGCCCCGCTCGATCTTCTGCTCATGCACCGGGCCACCGCCGCGCCGCCCGCCGCCGAAACCCCGGCGACAAAGCACCTGACGCCGCGTCAGATGACGGTGCTGTCGCATTTGCGCCAAGGCAAGGCCAACAAGATCATCGCTTACGAACTCGGCATGACCGAAAGCACGGTGAAGGTCCACATCCGTAACATCATGCGGAAAATGGGCGCCACCAACCGAACCCAGGCAGTATACAAATCGCAGCAACTGGCTGAAATGACCGACAATACTGGGCTGAACGAATAATTGTGCTGGGTCGACCAGCACCGTCGTGGCGGGCTGGGCCATCGCCGCCGGACTTGATCCGGCGGTTGGCCCCGTCATGCATTCCTTCATTGCTGCGTGCCACGCCGACGCCGATGCTCGGCGAAACGAGCCGTTACTCTCACTCCTGACGCAACTCGTAAACCAAACCCCTTCGGCGAAGCCTCCTCAGGCGGCAGTCGATCCCAGCCAGAACGATGGCCTTCGCCATCGACTCCACACCGGGATTGCAGCTACCCAGAGGATCGTTGTCGAGATAGCCCAACACCCGCGCGGTCCATAGCTTTGCCCGCTTGATGATTTCTACCGAGAAAACCTCGGTCTGCATGCCAGGAACCGCCAGCAGCGCGGCGTTTGGCTCGGAGGTATACCTGGGAATATTGGGGACACGGTTGCAGATGGCCGTCCCATCGTCCCACCAGTCTCGCGGGGCGTATGTGAACCACGGCGCATACAGCAAATAGGTCTCGCCGTAATCGCCGGTGATGACGCCAGTCGCCAGCCTGTCGCCGTCCCTCCACTCCGAATAGGGTCGCAGCCAGCCCAACTCCAGGGCGATGCGTGCATCAACACTCGGCCCGGCGGGCTGCTCACGGATGATTCGAACAAGGGAGTGCAGCCGTTCCGGCCCACCAAATGCTTCGCATATCGTGGCGAAGTAGGAAGCTGACAACTCCAATCCCCGACGACTCGAATCCCGATTTGAATTAACGAGTGCCAATCGGCTGGCATCAACCATGCCTTTAGTTGCGCAGCGAACCTTCGGATGGTCATCTTGACAACCGCCGAATTTTTTCGAGCAGGTTTGGTTGCTCCCGCCGCCATCGCGCCGAGCGGATCACGCGCGCCTGCAGGCAGATGATGCCAGGGCTACGATTGCTCCAGACCCAACCGTGCCTCCACCACGTCCGGTTCCTCCGGCCCCCGCTGTACGCGAAAACCCAGATGCCGCACAAAAGCCAGCATCGGCGCGTTGTCGGCCAGTACTTGGCCAACGATCTCACTCAGTCCTCGCGCGCGCGCCCACTCGATCAGCCGCTGCATCAGATGTCGCGCGACGCCCTTGCCTTTCATGTCGGCCTGCACGATCACCGCGAACTCACCCTCGCGCTCGTCCTCGCACACGAGACGGGCCACCCCGACCGTCTCGCCGGTCGCCTCGCGAACCGCGACGAACGCCATTTCGCGATCGTAGTCGATCTGCGTGAGCCGGGCCATCTGCTCGGGCGACAGCTCCCTCATCGCTGTGAAGAAACGATAACGGATGTCCTGCGGTGACAGCCGATTGAAGAACGCGCCATGCTGATCGGCGTCCTCCGGCCGGATCGGCCGGAACAGCAGCCGCTCGCCATTCGATGTCACCCAGTGCTCAGCCAGCCCGGCTGGGTACGGAGTGATCGCCAGACCACCGCCGGTATCACCCGGCTCGCGCAGCCGCAGCCACGCGTCCGCCGCCACCACGCCGTCGCGATCGACGATCAGCGGGTTCAGCTCCAACTCGGCGATTTCGGGAAAATCGACAATCAGTTGGCTGACGCGCACCAGCGCCTCCGCCACAGCGGGCTCGTTGGCCGGCGGGTTGTCGCGGAATTGTCCCAGAGTCGCGGCGGCGCGGGTGCGCCGGATCAGCGCATGGGCCAGTGCCAGGTTCAGCGGCGGCAGGTCGGTCGCGATATCGCCCACGATATCCGCCGTCGTGCCGCCCTGACCGAAGCTGATGACCGGCCCGAATGTCGCGTCGTCGGCGACACCGATGCGCAGTTCGCGCCAGCGAACCGCCTGGCGCTGCACCAGCAGCGGCGGCTCGCCCGCCTCCAGCCGCGCCGCCATTCGCGCGGCGGCCTCGACCACCTCGGATGCATCGTGCAACTCCAGCGCCAGCCCGCCCGAGGCGCGCCGGTCGGGCCGGACGCTCTGGCGCAGCTTGACCACAGCGGGGAACCCCAGCAGCCGCGCCGCGTGCGCCGCGTCATCCGCGGAGGCGACCGCCCGTGTCGGCACCACCGGCACGCCGTATGCACTCAACACCGCCAGCGCCTCATCCTGCGTTGCGGCCAGCCGCCGCTCGCGCCGAAGCGCGGCCAATACGCCACCTACCGCGTTGCGGTCCGGCGCGACCGCCAGCACTGCGCTGTCCGGCAACTCGCGCGCCGCAGCGCGGTTCCGACGATCCTGCACCAGGTGCAGGAAGCCACGGACTGCCTGCTCGGGTGTGGCGAACACCGCCATGCCGGATTCGGCCAACTGACGACGGTTCATCGTACCCACGGTCTCGCCCATGGCGCAGACCAGCAGCGGAACCCGCATCGCCGCGCGGCTGGCCGCCAGCGCGGCCATCGCGCAGCGATCTGTCTTGCCGGTGGGCGCATGCACCACCAGAACACCACCGACATGCGCGCCGGAGCCGGCCGCCTCCGCCAGGCCCGCCAGCCGTTCTGACTCGACCGGCTCGACATGTACGATGTCAGCGGCCAGTCGCAGCCCGGCGCGCAGCGCCGCGTCGGCGGCCAGGCGCGCCGGGCTGATCGCGTTCGTGACGATGCTGATCGCCTCGCCTCGGGCCGGCCGGGCGCGGGCCAGGATTTCCGCCGCGGCCAACAGGTCCTCCAGCCTGCTCACGCACAGCACGCCGGCGCGGCGAAGCGCTGCTTCGAAGCCGCGCTCTGCCGCGCCGGATGGATCGGCAAGCGTGCTGCCCGGCCGGATCGCCACCACCGGCCGCAACCGCGACGCCGCCCGCGCGGCCGAAAGGAAGGCTCGCCGGTTCCGCAGATAGCGGATGTCCAACAGGATCGCGCCGGTGCCGGGATCGCGCGACAGCCAGTCCAGCACCATGCCGAAACCAAGATCGACCCGGCCGCCGATGCCGACGATATGACTGAACCCGACGCCATTCGGACCGGCCCAGTCCAGCACCGTCCGGCAGAGCGAGGCCGACTGCGACACCAGACCGATCCGGCCCGCCGGCGGCACGATGTGCGCGCGCGAAGCGTTCAGCCCGATGGAAGGCACGCAGATGCCGAACGAGCCGGGCCCCAGGATGCGCACGCCGGCACGCCCCGCCGCATCCGGCAGACTTTCGGCGTCGCAGACGAGGATGGCGGCAAAGGTGCCCTTGGCCGCCAGCGCCGGCAGCAGTTCCGGCCACTGGTCGACCGCAACGGCGGCCAGGTCGGGAGCGGCACCCAGGCTGGCCAGGCCGCTCGGATCATCCAGCGCGGCGACCCGGCCTTTGAATCCGCCGGCCGCCAGATTGGCCAGCACCTGCCGGCCGGTTGCCGACCCGGCGCCGATCACGGCAATCGATTCGGGCCGGAACAGACGAGCAGGACTGAAGCGGCCGGCGGGCTTGTCGTGCAGCAGGTGCATGGGATCCCTCGCCCTCGGTGGGAGGAGGGGGCGTTCTTACCCTGCCTCTGGCTCAACAGTCGTTAGCTGGCGCGCGACCGACCGCGCGCTAATGGAACAGCCCCAGATGCCCCAGATCGTTCCAGGTCGCCAGAATGAACAGTCCGGCAAGCAGTGCCAGGCCGGCGCGAAAGCCGTATTCCTGCGCGCGCGCCGGGATGGGCCGGCCGCGGATCGCCTCGGCCAGGTAGAACAGCAGGTGCCCGCCATCCAGCACCGGGATCGGAAACAGGTTGATCAGCCCCAGGTTCACTGACAGCACGGCGATGAACGATACCAGGCTGGCGAGGCCAAGCTGGGCCACCTGACCGGATAACTGCGCGATGCGCAGCGGTCCACCGAGATCCTCGGTACCGCGCTGCCCGCTGATCATCTGCCACAGGCCGACAATTGTCTCCGACGTCACCTGCCAGGTTTGCGTCACCCCGCCCGCCAGCGCCTGCGGCAGGCTGAGCCGCTGGTACGCCACGTCGCCGCCACGGATGCCGAGCATACCGACCCTGCGCCCGCCGGCCTCATGAGACTGGGTGAGCACCGAAAGGGTTTTCTCGTCATCGCCGCGCTTGATTGTGATCGGCAGCGTCTCATCCGGATGCGCGGAGATGATGCGCTGGATATCCTCGAACGTCGCGGTCGGCGTACCGCCAATCGAGACGATCCGATCGTTCACCTGGATGCCAGCACGCGCGGCCGCACTGTTCGCCAGCACGTCGCCGGCGATGGGCTGAATGACCGGCCGCCCCGCCGTCGCGAACAAAAACGCGAACAGCACCATGGCCAGCAGAAAATTGGCAATCGGTCCGGCGGCGACCACAAGTGCGCGGGAGCTGACCGGCTTTTCATGGAACACCCGCCCCGGCACGCGGCGCGCATCCGGCACTGGCGCGTCCGGACGCTCCTGGCCGTGCAACTTGACGTAGCCGCCCAGCGGCAGCCATGCGAGCTTCCACACCGTGCCCACCCGATCGCGCCAGGTCGCGATCGCCGGACCGAAGCCGATCGAGAACACCTCGACATGCACGCGGCACCACCGCGCCGCCAGGTAATGGCCAAGCTCGTGGAAGAACACCAGCACGCCCAGTACGACGAGGAATGCCAGGGCGCTTTGGAAGAAGTCGGGCATCGTGTGCTGCTCTTTCGGTCCGGCGGTTCAGGCGGCCCGCGCGGCCGTCAGGCGTTGCGCGGTA
>DATBKQ010000586.1:0-14459 GCA_036555825.1 Acetobacteraceae bacterium | reverse complement strand
GCTTGAGCTGCTCGGGCGTGAGGCGGACGATGTCCTCGTTCTGGTGGGCGTAGAGGTCGTAGGGGTCGGTCTCCAGCTCCTCCAGGACGATGCGGCCGGCGAGCACGTCCGCTTTCCATGCGTCCTGTGCCGGCTGGCGGTCATGGAACTCCGGCATCACCTCGCGGGCGAACAGTTCCAGGCTGTCGCAGATCGCCTGATGGGTGGTGCGCCCGGCCTGGTTGAGCAGGATGACCTGATCGACATGCGCCGCCTCGAACTGGCGCAGCCGCCGGCGAATGGTCTCCGGTGAGCCGATCAGGCCGTTGCGCAGTGCCTGCTTTGCCTTGTCGGTCTGCCGCCAGTCCTGGTACTCGCGCCAGAGATTGCCGGTGCCGGGGGCATCGATGCCTTTCCGGCCATAGTAGCCGAGGGCGAAGATGAAGAAGGTCCAGCCGGAAGCGGCCTCGATCGCTTCTTCGTCCGTCGGCGCGCACATGAAGCCGTTGACGATGGCGATGTTGGGATTGAGCGCGTAGTCGGCGAGACGCTTCGGGCGGTGCAGCAGGTTGTTGTAATAGCGGTGCACCCAGGCGCGCGCAGCGTCCGGCGAGACGAAGCTGAAGCCCAGCGCGCCCATGCCCCACTGGCCGGCATCGCCGATGGTGCGGATGTTGGAGCAGGCGACCCAGAGCGGCGGGTGCGGCTTCTGCAACGGCTTGGGGATCACGTTGCGGGCCGGGAAGTCGTAGTACCGGCCGTGGAACTCCCAGCCCTCGCGGGTGAACATCGGAACGATGGCGCGCACCGCTTCCTCCCAGCGGTCGCGCTTGTCGCGGACGCGGATGCCGAACGGGTGCAGTTCGGCCGGGCCGGCGGCCTCGCCCATACCGAGATCGACGCGGCCGCCCGAGAGCAGATCGAGCGTGGCCACCTTCTCCGCCACGCGTTGCGGCTGGTTGGTGGTGAGCTGGATGACGCCGTGACCGAGCCGGATTTTCTTCGTGCGCTGGGATGCCGCGCCAAGGAACACTTCGGGGGCGGAGGAGTGCGAGTACTCTTCGAGGAAGTGGTGCTCCACCACCCAGGCGTAGTCATAGCCAAGCTGGTCGGCGAACTGGAACTGGTCGAGCGACTGCCGCAGCAGGCCGTATTCGCTGGTCGCCGTCCAGGGACGCGGCAACTGGTGCTCGTAAAACACGCCGAATTTCATGCTGAGTGGTTCCTTCGGTCAGACCGGCACGGTCAATGCGTCGTATTCGTAAAGCCAATCGTAGCGTGCCCCCATGGCGCGCGGAGCGAACTCGCGGGCCATGAATTCCTGCGCGGTGACCGGATCGGCAAGCCGGGGATTGTGGTAGCGGGCGACATTTTCCAGCGAACCGCGGACAATACGCGACGTGCGGTCGAGGCGCGCCGCCTGGTAGCGCCGCAATGCCTCGGGGATGTCGAGCGCATCGAGGCAACGGGCCAGTACCATGCCGTCCTCGATCGCCATGTTGGCGCCTTGCGCGAGGAAGGGCAGCGTGGGGTGGCAGGCATCGCCCAGCAGGGTGACGCGACCGACCGACCAATGCGCGAGCGGTTCGCGGCCGAGCATCGCCCATTTGTACGGGATATCGATGGCGTCGATGATGGCGAGCACATCGGCGTGCCAGGGCGCGAAGTCGCGGCGGCATTCCTCGACGGTGCCGGCCTCCGACCAGCTCTCGACCAGCCAGTCGTCGCGCTCGATCGCGGTGACGAAGTTCAGCAGCTCGCCGCGGCGCAGCGGATAGGTGACGACGTGGCCATGCGGGCCGATCCAGGTGTTGCCGTGCTGCTGGCGGAGCCGGGCCGGCAGCCGTTCCATCGGCACCACGCCGCGCCAGGCCATGAAGCCGGTGAACGTGGCGCGTCCGCTGCCGAACAGCGCCTGGCGAACGCGCGAGTGCACGCCGTCGGCGCCGACCAGCACGTCGCCGTGCACCTGTTCGCCGCTATCCAGCAGCAGCGTCACACCATCGGTGGCCTGTTCGAAATCGGTCACCCGTGCGCCGACATGCACGGCGCCCGGCGCGCGCTCCTGCAGCGCCCGCACAAGCACCTGATGGAAGTCACCGCGGTGCACCAGCCAGTAGGGCGAGCCGAACCGACCTTCCGCTGTCGCGCCGAGGTCCTGCACGCGCCAGGCCTGTCCGGTGTTGAACAGCCGCATGTCCTTGGCGGTGGGCACCGAGGCGATGGCCTGCATCGCCGGTTGCAGGCCGAGGGCGCGGAGGACGCGCGAGCCGTTGGGCGAGATCTGTACGCCGGCGCCGATCTCGCGCAGATCGGCGGACTGCTCGTAGAGTTCGATAGCGAAGCCGCGTTGCAACAGTGCCAGCGCCGCCACGATGCCGCCGATGCCGGCGCCGGCGATCAGGATGCGCGGCTTGCCCAATTCCCCTCCACTGTGCGATGTCGCCCGGAACGCTCAGCGGGAGGATACGATGCTGCTGTCAGAGCTGCCACTGCGACTGCACCACCACGCCTATGCGGTGAAGGACCAGGAGGCGAACCGGCACTTCATCGAGGACATACTGGGCATCCCCCTGGTCGCGACCTGGTGCGAGCGGGTGTTCCGGCCGGAGGTCGGTCGCGAAGTGGACTATTGCCACACCTTCTTCGAGCTGGCCGATGGCAGCGCGCTGGCGTTCTTCCAGTTCGCGGACGAGGAGGCGTGGGAGAAGAACCGGGCGATCCTGCAGGAGGTCGGCGGGTCGTGGCACGTCGCGTTCAAGGTGACGCAGGCGACGTTCGACGAGCTGATCCGGCGGGTGAGCGCGGCGGATGTGCCGGTGCGCAGGATCGACCATGGCTATTGCGTGTCGATGTACCTGAAGACGCCGGACGGACTGCGCTTGGAGTTCACGGTGGATGCGGCGGATGTGGACAAGATCGCGGCGATGCGGCGGAAGGACGCGCATTCCGAGCTGGCGCGGTGGCTGTCGGGAGACCGGCGCGTCAACAACGGCGACCGGCCGCATTAGAGCATGATCGGATCAGGTTGATCCGATCACGCTCTAGCAACTTATCGAGGTAGAGGCGATTCACGCTTTCCGACGAACCCGCCTCAAGCGATCGCGCTCTAGCACCCTCTCCGGCGCTTCGCGCCCGCCTCTCCCGCAAGCGGGCGAGGCCAACTTTGCTCATAGAGCGGCGCCGCATATCAAGGAATATTTTCCGACCCGATGGATTGCCGGGGCTATAGAACGTTGTCGCTCAGTCCCGCCGCTCGCTGCACGAAGCGCAGCGGCGTGTCGAAGTCGAAGTTCATGTAGACCGCGTTGAGGTGCGCGTACGGCGGCGACTGCGCGAACAGCTCGAATGTCAGGCGATGGCCGGCATAGTCCGAGTTGAGCAGATCGCGGGCGAATGCCAGCAGCCGACGGCGGTCCTCCGCGCTCCAGGCTTCGTTGACCGTGTAGAACTTCTCCAGCCAAGGCCTGGTTTCCGGATCGGCGAACGCGGCGTGATCGGGGGTGACGCAGATCTGCCCGCCGCACAGCTCGCGCGCAAGATGCATCATCGCCGGCAACCTGGTGCAGGCGTGCACCCGGCCGGTGAACAGCAGCGACTGGTTCGGCATCAGCAATCCAGCGGGACTTGGCTGGGCGGCGGCAATCGCGGCAGTCAGGTGCGCGTTGATGCCTTCGCGATAGCAGGCAAGCTCGGCCAGCTTCTCGCGCACCGCCGGCTGCTTGTCGAGGCCGGTCTGCCGCGCGTTGAACAGCGCAGCGCCGATCAGCATGTCGGCGAGGTACAGAATGCGCTGGGTGTAGGGAAATGCCGAATAGCGATGCAGTGTCGCACGGATGAAGGTGGCGGCGCGGGTGTGGCGGTAGAACAGCACATTTTCCCACGGCACCAGCACGTCGTCGAACACGATCAGCGTGTCCACCTCGTCGAAGCGATTCGACAGCGGATAGTCCTCGATGGGCGCGCGGCCGGCGAAGCCGGTGCGGCAGATATGCTTGATGCCGGGCCAGCCCATATCGGCGATGAACCCGACGGCGTAGTCGGACAGCTTGTCGTCGCCCCAGTTGGCGATGGTCGGCTTGACGAACGCCTGGTTGGCATACGCCGCCGCGGTCTCGTACTTGGCGCCGCGCACCACGATGCCGGCATCGGTCTCTTTCACCACGTGCAGCAGCATGTCCGGGTCCTGGTCCTGCGGCCGCTTCGAGCGGTCGCCTTTCGGATCGGTGTTGGCCGAGACGTGGAACGGATCGGCAAGCAGCGCGCGCATGATGTGGCGCTCGACGTTCTGGCTGAACCGCGGATCGATCTCGTCCAGCACCGCCTTGCCGTCCCACAGCGACCACAGCTCGCCGATGGTTTCGTCGCCCATGCGCACCACCACGCCGCCGACCTCGTTGAGCTGCGCATCGACATAGGCGCGCTTGTCGTGCCAGTCCTGCTGGGTTTTCGGCAGCTTCAATGCCAGGTTACAGGACTCGCCGCTCGCCTCGTCCACGTACGACATCGCGGCGGCGTGGCGCGGATCGTGTGCCATGTCGTAGAGCCGTGCCCGCAACGAGACGATGGGCTGAAAGGCCGGATGTTTCGTGACATCGGCGACGCGCTCGCCATTGATCCAGACCTGCCGGCCGTCGCGCAGCGAGTCGAGATATTGCCTACCGGTTCTGAGCATGGCTGATCCCCACCGAACTTGCCGCAGTTTGCCCGGCCGTACCCAAGGTTGCCAGTATCGGCTTTCGCGGAAATTCGATACTGGCTATTTGTCTTTGAGCGCGTGATTCAGACCTCCGACGATTCCGCCTCCGGTCATCACGCGCCAGGCTCGGGTGTGCAATTGTCGCGCGGAGTGATTGCCCTGACTGGCGGTGAAGCGGACATCCCCGCGGTGGCCATTGTGGAGGATGCTGCGCTGCCAGCGTCGGGCAAGCTCGCTGCGGCGCTCGATCGAGCGGGGTTATGGAGGGTTCTGCGCCGCGCGGTGGGAAACCGCCCGCCGGACGCGCTGCGCATTCTGATCAAGCCGGAGATGGCCGGGTTCGCCGCCGGCTCGCCGGCCGCCACCGATCCGGCGCTGGTCGAGGAGCTTGTGGACCTGTTGCACGATCGTGGCTTTTCCGACGTCGCGGTGGCGGGAACCTGCGACAGCAGCGCCGTGTGGGCGGACAATCGCGATCTGCACGCCATTGCCGACCTGCTGGGCTATCGCTACGAGACCGCGAAGCGGCGTTCCTACGAAATTGCCGATCTCGCCGATGAGCAGGAACAAGCCGCATTTCCGCCTGGCTGCGCCCTGCATGGCTGCGCCATTTCCCGACTGTGGCTGGATGCGGATATCCGCATCGTGTTCAGCAAGAGCCGCGCCGACGAGGCGTCGGGATACGCGCTCTGCCTCGACACGTTGATCGATGTGCTGCCGCTGCCCGACAAGGATCTGCACTACCGAAGGCGCCGGCATCCCGGCGATGTGGCTGCCGCGCTGCTGGACCTGGCGCCGGTGCAGTTCTGCCTGATCGATGGCATAGTGGGGGCGCACGGCGACGGCGGCCGGCGGGCTCCGGTCGCCATCGACACCGGCACGGTGATCGCTGCCTCCGATATCGTGCTCGCCGACCTTGTCGGGGCGATGAAGATGGGGCTCGACGCGGCGGTTTCCCCGACATTCGCCCGGGTGATCCGCCGGCACCCGATACCACAACGTTATACCGTTGCAGGCGCGCTGGGCCGATGGGCGGACTGGCGGAATGTTCCATCGTTCACCATGGAAACGATCCGCGTGCGCCAGCAGGCGGAGGCGCTCGACCGGCTGGTCCAGCCCTGGCTGCAATGCCTGGATCCGGAGCTGTTCCCGCTGAAGCATCCCCTGGACGCGCGACTCAATGCCGCATTGGCGCCGTTCTTCGCCGAGGCCGCCAATGCATGGCTGCTGGATGTCGCGAACGGGCTGCTGGGATGGATCGGCCTGGCCATCGAGGCGTATCGCACGATGTTCGCCAAGGACTCGCTGCGCCAGTGCTCGGTTCCCCTGGGGATCGATGTGGACGCGGTGCGCGACGAGTCGTTCGCCGCGCTGGCCGAGGAATTGCTGGAGCTGGAACCGGTCGCCGCCGCCGCGCCGCAGGTTTCGCCCGAACTCTGCTGGCAGGAGAGCGACAATTGTATCGTATTCCGCTATACGCGGTCGCTGCCGATCGGTTTCGAGCTGTTCACACGGCGGGTCGATATCGCGCGCACCATTCAGTTCATGAACGATTACCTCGGAGGCGTCCTGGTGCCGCTCGCGCACGATGGGGCGGGACGGCCGGTACGACAGGCGGAGCGCAACATCTATCTGCCGCAGCCGAATTATCTTGCGCTGTACCAGGGCAAGCCGATCGATGTGAGCAAGCTGGAGGTGGTGCAGTACGAAGCCGACCGTCACCGCCTGTTCTGGAAGACGATCAAGAGTGAAAATGCATCGGCGACCCACGACGACGGCATTGCCAGCTTCGAGCGCACGTTCGACGGAACCTGCATCGTCATTACGGGAAGACAGCAGTTCATCCTGCCGCGGTTCTGGGAGGTGTTCGATCCAGGGCTGGTCCCTGGCCTGAAACCAAAGCTGGTGACGCATGCCTATCAGACGTTTTTCGACCGAACGATCGCCAACTTCGAGGCGCTGGTGGAAGGGCGCGACATCCGCATCGGACGGCCGGTGGACGAACCGGCGGGACCGATGGCGGAGAAGCTCATGCCCTGGCTGCAGCGGTTGGCGGAGATCGCGGCGCCGATACTGGCGCGGCTCGCGGAGCAGCAGCCGCAGGGGCCGCGCGGCGCGACCGATCCGGACGGCTTCATCCATGTTGTCCAGTCGAACGCCAGTCCCACCGAGCTGGATCGATGGGCCGCGGAGCTGGCGCGGTTCGTCGAGGGCTTCAACCACGCGTTCGTTCACGACCTGATGCGGCGATCGGTGGTGCCGTGATAGCCTTGGTGACCGGTGCGGCTGGTCTGATCGGCGGGCACATCGTTCGCGCGCTTGTGGCGGCCGGACACGACGTGCGCTGCCTGGTGCGGCACGCCGGCCGTCGCGACGCATTCGGCAAGCTGCCTGTGGCCTGCATCATTGCCGACGTCACCCAACCCGGCGACGAACTCGACGCGGCGTGCCGGGGCTGCGATGTCGTGTTTCACGCCGCGGCACATTTTACCTATGCCGGCTTCGGCAGCGACGAACTGCACCGGACGGCGGTGGCGGGTACCGATGCGGTGCTGCGCGCGTGTTCGCGTCAGGGAGTCCGCAGGGTCGTGGTGACCTCGTCATCGGTCGTGTTCGGCTACACCGAGGACAAGACGGTCATTGACGAAACCGGGACGCTTGCCGCTGCGCACGGTGAACCCGGCTACGTGACAGCGAAGATCGCCCAGCACCGGCATGCGCTGCGGCTTGCGGCCGATCTGCCGCTCGATGTGCGCCTCGCCTGCCCGACCATGACGATCGGGCCGAGTTCCGCGCGGCTGGGACCAAGCAACGGCGTGATCGTGGCCTACCTGGCCGATCCATTCGGCAGCACTTATCCGGGCGGCTGCAACCTGGTTGCCGCGCGCGACGTGGCGGCCGGACATCTGGCGATCGCCGAACACGGCGCGACGGGGGAGAGCTATTTGCTCGGCTCGGGCAACATGACGTGGCAGCAGGTGCACAGCCTCATCGCCGAGCTTGCCGGTGTCGCACCGCCCCGGATCCATCTGAACCACACCACCGCGTATCTTGCCGCCGCCGGCGAGGAGATGCGTGCCGCGCTGACCGGGCGGTCGGCGCTGACCACCCGGGAGCAAGCCGGTATGGTGGGCCGCTACTACTGGTACTCGCATGCCAAGGCGGCGGCGCTCGGCTACTCGCCTTCGCCGGTGCGCGAAGCGATGGTAGAGGCACTGTCATGGTTGGCGGCATCGCGGCACGTCACCCGCGAAGTGAGGACGCGGATGCGCCTGTCACCGGAGATCTATCGCTTTCGCGCCGGTGCGGGGGCCCCTTGAGGAGTTTTCGCAGCATACTCGTGCTGAAGCGCCCCCGGGCGGAGCTGTGGACGATCATGCGCGACCATCTGCAGGACTTCGCCGGCAACGTTGCCGACATCGACGACATTCGCGAGATCGAGCGGACGATCGATGCGGATGGCGCCATGCGTATCGTCAACGAGTGGCGCGTGCGTCAGCAACTTCCCGGCGCGCTGCGCGCAGTGCTGCGGAGCGAGCGGCTCGGCTGGATCGATCACAACCGATGGGATGCATCAAGCGGCATTTGCAGTTGGACGATCGAGCCGGACGCGATCGGCGAACACATAGCCTGCTCGGGAGAAACGCGGTTCGCTGACGCGATGGGCGGCCGCGGCACCCGCATCAGCTTCGAGGGAGAACTCGACATCAAGCCGAGCCTGCTCGGCTCGTTGGGTCCGGTTGCGCCGATGCTGTCGGGTGTTGTCGAGTCGGTCGTGACAACGGTCATCCCGCGCAACCTGCGCGCGGTGGCGGAGGCGGCGGCGCAGTTCGATCGGAGAGATCCCGGATAGGGCAGATTCGCCCTGTCATTGCGCGCGCAGCGAGCAGGTCCGACCGAGATTGCTTCGTCGCCTTGCTCCTCGCAATGACACAGGGGCGGGGCGTCGCGGGCGCGGTCAGCGCCAATTTGCGCTAGCCGATCAGCGCGCCGTGGTGGAAGCCGAGTCGTGGATCGCTCAGCGGCGATAGCCATGGCAAGTAGTTCCGCAGTTCGGGCATCGGCACCCGGATACGCACTTCGCCTGCCGGATAGTTGTAGACGGTGATGCAGTTCAGCCCGCGGTTCGCGGTGAACAGCAGCGATTGATCGGCGGAGAGCTGGCAGGCATAGACCGAATCCAGCAGACTGAAGCGGCTGACACGCAGCGCGCCGAGAAAATGCCGGCTGTTGGTGGCGAAACTGCCGCGGGCGAACGCGTCGAGCACCTGCGTTGCCACTTCCCGCGGCCGCGCCATGTGCGCCGCGAGATCCGCGCGTTCGTCGATCAGGCGATAGCGGGCAAAGTTGCCGAGCTCGATCGCGACGATCGATTGGCTGCCGCCGTTGCAGAAGATCAGTTCGCTGTCGGAGAGGGTGATGTCGGAGTTGATGTGGGCCGGAATCTCGCGCCCGGCCGCCCAATGCCGTGTCACACGTTTTTCCCTGGCGTCGATCTCGAACGCGTACTCCTTCAGGAAGGCCATGCCCCACTCGTGATAGTCGCGGTGGTCCTGCGGGGCCACACGAAAGGACACCGCGTAGAAGATATCGTCCCGCGGATGCGCCGCGACGTGCCAGCAGGTCGCCGGCAGCGGCAGCACGGTCACACGGTTGGTGCGCCGGTCCCAGATGCCGACATGGCATGCTTCGCCGGCCGCGCCATCGGCGGGATTGTCCATCGAGCCGTACACGACATATCGGCCGGATGCCGTGCGCTTCATTCCGTGCGGCAGCTTGACGCCGTGTCGCACCAGCCGGCGCGGGTTCGCCAGATCGCCCAGCCGGAACGCGTAGAAATGCTCGCCGATCGGTGTGACGACTTCATCATCCGTCAGCCAGACCACGTGCGTACTGCCTTGCAGCGAGGTGCGGGCGGTTTCGAACCGCAGGGTCGAGATGCGGTCCAGCTCGTTCAGGGTGTGCGCGTCGTAGAACAGCAGATGCTGGCCGGCGTTGCCCAGATAGCCCACGGTGCCGGCGGGATTGACCGACACCGCGTGGCCGGCGGCGATCCCGTCGAAGTATACGACCTTGTAGGCATAGCGGTTGCCGGCCGGATCGAACAGGAACAGGCAGACCCCCGCCATGCCTTCCAGTCCGTTGATCCCGTTGCCGTCGAGCGCGATGTGGAACGCGTAGGGATAGCCTTTGACCCGCTCCGGTCGGCGGCGATCGGGGGTATGCGGGGCAGGCCGGGTCCGCCGTTTGACCGCGCGCGCCAATCAGTGCCTGCGCGCGCGATCCGGCGCCGCCGCGGAGCGGCACGTGCTGCACAGCCCCTCCGCCTCGACCGTGGCATTGCTGATAGTGAAGCCGGCTTCCTTCGCGACCCGTGCCAGGACAGCCGCCACGTCATGATCCTGCATCTCGACGACGCGCCCGCAGTTGCGACAGATCAGGAACTGCGCGGCATGTGCGTGGCTTGCACCGTCCGGTTCGGCGGTGCATCCGGCGACGCAGCCGACGAAGGCGGAAAGCCGCTCGACGCGGTGGATCAGCCCCTGCTCCAGCAGGAAATCGAGCGTGCGGTATATTGTAGGGGGCGCCGCGCCGCGCCGCATCTGACGCAGCCGGTCCAACAGCTCGTAGGCACCGGTTGGCCCCGCGGCGTCCAGGATCATGCCGAGGACCTGCCGACGCAGTTCCGTCAGGCTGGCACCGCGATGTTCGCAGATCAGCTCCGCCCGGTTGAGCAAGATTTCCGTCCGCCGCGAGAATTCCCCGGCCATTCGATCTCCCCTCGAGCCGGCCCATATTAGCACCGGACCCGGCGGTTGCACGCGCTGCGTTATAGTATTACATATCATTTTCCGCCGCGCAGGGCACGTTATGATCGCACTCCGGGCGTTGTCCGTGATACTCGGCCTGATCGCCGGCCGGGCCGCTGCCCAGGATGCGGTCAGCATCGTCGCGGCGGAGAACTTCTACGGCGATGTGGCACAGCAGATCGCGGGCAGCGCGGCGACCGTCACCAGCATCCTGAGCAATCCGGATCAGGACCCGCATCTGTTCGAGGCGAGCCCCGCCGTGCCGCGCCTGCTCTCCGCGGCCGACATCGTGGTGTACAATGGCGCCGGTTACGATCCCTGGATGCCGAGGCTGCTCGCGGCGGCGAAGTCGGCGAAGCGTCAGGTCATCGTCGTGGCGGAGCTGGTGCACCGCCACGCCAAAGACAATCCGCATATCTGGTACGATCCGCCGACCGTGCCGGCCTACGCCGCGGCACTGACCGCCGCGCTTGCCGCACGGGCCCCGGTACACCGCGACGACCTCGAGCGGAACCTCGACGCGTTCCTGGTTTCGTTGCGACCGCTCGAGGCGAAAATCGGCGAAATGCGCCACGACCATGCCGGCATCGCGGTGACCGCGACCGAGCCGGTGTTCGGCTACATGGCGGCCGCGCTTGGGTTCGAAATGCGGAACGAGCGCTTCCAGCTTGCCGTGATGAACAATGCGGAGCCACGCGCATCCGATGTCGCCGCGTTCGAGAACGACCTGAGAAGACGCGCCGTACGGCTGCTGCTGTACAACCGCCAGGCCACCGACCCCATGGCAAGACGCCTGATGGCGATCGCCGAGACGGCAGGGGTGCCGGCCGTCGGCGTGACCGAGACCGAACCGGCCGGGCGGCATTACCAGGGCTGGATGATGGACGAGCTCGATGCGATCGATCACGCGCTGGCCGGCGCGCCACCATGAATGCGATTGAATTGCGCAGAGTCACGCTGGCGTTCGGCTCGCGGCTCGTCCTGGCGGACATCGATCTGAGATTCCGGCACAATGAGTTCGTCGGAGTGCTGGGTCCGAACGGCTCCGGCAAAACGACCCTGATGCGCGCGATCCTGGGTCTGCTGCCGCCACGCGGCGGCACCATCCGCGTGCTGGGAAAGCCGGTCCGGCGCGGCAATCCCGCGATCGGCTACATGCCGCAGGCCCGCGGCGGGCTGGACCACCTGCGGCTCTCCGGTCGGGATTTTGTCGCCAGCGGGGTTGAGGGCCATCGTTGGGGCTTGCCGGTGCTCGACCGCGCCGCTCGCAGGCGGGTCGCCTGGGCGCTGGAGCGGGTGCAGGCCACGGAGCTCGCGCAGCGGCCGCTGGCGGAGACCTCCGGTGGCGAGCGGCAGCGTCTGCTGTTGGCGCAGGCGCTGCTGGGACAACCCCGCCTGCTGCTGCTCGACGAACCGCTGATCAGCCTCGATCCACACCATCAGCGCGCCGTGGTCGAGCTCACCCGCACGCTGCAGCGAGAGCTTGGCATGACGGTGCTGTTCAGCGCGCACGAACTCAATCCGCTGCTGAGCGCGCTCGATCGGGTGCTTTATCTCGGCCAGGGACATGGGGCGCTTGGCACGGTCGAGGAGGTAGTCACCGGGCCGGTGCTGTCGCGGCTTTATGGATCCGAAATCGATGTGGTGCGGCTGAATGGCCGGGTTTTCGTCATGTCGGGTGGCCACGACGTCGAGCGCGACGCGCATCGGCATGACCATGCGGAGCACCATGTTCACGTATGACTTCATGCAGAATGCAATTGCCGCCGCCGGCATTGTTGCCGTGCTGTGCGGGCTGATCGGCTTTTTCCTCGTGCTCCGGTCGCAGACCTTCGCCGGCCATGCGCTCTCGCATGTCGGGTTCGCCGGCGCGACCGGTGCGGTTTTGATCGGTCTCTCTCCGCTGTGGGGGATGCTCCTCATGACGCTGCTCGCCGGCGTATCGATGGGGCTGTTGGATGACAGGCTGCAGCAACGCGATGTCGCCATCGGCATCGTGCTGGCGATGTCGCTCGGGCTCGGGCTGTTGTTTCTGAACTTCTTCACCGCCTATGCCACACAGGTCACCGCGCTGCTGTTCGGCAACGTGCTCGCGATCGAGGGCACGACGGTCTGGTCGCTGTTGGCGATTGCCGTGCTGGCAACCGCCGCCCTCGCCGCGATGGCAAGGCCATTGCTGTTCGCCAGCCTGCAGCCCGAACTGGCCGAGGCGAAAGGTGTTTCGTTGCGGCTGATTTCGGTGCTGTTCCTGGCGGTCGCCGCCCTCGGCGTGGCCGAGTGCGCGCAGATCGTGGGAGTGTTGCTGGTATTCGCGCTGATGGTCGGACCCGCCGCCGCGGCGCAGCGTTTGACCGCCCGTTTCTGGAGCGGCATCGCGCTGTCGGTCGTTCTGGCACTCGCCGAAGCCTGGCTTGGGCTCGCGCTTGCCTATGCGACAGACTGGCCGACCAGCTTCTGGATCACCGCGCTGAGCAGCACGATCTACCTGCTTGCGGTGTTCAGCCAACTTGCCACTGGCGTGGCGCGGCGCTACTGGGGCGGTGTTGTCACGATGGCGCGTGGCTGATGAAGTCTGCGGTCGCGTTCGCAATGGCATGGTTGGCGGCCTGGTGCCAGGTGGCGCTGGTGGCCACGATGTCATGGGGTGCAGTCGGCGCCGGCCCCGGCGTGCCGGATGGCACGCCGATCTGTCATGCCGACGTCGAGCAAGGGCAGCCGCAACCCGCGCAGCCGGTACATCACGGGCATGACTGCGTGCTGTGCACGATCTGCCAATTCCACGGCGGGTTTGTCGTTGTGCCGGCATCGGCCGTGACACCGAACAGCCGCAACGCGATTACCCTGGCGAACTTCGCGATGGCGCAGCCCCGTGCGCCGCCGCTGTCCCCGCCGATCGCCGCGCAGCCGCGCGGTCCACCGTTCCTGAGCTGAGTCTCGCCACACCAATGGGCCGACGCCGATCGTGCCGGCGTCGGTTACTCGATTCAGGGAGTTCTCGATGCAACAATCAAAGTTAGCGGCCGCGCTGGCCGGCGCGTGTGCGTTACCGATCGCCGCATGGGCACACGGCTTCGCCGGCCCGCACATGTTCATCAGCACGTTGCTGATCGACGACCCCAACGTGGCGGACGAGGCATCGTTGCCAACGTTCTCTTATCTGCCGCAACCCGGCGATGGCGGTTCCACGCCGGGGCTGTATGGGCTCGATTTCGAATTCGACAAACGGATCACCGAGAATTTCGGCTTCTCGATCGCGGACGGCTATCAGTGGCTGCACACCCCTGGCGCAGGAACCGCAAGTGGGTGGGAGAATGTGGAGCTGGGACTGAAGTACAAGATCTACGTCAATCCAGAACACGAGTTCATGCTGTCGCTCGGTGTGTTCCGCGAGTTTGGACGCACCGGCGCGACGGGCGTCTCCGGTGCCGCACTCGATGTGGATCAGACCAGCTCCACGACCCCGACCATCTTCTGGGGCAAGGGGTTCGGCGACCTGCCGATCGGGCTGCTGCGGCCGCTCGCGTTGACCGGAACGTTCGGCTATTCGATCGCCGACAAGAAACTGAAGGTGACCGGCTTCGATGCGGACACCGGCAATCCCCTGTTCAACAACGGCACGTCCAACCTGTGGACCGGCGGTCTGTCGCTGCAGTACAGCCTCCGCTACCTGCAAGGGCAGGTGAAGGATTTCGGCTGGCCGGAATTCGTCAACCGGCTGACACCCGTGGTCGAAGTCGCTTGGTCGTCGCCGGCCAGCCGACCCAACCAGGCCAGCACGCAGTACCTTTTCGGGGTCGGCATCAACTACACGGCGCAGGCCTATGCGGTGAGTGTCGAGGCGCTGATCCCGGGCAACCGGCAGACCGGCTCGCACGTGGGTGTGATCGCGCAGTTCCATCTCTACTTCGACGACCTGCTGCCCAACAGCCTGGGCAAGCCCATCGTGGGGTGGTGGCAATGATGCGCGCGGT
>DATBKQ010000585.1:0-2751 GCA_036555825.1 Acetobacteraceae bacterium | reverse complement strand
CGACGCAGCCGCGTCGCATCGTAATCCGCTCTCAACGGGATCGGCTGACGCATGGCGAACCTCCTCTGTCCGCCAGCCTTGAATCAGATCAACACCGCGTCGGGGAATCCCTCATGAGTCGCCGTCATGAGGACTTGGTATAAGCCCGGCTAAAGCATGATGAGGTCAACCCGACCTCATCAAGCTTTAAGCGAACTCGGTCAGCACGTAACGAACCACCTCCTCGCCCACCACGATCGGCTTGTGGCGATGCGCGCGGCCGGCCGGGATGTGCAGCATATCGCCAGGTCCCGCTTCCACGCTGTGATCGTCGAATGTGTACCGGATGCGGCCGGACAGGATGAATATGGAATGGCCCGTCTCGCACCAATCCGGACCAGGCGCGTCGGGCGGACCCGGTGCGCGCTCCTGGTAGCGGAGCGCAATCCCGAATCCCGACACCGCCTCCCGCACCTTCAGACGATCGCTGATCGGGCGAAGTGGATGGGCGGCAGCACGGAACAGGTAGGGGCTCTCGGTCATGCGTTATTCTGACACCGCTTCGGGGCGTGAGGAACCCAGCGCCTCACGGCAGGTCTCGGTCAGGAGCGGCAGCAGCGAGCGATACTCCGCAGCGCGCGGCGCGTTTGGACGCCAGGCAATGCCCAGTGTGCGCCACGCACCCGCGCCGGCAAGGGGGCGCAACTCGACGTCGGTGCCAGCCGTCACCCCGGCGGCGACCGCGAGCCGGGGCAACAATGTCACCCCAAGACCACCGGCCACCATCTGCACCAGCGTGTGCAGGCTGGTCGCAGCGAACCCATCCTGTCCCTCGCGATCGCCGGCCAGCAGTCCGCAGACGGCCAGCGCCTGGTCGCGCAGACAATGACCGTCCTCCAGCAACAGCAGCCGCTCGCCGGCAAGCGCCGCGACCGGCACTCTCGGCTGAGCCGCCAGCCAATGCCCTTTCGGCAGTGCCGCCAGGAACTCGTCCTGCGCGATTGGCAAGGCATCGGCGCCGCCGCAATCGCACGGCAGCGCGAGCAGCAGCACGTCCAACCGGTTTGCCGCCAGTCGCTCCACCAGCCTGGCCGTGGTGTCCTCGCGCAGATAGAGACGGAGCTGCGGAAAGCCGTGGCGCAGCACCGGCATCAACCGGGGCAGCAGAAACGGCCCGACCGTGGGAATCACCCCCAGCCGCAGCGGGCCGCTCATCGGGGTCCGCGCGGCGTTGGCCGCCTCCGCGACAGCCTCCAGCGCGGCCAGCGCGGTGCCGGCCCGCTCGATCAGTTCCAGCCCGATCGGCGTGAACACCACGTGCTTGCCCGCGCTGCGGTCAAGTATCGCTGCGTCGAGCTGGCGCTCCAGGGTCAGGATGCCGGCAGAGAGCGTGGACTGGGTCACGGCACAGGCCAGCGCGGCACGGCCGAAGTGCCGAAATTCAGCCAACGCCGTCAGATAGCGAAGCTGCTGTGGGCTTGGAAGCGCGATCATCGCCGGCGCGGAACGAACGAGCCTGTCTCTAACGCGCCGGCTCGGCCGCCACCCACGGATCGATGCACCCGGTGGCCGCCCGACGGTAGACCACCAGACCATCGAACGCGGCGATCTGCCGATAGCGCGACCAAGCGCGCGCAAATGCCGGGTCCGACGCGCTGAGCACACCGACATAGTTCACCACGCCCTCGCGGGTATCGACCACAGCGATGTCGGGACAACCCACGATGAAGTCGTGTGCCACCCAGTGCCGGATCGGCCAGGCTTTCGCGCCGGCTGGGTCGAAGCGGACCCGCCACAGTTCGCCCTTGAGGGCCCACATCGAATCGAAGCGCGAGGCCCAGGTCACCCCGGTGTTGTTGACCACCGGAAAGCCCAGCGCGATCCACTCGGAAAAGGCGATGTAGGTCCGCGCGTGCTGCGAACGGATCAGCCGTTCCAGCTTCGTGATCGTGTTCTGCTCGGGCTCCACCGCGAGTGCCATCTGAGGCTCCAGTCGCTGAAACGCCGCGACCAGGAAGGCCACGAAGGCAACGGCTCCCACCGCGACCGGCAGCCACGCGCGCCGCGAAATCGCGTGCCGGTGCAGCAGCGCCGAGGCGACCCAGCACATCAGCGCCAGCACGGTGGCAATGGTCGCCGGCAACCGGTGATAGAACCAGTCCTTGCCATCCATGAAGCAGATTGCGGTGGAGGTGATCGCGAACACCACCAAAGTGAGCATCAGGCTGGCTTCCGGCATCCGTTTGCGGCGGTGCCACCATAGCGCCAGTGCAACGGCCTGTCCGAACATCAGTCGCAGGCTGTCGGCCACCAGATGCCGCAGCGGCACGTCGGTGGCGCCATACAGCGCCAGCGCCAGGGGCACGGCGCGGCGCAGGTAAGCAGGGCAGAACAACCCGACCAGCCCGGCATACGCCAGCATGGCGACCCCTGCCGCGAGCAACCTGGGGTTCATCGGGCTGACGCCACGCAGCAGCGAGAGTCCCTCGAGCACGACAAACACACCCGCGTACCGCGGCTTCAGTGCGCAGCCCAGTCCGGCCAACGCCCCGGCGATCATCGCGTCGCGCCGTGCCGATCGCTGTCCGTCGAGCGATCGGGCGAGCAAGGCAAGATAGGGTAAGGTCGCCGCAACCAGCAGGTGTTCCCGTTGTCCGAGATCCCCCGCCGGCACGACCAGCAGCACCGTGCCGATTGCCGCGAACACCGGCAGCCGGTCCTCGAACAGCCTGCTGCTGCCACGCAACAAGGAGGCGGTCCACCAGGCGCAGC
>DATBKQ010000584.1:0-2139 GCA_036555825.1 Acetobacteraceae bacterium | reverse complement strand
CTCGCATGCCTGCTCCCGGACGCCGTGCCGACCAAGCGGGGACCGATGATACGAGTTCGGGGAGGACGTATCACAGGACCTGATCGGCATTGGTGGCGCCAGCAGTAATGCCACCAGCCATTGTGGCGATCGCGGCGCGGCATCGCGCGCCGCGCCCTAAGACGTAGGCCGATACCCCCAATTGCGAAACAGGAAGCAAACCCCGACACTTCCGGGGAAAAATCCACCGGGAAATCCTTGGCGGAAGCACTGCCTTTCCGGAGAAAATTCCGCGCCTGTTTGCGTCGACTTTTTCGTTTTGTTCCTTACGACGCGCGGCCGCGCCGCGCCCGCAGCACCGTGACTTCGCCAAAGTGCCTGCGTTGCGTCGTGTCGGCGGCATCGAAGCGCAGCACGCTTTGATATTCGCAGGTCAACACGTAGTTGCCGACCCGCAGCAGCGCGCCGTGCGGCAGCGGCGCCGTTCCGGTCAGCCGCTTGTTGTCGATGAATGTGCCGTTGGTCGATTTCAGGTCGGTGACGGTGACCTCGTCGCCCGCCACATCGATGCGGCAATGGGCGCGCGAGACCTCGGGCGCCTCCAGCAGCAGGGTGCTGGGCGGGGCGCGGCCGATTGTCAGCGAGCCTGGTTGCAAGGCCACACGCCGCACCGCGGATTCGGGCTGCACGATCACCAGGTGATGTTGGGGTTCCGTCGCGGCGGACGTGGCCTGCCCCGGCCGCAGGTTGAGCGTCGCCTCGCCGGCTTCATCGTCGGCCGGCTCGGGAGAGGCGGCGGCAAGCGCGCGGGCGACCCCGGGCAAGGCGGCCGCGGCGGCGCCCAGCGCCTGATGGAATTCGGCGGCGGCCGAGGCGGACAGCGCCACGCGCAGCGACTTGCCTGGCTGGCGTTCCAGCAGCCCCAGCGACATCAGGTAGGAAATATGGTCCCGCGTCGTTTGGAAGTTCTGTCCCGTCAGGTTGAGCAGCGTCGCCGCCATCTGGTCGGCCAGGATCCCCCGTTCACCTCCGGCGAAGCTCGAGACGCCGTAGCGCAGCTCGACCGCCATGTGCAGCAGCGTCCAGTGGGAGAGCGAATTCAGATGGCGGACCGCCTCGACCCGGCGCGCGCGCGATAGGTTGATCGCATCGAAGATCCGATCGAGCGCTTGGCGCCAGGGTTCACGGCAACGCTCGAGCGATTGCAGGATGATCCGCCGCTGCTCCGCGTCGAGCCGATGCGGCGGTGCGAGCCGTGTCGCCGGATCCAGCCGCGACGCCGCCGCACCGAGTTCCTTGGCCAGTGCGATCAGATGGCGATCGAACAGATCGAGCAGCATCGGTGTCGGAACCACAACCGAGCGTGCCGATAGCGCCGCGTCCGGTGGATCGACCACGCAGAGCTGCAATTCCTTGATCCCGAGGATGCGTTCCTTGACCGTCGAGTCATCGAGCAGGAACACCTGCTTGACCAGGCCGTACAGTTCGCCGACCGCGGCGCCCTCGCGTCCCTGGGTGCAGAGATGCGTCACGATGTGCCACTGCGCCCGCCGGAACAAGCTAGGAAAGTGCGCGTGCCAAATCGCCTGATAGGCGGACAGGAAACGAACGACCTCGCGCTCTGCCGGCATCTGACCCCCAGGTTCGCGCTGGTTTTAGACTACCAGTGGTGGGATGGCAAAACTGTGAACTGGCTCAACCATTTGACGAAATTGCGGAAGAAACCTTGCCATTGCGCAAGTCCTGTGCGACTGCCCGGGGGTCGCGCCCGGCCGGATCGCCGAATCCGCCGCCGCCGCCGGTCTCGATCCTCACCGTCTCGCCGGCGGCGAGTTCGATACTGGCCGTCTTGGAGGAAAGTGTCTCCTCCCGCCCGGTGCCGAAGTTCCGGATCAGCCGTGCGGTTCCGCCTGGCTTGCCGCCGGCCAGTCCTGGCGCGCCGAGCACATGTCCGTCGGACCGGACCGAGAAGACGACGCCATCGCGCATCGCCCTGATCTGCCGCGCGATGCCGAGGCCGCCGCGGTGCCGGCCGGCGCCGCCCGAGTCCGGCACCAGCGCGTATTCATCCACCAGCAGTGCGTATTCGTTCTCCAGCGCCTCGGCCGGCAGATTGGAGGTATTGGTCAGATGCACATGGATCGCCTCCATGCCATCGGC
>DATBKQ010000583.1:0-4885 GCA_036555825.1 Acetobacteraceae bacterium | reverse complement strand
GCGACAGGGGCGCAATGTGGCGATGCCCAGTCGCGACTGCCTGGCTGAGCTGACGGTGCGGTTTCAGTCCGGCCGAACAATGCAGAGTGGTTCCCCCGGTTGCCGGCAGACCCGCATCACGGTGACTGACGATGCGATCCGGATCGGCAGCAGTGCGTCGGATCGGCCACCCGTTCAGTGAGCGTGCGCGCGAGCAGGCTCAGCCGCCGTCGCGTCGAACGAACTTGAAAAAGCGGCTGGTCTTGCCGTCGGCCGTCTTGTCCTGGTGCAGCAGCGCCAGTTTGCGGTCCTCGAAGGTCTCGAAGAACTCATCCCAGGAAATGCTCTCCAGTTTTTCTTCCGGCTCGGCGAAGTCGAACCGCAGGATGCCTTCACCGCTGCGATCCTCGGTGCCTTTCACGCGAGCGGGTCTGCCACCGCGTTCCTCGGCCCATCGGCGGATTGCCTTGTGGTCGGTGGTCATCGAAGCCTGCGCCATGTTCGTCCCCAGCTCCTTGCAAAAAAGCTTGGCACCTGAAGCATTGATCGCGGGAGCGGTTGCGCGATCACCAGCTTATGCGTGCGGCACGCCGATGCGCCTCAACGGAGTGTGACGGAACATCTTCATCTTTCCTGTGTTGAACCTGCATCACGAAACAGAGGCAACTCGCGCCAAATCGGCGCGCCTCATCTCCAGGTCGATATGAAGGCGAAAGAGGTCGCAGTGCCACGACGCATATTGGTCACCGGCGGGGCCGGTTTCATTGGCAGACACGTTTGCCAGGCGCTGCTTCAGCTTGGCCATCTGGTGCGGGTGATCGATCGGCTGCACGAACAGGTGCACAGCGACAGCCGGGCAAGCCCTGTCATTCAGAATACCGAATTCATTCGTGGCGATGTGCGCGATGCAAACCTGATGCGACAGGCGGTGCGCGGCTGCGACGCTGTCATCCACCTCGCAGCCGAGGTCGGCGTCGGTCAAAGTATGTACGAAATAGAACGCTACGTTGCGACCAACGATCTCGGCACGGCCGTGCTGCTGCAATCGCTTCTGGCTCACCCGGTCGAGCGCATCATCGTCGCATCGTCGATGAGCATCTATGGCGAGGGTCTGTATCGCACCGCAGGCGGCAGGCTGGTGGAAGATGCCGTGCGAAGCCCGCGCGCACCGTCCGGTGACTGGGATCCGACAGATGATGCCGGCGAACCGCTGCTGCCGATCGCCACTCCGGAGACGAAGCGGCCGTCGCTTGCGTCGGTGTACGCCATCAACAAGTTCGTGCAGGAACGTCTGGTGCTGACATTCGCGCGGGCGTACGGCATCGCCGGCGTGGCACTGCGGTTGTTCAATGCCTACGGGCCGGGCCAGGCATTGTCGAACCCGTACACCGGCGTGCTGGCGATCTTCGCTTCCCGCCTGCTGAACGGGAACCGACCGTCGATCTTCGAGGACGGTGCGCAGCGGCGCGACTTCGTTCATGTCGAGGATGTCGCGGACGCCTTCATGCTGGCACTCGATTCGCCTGGCGCGGCCGGGCAGGTGTTCAACATCGGCAGCGGCCGGTCGATCAGCATCAGCGAGGTCGCCAGGCGCCTGGCGGCGGCCATGGGAAGGCCCGATCTGACGCCGCAGGTTCTCGGCAAGGCAAGGGCCGGCGACATCAGACATTGCTTTGCCGATATCACGCTGGCGCGGCGGCAGCTCGGATTTCGGCCGCGCCGTTCGCTCGATGAAGGCATGCAGGAGCTTGCTGCCTGGGTGGAGCAGCAGAACGCAGTGGATCGCGCCGGCGAAGCGACGCGGGAACTCGAGCAGCGAGGCCTGGTGGCATGAGGCCCCTGCTGGTCACGGGTGGTGCCGGTTTCATCGGCTGCAATCTCGCCGACCGGCTGGCGGCCGAAGGCGAGAATGTGCTGATCTACGATTCGCTGGCGAGACCTGGCGTCGAATCCAATCTGGAGTGGCTGCGCAAGCGGCATCCGCGGCGGATAGCGGCGATCATCGCCGACGTGCGCAACCGCGCGGAAGTACGGCACGCGGTGGCGGACGCGGCCGGAGTGTTCCATCTCGCCGCGCAGGTCGCGGTGACAACCAGCCTGCAGGATCCGCGCGAGGATTTCGAAGTGAACCTGCTCGGCACCTTGAATGTGCTGGAGGCGCTGAGGCACAGCCCGGTACCGTGCGTGTTTGCCAGCACCAACAAGGTGTATGGCGACCTGGACGGGCGCGAACTGGTGCTTGCCGGCAACGCCTACACACCCGAGAACACCTCGCTTTGTCACGGCGTGGACGAACGCCAGCCGCTCGACTTCCGCACGCCATACGGCTGCTCGAAGGGCGCGGCGGACCAATACGTGCTGGACTATGCGCGGAACTTTGCCGTGCCGACCGTCGTGCTGCGCATGAGTTGTATCTACGGCCCCCGGCAGTTCGGCACCGAGGACCAGGGCTGGGTGGCGCATTTCGCGCTGCGCGCCCTGGCGGGCAAGCCGATCACCATCTATGGCGACGGCAGGCAGGTGCGCGACGTGCTGTTCGTCGAAGACGCGGTGCGCACCTACGTCGCGGCCCTGCGCAACGCGCATCGCCTGGCGGGCCAGGCATTCAATCTCGGCGGCGGACCGACCAATGCGATCAGTCTGCTGCTGTTGATCCGGCACATCGAATCCCTGATCGGACGGCCGGTCGAGCGATACTTCGCGCCGTGGCGCCCGGACGATCAGCGCTATTATGTGTCCGACACACGCCGTGTGCATGAGGCGCTCGAACTGCCGGAACCGACACCGTGGCGAAGCGGCGTGGCCGCACTGCTCCGCTGGCTTGCCGGAAACCGCGATGTGGCCTTCCGATCCCGGCCGCGCACGGCGGGAGCCGTCGCGGCATGAGGGTCGCGCTGATCAATCCGTGCTGGCGATTCGAGCACAGCATCTACTTCGGTTGTCGCGAGCCGCACCTGCCGCTGGAACTCGCCTACGCCGAGGCAGCGCTGAAGCGGCGCGGACACGCCACGCTGATGCTCGACGGGCATCTGTTCGGACAGGAGGCGGCGGAGCTTGCCGCCGCTGTCGCGGGGTTCGCCGCCGACATGGTCGTGGTGACGACCGCGCCGAGTTACCTGTTCTGGCGCTGCGCTCCACCCGAGCTTCGCGTGCCCCGCGACATGATCGCCCGGTTGCCGGACGCGATGACCGTTGCCGTCGGCCCGCATGGTTCGGCCACGCCGGCCGCGACCTTGCGAAAACTCGGCGCCGATGTGGTGCTGCGCGGCGAATGCGACGAGAGCATCGTCGCGCTGGCCGATGCCGGCGGACCGGCAGGCTTGCCGGGCGCGGCGTGGCGCGACCCGGATGGCGGTGTCCGAGTCAACGGGCCGCCGCAGGCCGCCGCGTTCGTCGATACGCCGGCGCTTGCCTGGCCGGATTCGTGGATACGGCGGCATCGGCATCACCATCACCGGTTCGAGTCAGCACCCGATGTGCCCGGCGCGGAAGTCGAGGCGTCGCGCGGTTGCCCCTATGCATGCACCTTCTGCGCCAAGCTCGACTATCGCGACCGCTACCGCCGACGGCGACTGGATCTGCTGTTGACGGAGATCGACGCACTGATCGGGCAGGGCGTCGGATATCTTTACTTCATCGACGAGATCTTCCTGCCGCAGCGTCCGTTGCTGGAAGCGCTGTGCCGGCGCGATGTGCGCTTCGGCGTGCAGACGCGGATCGATCTGTGGAAGCCGGACATGCTCGACCTGCTCGGTGCCGCCGGTTGCGTTTCGGTCGAGGCCGGCGTGGAGAGCCTGACACCGGCAGGCCGCGCCGCCCTCGACAAGAACTGCCGGCTGAGCACCGAAGAGCTGACATCGCTGCTGATCCGCGCACGCCGATGCATCCCGTTCGTACAGGCGAACCTGATCAAGTCGGTCGGCGACGACACGGCAACGATCGACGCATGGCGTGCGACCTTGCAGCGCGAGGGCGTATGGGCCAACGACCCCGTGCCGCTGTTTCCGTATCCGAGTTCGCCCGACTATCGGCGCCTGTGGGGCGAGCCGGACGAACACGCCTGGGAACGCGCGCACGCGCACTATCTCCGGCAGTTCGCTGCCTTCAGCGACATCCAGGAAGTTGCCCCGCTGCCGCTGCCCGAGCTGGAGGCGTGCGCGTGCTGAAGCGCATCCTGATCACCACGGACACGGTCGGCGGTGTCTGGCGCTATTCGCTGGAACTTGCGCATGGCTTTGCCCGCCGTGGCGCCTGCGTGACACTGGTCACGCTCGGTCCCTCGCCGAACGTCGCGCAGCGGCGGGAAGCCGAGGCCATTCCGGGGCTGCGGCTGTTCTGTACCGATCTGCCGCTGGACTGGCTGGCCGACGGTCCCACGCAGTTGGCCGACGCCGCGCATGTGCTGGCCGGTGTGGCGGCGCGGGCGCGGGTCGATTCGGTGCACCTGCACACGCCGGCGCTGGTCGGCAACGCAACCTGGCCGGCACCGGTCGTCGCGGTGGCGCATTCGTGTGTGGGCACATGGTGGTCGGCGGTACGCGGCGGCGCGATGCCCGCCGATCTCGCCTGGCGCGCCGCTGCCGTCGAGCGCGGGATCGCGCGCGCCAACGCGGTGATCGCGCCGACCCGAAGCTTCGCCGCCGCGCTGATCGCGCAGTATCGTTCCTCTCGGCCAATCCATCCGGTGCTGAACGGCCGCCGCCCGCTGCCAGGCAAGGCCGATCGCCGGCGGCGCGTATTCACCGCGGGCCGGCTGTGGGACGCAGGGAAGAACATCGCCGCCATCGATGCGGCCGCCGCGCATCTCGGCTTCCCGGTGTTCGCCGCGGGCCCGACCTTCGGCCCGAACGGCGACACCATCCATTGCGAGCGGCTGCATCTGCTCGGGCAACTCCATGACGCGGCA
>DATBKQ010000582.1:0-9377 GCA_036555825.1 Acetobacteraceae bacterium | reverse complement strand
TTGCGCGGGCGGTGTGTTTTCTGTGGCACTTTCCCTGGGGTCGCCCCCGCCGGAGGTTATCCGGCACCGTATTCCCGTGGAGCCCGGACTTTCCTCTGCCGCCTCACGACGGCAGCGGCCGTCCGGCCGTCTGGCATGGCCTCAGATGGCGACCGGACGGGCCGGACGTCAAGTTGCCTATTCGGCCGCCACGCTGACCCGCCCGCGCACCGGCACCCGGCGGGGGATCTGCAGCCAGAAGGCCGCAATCAGTGCGGAGATGCCGGTGAATGCCGCCAGCCCATACAGGCCGCCGGCGTAGCTGCCGGTGAAGTCCTTGATCCAGCCCACCAGGGCCGGCCCCACCGCGCCGCCAACGTTGCCGATCGAGTTGATCCAGGCGATGCCGGCGGCCGCCGCGGCACCGGTGAGCATCATCGACGGCATCGACCAGAACGGCCCCTTGGTGCCATAGAATCCCGCGGCGGCCAGGCACATGCCGACCAGCGACCACCAGGTTCCCATGCACATGCCCGCTATCACCAGGCCGACGGTCGCCAGGGTGCAGGCCCAGAACAGGTTCCAGCGCCGCTCGCCCATTCTGTCCGAGATCCAGCCCCAGGCCACCATGCTGATGGCACCGCACACGTAGGCGAGTGTCGTGCCGAAGCCCGCCCCCATGTTGGTGGCCCCGAGCGACTTGATGATCTGCGGGATGAACAGCAAAAGGCCCAGGCTGGCGGTCACGATCCCCAGGTAGTTGATCGACAGCAGCAGGATCTTCGGGTTCACCAACGCCTGCCACATGCTGAACCTGCCGGCGCGCTCGACCGCGCGCCGCTCGTGCTCCAGCGTGGTGATGAGCCAGTCCTTCTGCTCGGCATTGAGCCAGCGTGCGTTCGCCGGCCGGTCGGTGAGCGCGAACAGCACGAAGATGCCGATCAGGATTGTCGGCAGCGCCTCGAGCAGGAAGATCCACTTCCACCCGGCGTACCCCAGGAGCCCGTCGAGGCCGAGGATCGCGGTGGACACCGGCGCGCCGAGAGCGACTGAAATCGGCAGCGCGAGCGTGAAGCTGGAGACGATGCGCGCCCGGTGGTGGTCGGGGAACCAGTAGGTGAACAACAGAACGATGCCAGGGAACAGGCCGGCCTCCGCAAACCCCAGCAGCAGCCGGATGGTGAGGAAGCTGACCGGCCCGGTGGCGAACGCCGTGGCGCCGGAGCAAAGTCCCCAGGTGATCATGATCCGCGCGATCCAGATGCGTGCGCCGACCTTGTCGAGGATGACGTTGGAAGGCACCTCGAACAGGCAATAGCCGATATAGAAGGCGGTGGAGCTGAGGCCGTAGGCGGCAGCGGTCAGCCCGATGCTGGCGTTCATCTGCAACGCGGCGAAGCTCACGTTGATGCGGTCGAGATAGCAGAAAAAATACACGACCATGGCAAGCGGCAGCAGGCGCAGATACACCTTGCGCATGGTCTGTTGTTCGATCGTCGGAACCATTGATACTCCCCGGGCGGCGCGTGTTCGGCGCGAACCTACCAAGCGGATTTGCTCGAAAGCAAACCCCAGGCCGAAGCCACCGCTACCGTTCGGCGCCGACAGCGTGATAACCAGAGGCGGAATCGGGCTCCCAACCGACGAGTCGATGGGGGACCCCCGGCCGGAGGTCTGGGGAACGCAACAGAACAAGGGTGGCGCAGGATGACGTCGCCTGTCAGAAGTCATCCTGCTCCATCTCATCGCCGAGTGCCGCCCCGACGTAGGCCTCTCGTACCAGCACCAGGATCGCGGCGCAGACCGGTGCGCCGAGAATGACGCCGAGAGGCCCGAAGATGGTGCCGAGGATGGTCATCGACAGGATGGTCAAGGCCGGCGGCAGACGGGCGGTATTGCGCTGCACGATCGGGGCAACCAGGTAGCCTTCCACCGTATGGCAGATCACGAAGATCACGATCACCCACAACGATGTCTGCCAGCCGATGGTGAATGCGACCAGCACCGCCGGGACCGCGGCGGCGATCGCACCGAAATACGGCACGAAGGTGAACAGCCCGGCCAGGACCGCCAGGGCGAGCGCCAGGGGTACGCCGAGGATGGCGAGACCGACCCCGGTCAGCACCGCAACCACGCCCATGTCGATCAGTTGGCCGAGCGACCAGCGGCGGAGCGTCGCGCCGATGTCCCGCAGGACCGTGTGGGCGAGCGGCCGATGGCGATGCGGGAACAGCCGAACGAGCCCGCCGACATACACTTCGGGCGATATGGCGAAATAGAGTGCCGTGATGACCAGAATGAAGCCGGTAAGGGCGCCGCCAAGCGTCATCGACGCCACCGTCCCGGCGTAGCTGAAGATGTGGCCCTGCATTGCCTTCGGCGGCGAGATGTCGCTGAACAGCGCCTTGCCCCACGGCGTGTTGCCGTAGGTCTGGTGCAACTGGTCCAGCGTCTGCCGCAGCCGCGTCCACAGATCCTGCGACTGCGCCAGCAGGCGCGGGCCGATGTAGTACAGAAAGCCAGCGAGCAGGACGACGACCAGGACGGTCACGACCGCGAGCATGACGCGCTGCGGCATCCCCGCGCGGTCGGCCGCCCAGTCCGCCACCCCGCGCAGCATGACCGCGATCAGCGCGGCCATGAAGATCACCAGAACGATGTCTGCCAGAAGCCAGACAACCAGCACGATCGCGGCGAGTACAGCAAGCCACCGGAGCGTCTCCGTCACCCGCGCTCCTTCAGGTTGCCCGCTCTCGCCGCGAATCAGCACCGGCTATGAGGGCTTGCGATCGGATTCCTTCTGCGCGCTCTGCGCTGGCTCGGTCGCGTCGGTGTGGCGGACCGCGCGCTCGATCGTCCGGTCGGTTTCCCCCTTCGCGGGGGACTCGGCATCCCCCGGGACCTGGGCGGGTTGCTTTGCTTCGTCTGATTTCGCCATGTGCCTGATCTCCTGGCCCGCGCCCGCACGGACCAGGACAGGAAACCCGGCGCCGCCGGATCCGTGGCCCTTGCGCCGGAGAAAGTGAAAGCTCCCAACCTAACCGCCGCAACCGGGTTGTCCCGCTCAGCGTTGCGCAACGGAATCCTTACACCAGGGACCTCTCCGCGGTGATCTGCTCGACAATGCTGGCTGCGCGCCTGTGCGACACGCGGCTGACGTGGCGCGACACAAGGGTCGCACCGTGAGCAAGGAGCCGGATCGGCAGGACGTGCCGCACGCCGAGGAGAAACGCAGCCGGTGGTTCGGCTGGATCTGGGGGGTACCGATCGCCGCCCTGTTCGTCGTCGGCTACCTCGTCCTCAGGCAGTTCAACCAGCAGGGCCCTTCGCTGGTGGTGACGTTCGAAGGTGCCGGCGGCGTGCAGGCCGACAACACCAAGGTGCAATACGAAGGCCTGGAGGTGGGAAAGGTCGAGTCCGTCAAGCTGCAGAAGGACATGCGCCACGTGGACGTGTCGCTGCAGATGAACAGCGACATGGAAGGGCACCTGGGTCCGGGCACCCGCTTCTGGATCGCCGGGACGAAGCCGAACATCAAGGATCTGTCGTCGCTCAAGACGGTGATTTCCGGCCCGCACATCGGCGTGGAGCCGCACCCAGGCAAGACGCAGGACCACTACCAGGGACTGGCCGAGCCACCGGCGGTCAAGGAGGAAGTCGCCGGCACGCACTACACGTTGACTGCCGCGACGCTTGGCGCGATCAGCCGCGATACCACGGTCTATTACCGGGACCTGGACGTCGGGACGGTGGAAAAGACAGAGCTTGAGCCCGACGGCAAGCAGTTCACGATGCTCGTTTTCGTGCGCCGGCCGTTCGACAGGTTGGTACACGCCAACACGCATTTCTGGAGCGCCGGCGCGATCCAGGTGTCGATGGCCGGTGCTGGGCCACGCGTGCAGTTCCAGTCGGTCGGCGCATTGTTCAGCGGCGCCGTGGCATTCGAAACGCCGGAAGACGACGCGTCCGGCGTCGCCAAGGAAGGCGCGCGGTTCACCTTGTATGACAGCAGGACGGCCGCCGAAAATGCCCCGGGAGCCGAGGCGGTCCGCTATCATGTGACCTTCAGCGCCTCGGACGCAGGCGGGCTGCAGTCCGGCGCGCCGGTCAATCTGGCGAACCGGCCGGTCGGGTCGGTGCAGGACAGCACGCTGCAATACGATTTCCGCTCGGGAGAACTCGCCGCGCAGGTGACGCTGGCGATCGAGCCGTCGCGCATCCATCTCGCCAATGGCGAGACCTGGCAAAGCGATCCGCATCCGCAGATGGACGCGTTGATGCGCCAGTTGATCGACCAGGGGCTGCGTGCCCGCATCGGCAAGACCGTGCCGCTGGTGGGGGGCGACACGGTGAACCTGGACTTTGTCCCGCAATCGACGCCGGCAAGCCTGGGCTCGGGCCCGGTGCCGGAACTGCCGACGGCGCCGGCGTCCGACATCAGCGGCATGTTGGCCTCGGTCAGCGGCTTCGTCGGCAAGCTGAACGCGATGCCGCTCGACCAGATCGCCGACAACGTGCACGACGCGACACAAAGGTTGGCCGCGCTCAGCCGATCGCCGGAGTTGCACAGCACGCTGGTCCATCTCGACCAGAGCGTGGCCAATATCGATGCGGTGACGCGTTCCGCGCGCGGCGACATCGGGCCGATTCTTGCGCGCCTGCGCGCGGTGGCGAACGAGGCGCAATCCGCGATGGCATCCGCCAAGAGCCTGTTGGCAAGCAATGGCCACGTACAGAACCAGCCCGAAACCACCGGCATCGGCAACGCCATGTACGAATTGAGCCGGGCGGCGCAGTCGCTCCGCTCGCTCGCCGACTATCTGGATCGGCACCCCGAAGCGCTGTTGCGCGGCAAGGGCTGAGGACGCATGCGGCGCAGATCGATCGTGCTGTTGCTGGGTCTCGCGCTGACCGCCTGCGGCAGCAGCCCCAAGACGCAGTTCTATACGCTGGACACCGAGCCTGGCGCGCCACAGATGCAGCCGGCGCACCTGAAGGGCCCGGTAACCGTCGGACACGTCGAGCTGCCCGCCACGCTCGACCGGCTATGGATGGTCAGAAGGGGCCCCGGCAACGCCATCGAGATCTCGGATGTCGATCGCTGGGCGGCTCCGCTGGACGAACTGATGCGCAACGCGCTGATCCGCGATCTCCGCTCACGCCTTTCACCCGCCGCGGTGCTTGCACCGGGCGACACAGTGCCCGAAGGCGCGCGCACGATCGCGGTCAACGTGCTGCGCTTCATGGCGGACAAGTCGGGACGCGTGGTGCTTGACGCCGATTGGAGCATTCAGCACGGAAACCGCCGCGGGGCGGCGCAACACGCGGAGATCGCAATTGCCGGTTCCGGCGATAGCGGCGGCGCGGTTGCCACCGCGATGAGCCAGGCGGTCGGGCAATTGGCGGACCGTATCGCCACCGCGCTTTGAGGCGAGCGCGGCCGGGAATAGATGCCGCCTGCCGGCGTCTGCAGGGGAGAGCCCTTTGGAGACACCGATGAGCAGTCCGTGGTTCTTGGTCCTGCTTTGCGCTGTTGTCCTTTCCGGTTGCTCGGACGCCACCCGCGCCGGCAATTCCGCTCCGGCCGCCTGGCCCAACCAAGGTTCGAACAGCCCGTCAGGCGGAGGCGGTGGAGGCGGCGGCGGGGGATACTGAGGTGATCCGGCTGATATGCATTGCCGGGATGCTCGCGCTGATCGGCTGCTCCCCGGCATCGCGACCGGCACCGCAGCAAGGCAGCGTGTCCGCACCCGCGCCGGGCTCCGACGGAGGCGGCAATGGCGGCGCCGGTGCCTCTGGAATGTAGCGGCGGTACCGGCCGGCCCCTCTGCCGATCCAGAGTTCCGCCGGAAGACCTGGAGCGGACGAGCGCAAATTCACGCTGACTGGAAGACGGCTGTGATGGCGCCGCTGCTGCGGGCGCGCGAGGCCTTGCGCCAGGAGTTTGCTCGGGCGCACCGCCAGGTGCTGGCGCTGGCGCGTGAGGATGCGGTGTGTCGGCGCGGTGGTGGCACCGGGATTGCTCCGCTTCGCTCGCAACGATACGAAGAATACGCCACACACCCCGCTCCACTGATGGCCGGCAACTCGGGGCCTAACGCCGCTCGCCCGCAAACCCGCGCTGTAGCGCCGCCAGGTTCTCCAGCGCCGCCTGCGACAGCGGCCCCTTGTTCACCGCCGCCAACGCCTGTTCGAACTGCTCTTGCGTCGCCATGCCGACCAGGATCGTGCCCATCGCCTTGTGGCCGATGGCAAAGCGAATTGCCGCTTCCGCCAGGCTGGCCGCGTGGCCTTGCTGCACCAGGGGCAACAGCCGCCGCGCGCGATGCAGGTCCGCGTCGTAAGTGTTGGCCGAGCCGATCGGGTCGGGCGGCGGACTGGCGATCGGATGGCGTTCGGCCGTGCCGCTCAGCGCGCCACCGGCAAGCACGCGAATGCCGATGACGCCGACACCCGCCGCCTCTGTGCGGTCGAACATCCGGCCATAATCCTGCGCCGGATAGCCGGCGGGCAGCGGCTCGCTCGCGCTCGGGTTCAGCATGTTGTAGCTCACCTGCGCCGACACGAACTTGCGCGAGTCGATCACCTCGTGCAGCGCCGCGGTGTCGCCCACCGCGGTGATGCCGGGGAACCGCAGCTTGCCCTGCTCGCGCAGCTTCTCGAACGCCGGCACTACCTCTTCCAACACCGTCTTGGCCGACAGCGATTCACCGCCGCCGTCCACGGTTATGGCGTTGTGCAGATGGAAGATGTCCACCTGCTCGCGTCCCATCCGCTTCAGGCTGGCATCGAGTGACTCGGTTACCGCGGCAGCGATGCGGCCGAAGTCGCTCGACGCGATGCGCACCTTGGTGCCGACGATGACGTTCGGGTTTAGCTTCGCCAGCACGCGCCCGAGATTCTTCTCGGACTCGCCGTTTCCGTACATCGCGGCGGTGTCGAAGTAGTCGACCCCCGCCTCGATCGCACGGGCGATGGTGCGTTCCTGATCCTGCGGCGCGCCGCGCACCATCAGGCCGCCCACCGCACCGCACCCGAAACCCAGAATCGAGACCTGCAGACCGGTCCGTCCGAACGCCCGTCGTTCCATGGCAGTTTCCTCCCCGCACCGTCGGTCCGGCGCATTGTGCGCCGGTCCCGGACGTTTCTTCAAACGGGCCGGCGAAGGCCGCTACGCCGTGCGGAAGAACTGCGTCACGGCGTTGCCGAACGCGGCGCTCACCAGCAGCAGCGCCGCGCCTACCGCCAGGAAGCCGATCAGCACCAGCATCGCCGCACCCGCCATCAGCACCGATATGATGCCAAGTACGACCGCTGCCAGGCCGATCAGCATCTCCATCCCGCTCGGGGCGACCAGACCCGGCAGCCGCGCACTCGCCGCCCCGCCGACCAGCAAGGCACCGCCATAGACTATCAGCGCCGCCGACAACAGCGCGGTTCCGCCGGCACCGACCAGGGCCAGGATGCCCAGCACGATTCCCGCGACGCCACACAGGCAATCGACCAGGACATCGCCGCTGAGCTCGGTCCGCTGCACCGCGACCGCCGTGGCCGGAACCGCCAGCGGCCTGAACTGCTCGGCCGCGCTGTTCATCGCCTGCATCATCAGCCCGCCGCCGATCACGATCGCCGCGATCGAGGCCAGTACGTGGGTAGAAACGCCGGCAAGCGCGACGATCGCCAACACGATCACCGCGACCCCGGCGGCGCCTTCGGTCAACAGACCGAACGGCTCCAAATTCTTGGCAAACTCGGCACGTTCCACATGAGCCGACATGACACTGCTCCCTTCCTGCGGGCGAGCCTGCGCACGCGAAGGATGGCAGCGATCGTGCCGGGCGGTTCCGCAGTCATCCTCTCGCCGTCGTGGCAAGCCCCGCCCCCGAACCCGGACAACAACAAGGTGGGGTTGCGGAATTACTGGTTCATGATCAGCGGGTTAATTCTTCTGCATACACTCAGGCCCATACAGTCCCGCAGCCCGGGCACGCACCTTTGCCATCGCCACCAGCAGGTCGAGCGTCGGCGTCGGCACACCCACCATGCGCGCGAGTTCCAGCGGTGCATCGAATATGCCGTCGATCTCCATCGGACGGCCCAGCTCCAGGTCCTGCAGGATACTCGGCTTGTGATCGATGCCGCGACTGTGGGCGATCCGCTTTTCGTGATTGCCGCTCGGGTAAGCGCCGACTGCATTCGCCACCGCCTGTGCTTCCTGCATCATGCGAAGTGCCGCATCGACGCAGTGCGGTTCTTCGTAGAGCCGCTGCATGCTCACCTGCGCCAGCACGCAAAGCGGGCCGTTGCCGAGGTTGCCCAGCAGCTTGTTCCAGATCTCGTCGCGGATTTTTGTGCTGATGATCGTCTGCATGCCACCCGCGTTGAGCGGCGCGGCGATCGCCTGCACGCGCTGCGATTGGTTGCCGCCCGGTTCGCCCAGCACAAGCCGGGGATTGGCGTTCTCCAGGTCGATGACACCGGGTGCAATGACGGTCGCGGCGGCGTACACCACGCCTGCAATCGCCCGCTCGGGCCCGACGGCGCGCCACAGCGCATCGTCCGGATCGAGCCTCGGCAGCCGGCGGCCTTCCAGTTCGCCACCGATGGCGTGGAAGTAGAACCAGGGAATGCCGTTCATCACGAAGGCTACCGGCGTATCGGGCTTCAGCAGCGGCCCGATGCCGGTGGCGACCGCGGGCAGCGCCGGCGCCTTCACCGTCACCAGCACGGCGTCCTGCGGGCCGAGCGCCCGCGGATCGTCGCTCGCCGGCACGCGCGCGTGCAACTGGCCTTCGGAGGTGTGCACCGTCAGGCCATCGCGGTGGATCGCCGCCAGGTGCGCACCGCGCGCCAGCACCGCGACATCCGCACCGCCGCGCGCGAGGCGCACCGCGAGGTGGCCGCCGATGGCTCCCGCGCCATAGACACAGATCCGCATGCCGCTTCTCTCCGGGGTCTTGCGCAAGTCTGGCGAGTGCCTGCGGTGGCCGTCAACCAGGCGCGACGTTGCGGATGTAGCGGCGGCTGCTCTCAGTGATGCCAGGCGCTCTGCAGTGCGTTCTGTAGTGTCGGATCGGTGGGCATCTGGGTTGCGGTTGCCGGACTGAACCCGGGATTGTCCGCGCTATAGGTCGCCATGGCGCCGACGAGTTGGTCGATCTGGGTGTCGATCCTGAAGCCATCGCCGCCCTTGATGAAGGCGAGGATCGCGCTCGGGTTGGCGCCGGACCAGTCCTGCACGGTGATCGTGCTCTGGCTGCCCAGCACGTCGATCAACAGGTTGTTGCCGCTCTGGCTGAACCAGAGGTCGGTCTGATCGAGGCCAGGGGCGAGGTCGAGCTGGCCCGACGCGGCGGTGCCGCCGGCAACCTCGTTGTCGATGGTCAGTGTTCCGTAGC
>DATBKQ010000581.1:0-13431 GCA_036555825.1 Acetobacteraceae bacterium | reverse complement strand
TTCGCCGTCGGGATCCGGCTTTCGATATAGGGCACGGTGTGTGCCCCGCACTGATCGCCGATCAGCAGGCTGTCGCACTGCGTGTAGTTGCGCGCGTTCGCCGCACGCGGCAGCATGCGGACCAGCCCGCGATAGGTGTTCTGCGCCTTGCCGGCGCTGATCCCCTTGGAGATGATGCGGCTGTGGGTGTTTTTGCCCAGATGGATCATCTTGGTGCCGGTATCGGCCTGCTGGCGGTTGTTGGTCACCGCGACCGAGTAGAACTCGCCCACACTGTCATCGCCTTCCAGGATGCAGGACGGATACTTCCAGGTTATCGCGGAACCGGTCTCCACCTGCGTCCAGGAGATCTTCGACCGCGCGCCCCGGCAGGCCCCGCGCTTGGTGACGAAGTTGTAGATGCCGCCGCGCCCTTCCGCGTCCCCGGGGTACCAGTTCTGCACCGTCGAGTACTTGATCTGCGCATCCTCGTGCGCGATCAGCTCCACCACCGCGGCATGCAACTGGTTCTCGTCGCGCATCGGCGCGGTGCAGCCTTCCAGGTAGCTGACGTAGGCGCCGGCGTCGGCGATGATCAGCGTGCGCTCGAACTGTCCGGTGCTGCGCGCATTGATGCGGAAGTAGGTGGACAGCTCCATCGGGCAGCGCACGCCCTTCGGCACGTAACAGAAGCTGCCGTCGGTGAACACCGCCGAGTTCAGCGCCGCGAAGAAATTGTCGGATACCGGCACGACCGAGCCAAGGTACCGCTGCACCAGCTCGGGATAGTCGCGCACCGCCTCGGAGATCGGGCAGAAGATCACGCCTGCCTTCTTGAGCGTCTCGCGGAACGTGGTCGCGACTGAAACACTGTCGAACACCGCGTCGACCGCGACCTGCGTGCCCTGGATCGCCTCGGGGTCCACGCCCGCCAGGATGGCCCGCTCCTTCAGCGGGATGCCCAGCTTCTCGTACGTCTTCAGCAGCTCCGGATCGACCTCGTCCAGGCTCTTCGGCCCGGGCTTCTGCTTCGGCGCCGCGTAGTAGTGCAGGTCCTGGTAGTCGATCGGCGCATGCTCGACCCGCGCCCAGTGCGGCTCGGTCATCTGCCGCCAGGCGGCGAACGCCTTCAATCGCCACTCCAGCAGCCAGGCGGGCTCCTGCTTGCGCGAGGAGATCAGCCGGATGATGTCCTCGTTCAGCCCCTTGGGCGCGAGGTCCATCTCGATCTCGGTCTCCCAGCCGTACTTGTAGCCGGACTGCGTGACGGACTGGACAGTGTCGAGCGTTTGGGTCGATGCAGACATCAAATCGTCCTATTCGGCGGCGGGCACCGCGGTCGAAGCCGGGACGCGGAACGCGCGCGGGATGGAGGCCTCGTGCATGTCCGCCAGGGTGATCGTGCTCAACGCCTGCTGGATCGCCTCGTTCACCGGGTCCCAGCGCCCACGCATCGGACACAGGCATTGCGTCTCACATTCGACCGCGGAACCTTCCACGCAGGCGGTGAGCGCGATCGGCCCGTCCACCGCGGCGATCACGTCGGCAACCGGTATGGCGGCGAGCGACCGCAGCAGCCGGTAGCCGCCGTGCGCGCCGCGCTGCGAGGCCACCAGTCCACCGGCGGCCAGCGTCTTCAGCACCTTGGCGACGGTCGGCTCCGGGATGCCCGTGCTCGCCGCGATCACCGGCGAGGTCTGCACCCCCGCCTCCCGCGACAGCCGCACCAGCACCACGACCGCATAGTCGGTCAGCTTCGACAGCCTGAGCATGACCCGCGAAACCCCTCGAAACCCTGGCGTTCAGCTAATCGGACCATTTGGGTCCGGATTGCCGGGAAATGGAGTACCAACACCGGCCCGTCAAGGGGTTTCACCCGCCCGGATGAGCGCCGATGCTGATGTCTTGACATCAAGTTGGTGCGCATCAAGGATGCTTACGATGCGCACGACCCTCACGCTCGACGATGACCTCGCCGGACTCCTGAAGCGGCGCGCGCGGGAACTTGGCATTCCCTTCAAGGAGGCCGTGAACCGCACGATCCGCGCCGGGCTTGGCGAGGCTGCGGCAAGCCGGCCACATATTCCTCCGAAGGTGATTTCCCACTCCTTCGGCTTTAGGCCCGGCATAGACCTCGACAAGCTCGGGCAGTTGCTGGACGAGCTGGAGGTGGAGGCGTTTGTCGACAAGCTTCATGATCCTGCCCGACGTAAACGTTCTCATTCACGCCCATAACGCGGATTCAGCGGTTCACCAGACGGCCAGGTCGTGGTGGGCCGGATGCTTGGCAGGCACCGAGGGCATTGGGTTGGCGTGGGTAACGATGCTCGGGTTCCTGCGCATCACGACGAACCGCAGAGCGCTCGCACGGCCGTTGCCGGTCCGCGAGGTCATGGCTCAGGTTCAGGCGTGGCTCGACCTGCCGCACGTGCACATCGCTCGACCGTCGGATAACCATTTTGCCAGGCTCCGGGCAGAACTCGAGCGGCTTGGAACGGCCGGCAACCTCACCACCGACGCCCACCTGGCGGTCCTCGCCATGGAGCGCGGCTATGTGCTCTATTCGACCGACACGGACTTCGCCCGCTTCGGCAGCCTTCGCTGGGTCAACCCCTGCAGGTGAGCCGGCCGGCGGTTGCGGGGCTTGTCCCGCGACCTACTCGCCAGTAGTTCAGGCTTTGGCGACACAGGAGGGCGGTATGGCAGGCATGATGGAAGGAAAGGTCGTGGTGGTGACCGGTGCCGGGGGCGGCATCGGCCGCGAGATCGCGCTGGCCATGGCGGCGGCCGGCGCCAGGGTGATCATCAACGACGTCGGCGCCTCGCTCTCCGGCGAAGGCCAGTCCGCCACCCCCGCCCAGCAGACCAGGCAGTTGATCGAGCAGCGCGGCGGTGCGGCGGAGATCAGCACCGATTCCGTCGCCGAGTGGGCCTCGGCGCGGAAGATCGTCCAGGCCGCGCTCGACCACTACGGCCGGATCGACGGCGTGGTGAACAATGCCGGCATCCTGCGGGACGTGATCTTTCACCGGATGTCGCCCGAGGAGTGGCTGGCGGTGATCGGCGTGCACCTGAACGGCAGCTTCTTCGTCTCGCGCGCGGCGGCGGAGCACTTCCGGCGCCAGGAGAGCGGCACGTTCGTGCACATCACCTCCACCTCCGGCCTGATCGGCAATTTCGGCCAGGCGAACTACTCCGCCGCCAAGCTGGGGATCACCGCGCTGTCCAAGTCGATCGCGCTGGATATGCAGCGCTACAAGGTGCGTTCCAACTGCATCGCGCCGTTCGCCTGGAGCCGGATGACCAGCTCGATCCCCGCGACCACCCCCGAGCAGCAGGCGCGCATGGCCAAGATCCAGCAGATGACACCAGACAAGAATGCGCCCATGGCGGTGTTCCTGTCATCGGACGCGGCAAAGGGCGTCACCGGCCAGGTCTTCGGCACGCGGATGAACGAGATCATCCTGTTCAGCTCGCCGCGCCCGATCCGCATTGTGCATCGCGCCGACGGCTGGACCCCGGAGGCGATTGCCGAGCAGGCCGCCCCCGCGTTGAAGGCGGCATATATGCCGCTGGACCGTTCGGGCGACGTGTTCGACTGGGATCCGCTGTAGCAGCGCACGTCGCGCGCCTGGCGCGGCGCCGCGCATGCTGGACTATGACGATGTCGTGGCCTGCGCACCGGTCACCGTGCCTTACGTGCGCCGCTCCGACAAAGGTGCCGCGTGGTGGCTGGGCAGCGCGTTGCGCCGGCTGCTGGACGCGAGCGGCCTCGCGAAAGCGCAGATCGACGGCCTATGCCTGTCCAGCTTCACCCTGGCCCCGGACGGCCCGGCGCCGTTCGTGCAGTATGTCGGCCTCTCGCCCCGGTTCCTGGAGTTCCTGCCGACCGGCGGTGCCTGCGGCGTGATGGCGCTGCGCCGCGCCGCCCGCGCCGTGCAGTGCGGCGACGCCGAGGTGGTGGCGTGCATCGCGGGCGATACCAATGGCGCCGCCAGCTTCCATGATCTGCTGGCGCGGTTCAGCAGCTTCTCGCGCGACTGCGTCTGGCCATATGGCGCCGGCGGCCCCAACCAGAGCTTTGCGCAGCTCACCGAGCATGCGATGCGGCGCACCGGCGCGACGCGCGAGGACTTCGGCAAGTTGTGCCTGGCGCAACGCCAGTGGGCGCGCCGCAATCCGCTGGCACTGCTGCGCGGCGAGTTGACGATGGCCGACTATCTGGCGGCGCGACCGATCGCCGCACCGCTGCACCTGTTCGACTGCGTGATGCCCTGTGCCGGGGCCGACGCATTCCTGGTGATGCACCGGTCGTACGCCGATGCACTCGGCCTGCCAGGCGTGCGCATCCTGGCCAGCATCGAACGCCACAACGCGTTCCCGGATGACCCGATCCAGTGGCGTGGCGGCTGGGCGGTGGACAGGGATGCGCTGTGGCGCCAGGCGGGGTTGGGGCCGGCCGATATGGATGTGGTGCAGACCTACGACGACTACCCGGTGATCTCGATGCTGCAGTTCGAAGACCTGGGTTTCTGCGCCAAGGACGATGGTGCCGAGTTCATCCGCCGCAACGACTTCGCTCCAGGCGGCAATCTGCCGCACAACACCGGCGGCGGGCAGCTTTCCTGTGGTCAGGCAGGAGCCGCCGGCGGATTTGTCGGCGTAGTCGAGGGGCTGCGGCGCCTCGGCGGCGATGCGCGCCATGCCCTGGTCAGCGGCTTCGGCATGATCAACTACGACCGCGGCCTGTGCACCGCCGCCGCGGTTCTTGCGCGATGACGCCGATGGCGGAGATGGCCGCGCACGCCAAAGCGGGCAGGTTGGCATTGCAACGCTGCCTGGCGTGCGGGGCGGTGCAGTATCCGCCGCGCGAACTGTGCGGCTCGTGTCTTGCGGATGCGCTGGAATGGTGCGTCAGCGACAGCGAACCTGGCGAGGTGTTGGCAGCCACCAGGCTGTACCACAGCCACGACGCGCAATTCCGCTCGCGCCTGCCGCTGTCGGTCGGGTTGGTCCGCCTCGATGCCGGCCCTGCCTGCGTCTGTTTCCTGGTTGCTGGTTGCGGCGCGGGGACCCACGTCGCGGTCAGCGCGTGGGCGGACGATGCGGGCCGCGCCGTGTTGACCGCGACGCCCGCTCAGTAGGCACGCACGAGCGCCCGGCGAGCATCATCCGGACGGCCCGCGGCGAGACAGGCCTGTGCCAGCGTGAACCGCACCAGATCAAGCTGCGCATGGCTGCCGCCGATGCGCTCGAGTTCGCCGGCGATCGGTTCGAGCGCGTCGATCGCGGCGGCGAAATCGCGCCGTTCGAACGCGGCGAAGCCACGCGACACCGCGGGGACCAAAGGGCCGGACGGATAACGACTGCCGCGCACGAGTGCGTCGATCTGCCCGGAGCGCGCGGTCAGCGCTGCCTCGTCGCCGGCAACCGCCAGCGCGAGTGCCACGTGCATGTCAGAAAATGCCGCGCCGGCGCGCGGGAAGGCGGCTACGGCGAATGCCTGTGTCGCGAGCCATCCTGCGGCGTCTCGTGGCTGGCCAACGAGTTCCGAGCGCCAGAGGAACGAGACCGCATCGTTCAGTTTACCGCGCGGCGGTCCAGTGTGCACGCCGAGCGCGAAGGCGTCGCGGTACAGCCGGCATGCGGCTGTGACGTCGCCGGCAGCGAGGTGGGCGAGGGCCAGATGCCAGCTCAGATGGCTATAGAGCGCGCCGTCGCGCGGGTAGGTGGTCAGCCACGACGCCAGGAACACACTGGCGGCGGCCGGCTCGCCCTCCTCATAGGCGAGATGCGCGCGTGCGTGCGCCGCCCAGGGGTTCGCCGGGTTCTGTACCAGCGACCGCTCGATCTTCGGGCGGGCGGCAGCGTGCCGGCCGTTCTCGGACAGCGCCATGCCGTGGTGGGCGGTGAACCACCAGTCGTCCTCGCCGTAGTGCGGGGCGAGTCGGTCCAACAGCTCCAGCAGCTGGCGCTTCTGCCCGGCGCGGCCGGAGCTGCCGATCAGGCCGTTGGTGAAGGCGGTAGTGGCCAGCACCAGGACATCGCGCGGCCACGCGTCTAGATGCGCGGGCAGTGCGGCAAGCACCGCCTCGGTGGCGCCGGCGATGAGCAGGGCGAAGTACGCGACGTGGCTGGCTTCGCGCGCGGGCAGGCCGGCGGCGAGGGCGTTGGCCGCCGCCATCGCCTCGTGCGCCGCCGGCGCGTCGCCGCGTTCCAGCAGCGCGTGGGCGCGGGCGGCATGGGCGAGCGCGAAGGCGGGGTCGGCTGAGATGGCGCGGTCGAACGCCTCGATCGCGCCGGGGTGGGCGGTGAGTTTCGCTTCGCAGCCCTGGACATAGGCGTCACGCGCGGCGCTGGAGGCGGTGGACAGCGGCAGGCCGTAGCGGTCGGTCAGCATGGTTGAATTACTCTACGGCGACATCGATCACCGAGGCATCCCGGAATTTCACCGTCCTTCCCGGCGTTCCCTGATCAGTACATCGACCACAGAAGCATCGCCCCGAACGCGTGGTGACCAGCTGCTGAACAGCGACAGCTGCGGATCACTGTGGCGCGGCCGTGCGACGCCGGCGTGGACCAACCGTGACAGCCTGCCGTCCTGAGCGTCTTCGGCGCTGCCGGCGATGGACTCGAGCCGCGCGACGGGGCGTCCACGATCGACAATGAGTACCGGCGAGCCGCTTTTGAGGCCGTCGATCAGGGCGCTCAGGCTATTCTTCGCCTCGGTGATGCTGGCGATCTTCATTGGGCTGAGGTGAGTTGGTGCAGCAGCTTATTCAAGCCTTGAGTGACCTGAACTGCACCGCGAATTGCGGCGCCTCCGATGGCACAGTTGTCCGTCAGCATGTCGGGCCTGGATGCCGGTGTGGGGGGAGGCTATTCGGGCTATACGTGGATCGACTCCTACTAGCACGGTCAACATGAGCACAACCAGCAGCAATTCGAGCCAAGAGGACGATCCATTCTTCTCGCTCTCAGGTGACGGCGAATGGTACGCCTGTATTGGTCGGCAGGGGCTCCCCGAGCATTATGTTGACGGCTATATGGACGCAGCGCTTGAGCTCGCCGGTGCCGTTATAGACAGGCGCCAGTATGCCAAGCGCGACAGGCTGGCGATGCCGATCCTCTACAACGCACGGCACGCGATAGAGCTTTCACTCAAGTACAGCATCGATTGGCTGTACCAGGCCGGCGTAATCGTGACGGCTCCTCCCAAGAATCACGACATCGCGGCTCAGTGGCGACTGATCCAATCGGCGTCACTCGGCGATATGGACCTGCGCCAGCACATTTCTGATCTGCAGCCATTCATCGACAGCCTCAGTCGCATCGATGACGATGGCCAACAGCTTCGTTACGCTGAAACCTTGAACGGTCAGAAGAGCCTTCGCGACAGGTACAGTTGCAATCTTGAGCTCGTTCGCGCCAGCCTCATAGTCTTGAAAGAGATATTGGAGGCAATGAGGTATCGCACGATCGACCTTGTCAACGAACGCGCGACTGGGACCTTTACCTCCAAATGCTCACGGCTCGATCTCATGCGCATCGCCATGTCGTTACCGCCCCGGGGGCAGTGGCCAGAGCCAATATTCGCTGCGGCTAAGGCTGAGGTGATGGCTCGCTTCGGCATTGGAAGTCGCTCCTTCTCCCAAGCGATAGATGTCATTGAGGGAAACCGCGAGATGGGCAGTCTGGTTGGCTGCGAATTTCGCTTGGCCCACTTGACCGACGAGCATGCTGAGGCAGTCATCAACGAATGGTCCAAAGTTCACCCGCCACGCAAGTCGGAGGACGATCTGGTAGTCGATCTCCACGACTGGAGGGACTGGGACAAGATGAAGGAGGGTTGGCGAGCACTCGCGGCTACGAGCAAGGCTATTCTGAGCATTCTGCCATCTGAGGAAATTGCCGACCTGGAGACGATCTTCCACATCGGCCGGGAAGATGCGTTCTGCGAGGTGTACGACCGGTTACTCAGGGACACCTTGACGAGGCACGGCAATGAGGGCGATCTGAGCTGCCTGGTTCGCTACCTGCTAGCCAAGACAAGTCTACTGGACGCAATGGCTCGTGGGGTTGAAATCCTCGGTCGACGCAGATTGGCGGAACGTCTCCGGGGGTTGCGTCCCGGCCTCATGAAGGATGCTGCACAGTGATCGTGGCACCCTCTCCTGGCGAGCGGTGCTTGCCGACCTCTCCCACCCCGCTGCGTGGTGCTGATGACCGTTCGGGGGTAGAGAGACCTCATCGAAGGCGCGTTCGAGCAGCCGCCGCGCCCTACAGGAGCTATAGCGCGGTTGACCGGCCTGTCGCGCGTGTTACTCCAGGAACGAACGACTTGAGGTCCCACCATGGCGCACGCCCGGACATACGAGCCCGAGACGCCGATGACCCGGGAGGAGTTCCTCGCCTGGGTGGAGCGGCAGCCGTCCGGCCGCTTCGAGCGGATCGACAGCATCGTGGTGGCGATGGCGCCGGAGCGGGCCTCACATAATCTGCGCAAGGGCTCGGCGCGCGACGCCTTGCGGCGCGCGGTCAGAGACGCGGGACTGACATCCTGTCAAGCGTTCGGTGACGGGATGACGGTTCAGGTCGAAAACAGTGACTTCGAGCCCGATGCTCTGCTGCGCTGCGGGCCCCGTCTACCGGGGAACGCTATTTATGTTTCGGACCCCCTCGTGCTGGTCGAAGTGCTGTCGCCGGACAGTGGCACGCGGGACCGGGTGACCAAGCTGCGTGCCTACTTCCGGCTGCCGTCGGTGCGGCACTACCTGATTGTCTGGCCCGACGAGCCGCGCATCGTCCGCCATTCGCGACTGCCGGGCGGCGAGCCGGCGACGGAGGTGTTCGTGTCCGGCGAAATCAGGCTCGACCCCCCGGGGATCACGGTAACGGTCGAGGAGTTCTACGCCGACTGACCGGGGCGTATCAGGCCGCCGCCCGCTCTTTCGCCGCGTCCTTCGCCACCCGCGCCATCATCGCCGCGGCGTTCCGCCGCAGGATCTGCTCGCGTGCTTCCTCGCCGATCCGGGCGTCCGCCAGCGCCTGCCGCGTCCAGTCAACGCCGAACGCACTGCCGTCGGTACCGCACACGATCCTCTCGGCGCCGTACAGCGCCACCGCGGCCTCGATCGCCCGCGGCCCGAACGAGTTGCAGTCCACATACACCTTCGCCTTGCGGAACCGCGCCGACGGCAGCTCCTCGTCCGGCGTATCCAGCATGGAGCGATGGTCCATGCGCTCGATCTCGAACGGAATGCTGCCGCCCAGGTTGTGCACCTGGATCGACAGGTCGGGATAGTCCGCCAGCAGATCGGTGGGACACAGCGTCACCATCACCGACGACAGGCTCGCCTGCATATCCAACGTGCCATTGCGCCGGCGCGCGTTGTCGGTGTCGCCCGCCACCTTGGGGAACGCGTCGCCCGGCCGCGGGCCGTGGTGGATCAACAGCACCGCGTGGTGGCGGTTGGCGACCTCCAGCAGCGGTCGCACCGCCTCGGCGTCCTTGCGCGTCAGGAAGTAGTTGCCCGGCAACTGGGCGCCGATCATGCCGGGCAGCCCAAGTGCGCGCGCCAATTCCGCCGCGGCCGCGTCCATGTCGGTCAGCGGCAGCGCGGCGAATGCGGCGAAGCGTCCGGGATGCTTTTCGCAGATCGCTGCAAACCCGTCGTTGACCTGCCGGCACAGCGGCAACGCCACCTCGACCGGCTGCGCCTCGATCCAGCAGAACGAACCGAGCACCGACAGCACGCTCGTCTCGACGCCCTGACGGTCCATGCGGGCAAGCTGCACTCCCGCGTCATCGAACGCCTCCGCAAGCGGCATCTCGCCCATCCGCGGCGCCTTCAGCACCTCGATGCCGTCCTGGTTGCACAGGATGCGCGGTTCCTTGCTGCGCGCACGCAACGCCTCGGCGAGCTCGGCCGGCTTCCAATGGGCATGCATGTCGATCATGGTTGTTTCCTCCATCGGCCGGCAGCTTAACCCGGAGCCGGCCCGCCGCAACTCACTTCAATCCCTGCGCTGCCGCCAGCACCTCCGCGGCATGTCCGGTGACGCTGACCTTGCGCCACACCTTGGCCACCTTGCCCTTCCTGTCGATCAGGAACGTGCTGCGTTCCATACCCATATACTTGCGTCCATACATCGACTTCTCGACCCAGGTGCCATACTTCTCGGCCACGGCGTGCGACTCATCCGATGCCAGCGGGAAAGTCAGATTGTACTTCTCGGCGAAGCGTTCGATCGGCTTCATCTTGTCCGGCGAGACGCCAATCACGTCGATGCCGATCTTGCCAAGCTGCGGCAGCGCTTCCTGGAACGCGCAGGCCTCCTTTGTGCAACCGGGCGTGTCGGCTTTCGGATAGAAATACAGCACGAACGGCTTGCCCTTCAGCGAACGCTTGCTGACCGTGCCGGCGCCGCTGGCTGGCATCTCGAAGTCAGGTGCCGTGTCACCTTCCTGAACACTCATGCTGGGACCTCCCCCACATACCTAACGAACGCGGCGCGGACCTGCCGCGCGGTTTCATCCATCCTCGTCCGCAATGCGTCCAGGTCAACCACCGTGCCGACGGCGCGCAGCAACGGCTGCGCCGAGGCGTCCGGCAGAGCCTCACGCGCACCCCGGCCGACCGTGACTCGCAGCATGCCCTGGATGGTGCGCCACAGATGGTCGGCCCGGATCAGCAGCGCCGCATCGTCGGCTGCCAGTACTTCCGCCTTGGCCAGCCGGTGCAGGGCGATGCGCGTGGTGGTGGAACAAAGTTCGGGTGCCTCGCGTGCGTGGATCAATTGCAGGACCTGGGCGATGAACTCCACCTCGATCTGGCCGCCGCTACAGAGCTTCACATCCCAAGGCCCCTCGGGCGGCAGGTCGCGCAGCATCCGGGCGCGCATCGCGGCCGCATCGGCGCGGATGCGGCCGGCCTCGCCCGCATGCGTCAGCGCCTCGGCGATGGCTGCCTCGATCCGGCGCCGCACGGCCGGCGGTCCGGCCACGACGCGGGCCCGGGTCAGTGCCATGCGTTCCCAGGTCCACGCCGATTCGGCGTGGTAGCGGCGAAAGGCGCCGAGCGAGACGGCCACCGGGCCTTTGTTGCCCGACGGACGCAGCCGCATGTCCACGTCGTACAGCGGTCCGTCCGCGCCGGGGGCAGTCACCGCGGCGACGAAGGAGTGACAGGCGCGCACGAACCATTGGCTGACCGGCAGGCGCCGCGCGCCGCGGCTCTCGCCGGCCTCCGCGGGGTGGTCGTAGATCAGCATCAGGTCCAGGTCGGAACCCGCCATCATCTCGCGCCCGCCCGCCTTGCCCATCGCGACGACCGCCATGGAACCGCCGCGCACGCGGCCGAAGCGGAGGGCGAAGTCGCTCAGCACCGGCGGCAGAAGCGCGCTCAATGCCGCATCGGCGACCGCCGCGCGGCGCAATCCCGCCGCATCGACATCGATCCGGCCTTCCATGGTGGCGATGGAAATCGAGAAGTCCTCCTCGCGCACCGTGCGGCGGGTGATCTCGATCACGTCCTCCAGCAGCCGCGCGTCGCGCAGCCGGCCGCGCAGCAGCCTGGCGGGGTCGGGGTCGTCTTCCTGGCTCAACAGCCCGTCCAGCGCGGCGGGGTGGCTGGCGAGATGGTTGGCCAACGACGGGGCGGCCCCCAGCACCGAAGCCACCCGATCGAGCAGACCCGGATTGCGCTGGAACAACGACAGAAGCTGGATGCCGGCAGGCTGGCGGGCCAGGAACGCATCGAAGCGGTTGAACACCGTATCCGGCTGCGGTTGATGCGCCAGCGCGGCGAGCACGCGCGGCAGCAACTGGGCCAACAGCTCGCGTGCCCGCGCCGAACGCATGGCGCGCACGTGACCCGCCTGCCAGCCGCGCACCGCCGCGACGATGCGCGCGGGATTTTCGAAACCCAGCGTGCGCAGCGCCGCGGTAGTCGCCGCGGGCGCCGCATCCACGCCGGAAAAATCCAGTTCGAGCCCCGGCTCGGCCGGCGTCAACAGCTCCGGTACCAGTTCGAACACCTCGGCATACCGCGCCCGCACCTGGCGCAGGTGGTGCAGCAGTTCCTCGGCAAATTCCCGTGCGTCGGCGTGGCCCATGAAGATGGCGAAGCGCGCCAGTTCCTCCGGCCGGTGCGGCAACTCGTGCGTTTGTCGATCGGCGGCCATCTGCAGCCGGTGTTCGACACGGCGCAGGAAACGATATGCGGCTCCCAGTTCGCGCGCGGCAGCGCGCGGCACGTGGCCCGCCCGCACCAGCGCGCGCAGCGCGCCCAGTGTTGTCGGCACCCGCAACATGGGATCGCGACCACCCCAGACAAGCTGCAGGGTTTGCGCCAGGAATTCGATCTCCCGGATGCCGCCTTCGCCCAGCTTCACGTTGTGGCCGGCAATGCGTGCCAACGGATCGCTGACGTCGTTCAGTGCGCCGCCCTTGTGCTGGTCGATGCGCCGCTTCATCGCGTGAATATCGGCGACCGCGGCGAAATCCAGGCCACGGCGCCAGACAAAGGGGCGGACCGCCTCGAGGAAACTGGCGCCGAGGGCCAGATCGCCGGCAACAGGACGCGCCTTGATCATCGCGGCGCGCTCCCAGTTCTGGCCCATGCTCTCGTAGTAGGTGATCGCCGCCGGCAGCGCGACGGCGGGGGGCGTCACCGAGGGATCGGGGCGCAGGCGCAGATCGGTGCGAAATACGTAGCCGTTGGCGTCGCGCGCCTCCATCAGCGACACAAGCCCGCGGGCGATGCGCGACATGACGGCGCCCATCGCATGGCCATCGCTGGCTTCCGTGTATATTGAGGCGGCGGGGTCGTAGAGCAGGACGAGGTCCACATCCGAGGAATAATTCAGCTCGCGGGCGCCGAGTTTGCCCATGCCGAGTACCGTGAACCCGCCGCCGCGTGCCGGGTCCTGTGGGTCCGGCAGGCGCAGCTCGTCGGCGTCATGTGCGGCGCGCAGCAGATGCGCCATGGCAAGCGTCAGGGTAGCCTCGGCGAGGTCGCTCAGCGTCGCCGTGACGCGCTCCAGCGGCCAGATGTTGCCGATATCGGCGATGCCGGTCGCCAGCGCGACAATCCGCTTGGCGCGCCGCATCGCGGCGGCAAGGCGGTCGCGGCGCGTGGTCGGAGCAAGTGCCGCCAGCTCTGCCATGGCCACGGCGACCACCGCGTCCGGACCAGAGGCCGCCAATGCGCGGAGACTGGCGGCCTCGCGCACCGCGAGATCGGCCAGAAACGGGCTGTTGCCCCCAACCGCGCGCAGCAGCGCTGCCACCGGCTTCCGTGCCGCCAGTCGAGCCTCGGCGCGGCCGAGACCGGCAAAGCGCTCCATCAGGCGCTCCGCGGCGCCCACATCGTAGGGTTCGGGCCAGACCCCGGGCAGCTGGAACTCGGTATCGTTCATGCGCGGGAAGGCTGGGCGTGAGGCGTCTTC
>DATBKQ010000580.1:0-2663 GCA_036555825.1 Acetobacteraceae bacterium | reverse complement strand
GGTGACGATCCCCGCCAGCGTGCCGGTGTGGTCCACCACCAGCAGGCCGGAGATGCCGCGTTCCAGCATCAACGCAACGGCATCGGCGATCGTCGCGTCGGGTGGGACCGAGATCACGTTGGGGGTCATCACGTCGCTGGCGATCATGGCCGTGGTCCTTGTGCCTTGGCGCTCAGCCGGTCGATGCGCAGGCGCTGCCTATCGTCCGTCAGTCGCATTGCGGCAAGGTAAACCACAGCGACGGCGGCGAGGCCACTGCCGCCGGACAACAGAAAGATCAGCAGGATCTGGTATTTCGCCGCCTCCAGCGGGTCCATGCCGGCAAGGATCTGGCCGGTCATGATGCCCGGTAGCGTGACCACCCCGGCGGCCGACATCTGGTTGATGATCGGCAGCAGCGCGCGGCGCACCGAGATACGGATCAGGCCGCGCATCGCGTGGCTGAAGCTGGCGCCGAGCGCAAGCTGCGCCTCGATCGCGGTGCGTTCGCGCACCACGCCGCCGAGCAGCGAATCGAGCGCCAGCGAACCGCCGTTCAAGACGTTGCCCAGGATGATGCCGGCGAGCGGGATGGCATAACGCGCGGCGTACCACGGCCGCGGCCGGATCGCGGTGGTGAGCGCCAGGATGGCGGTAAGGAAGGTGGCGAAGGCGACAGCGGACGCCCCGACCGCATAGTTGCCGAACCGGCCCAGCCGCTGCTCGGGGCGGGCCGCCACTTCCCGGCTGGCAATCGCCACCATCGCCAGCACGACCGCCAGGGTCGCAAGCGGCGAGGCGAGCGAGAACACCAGCCGCAGTACGAAGCCGATCAGCACCAGTTGCACTACCATGCGCGCCGCCGCCCAGGCGAGTTGCCTGTGCAGATCGAGACGCAGCGTCAGCGACAGCACGCCGTCCAGCACGATCAGTACCGCGGCAATCGCGAGATCGCAGGGAGTGAGCAGGATCGGGGTCATGCCGGCACCAGGCGGCGGTTTGCCACGCGCAGGTAGCGGCGGGCGAGGCGCCCCGCCTGAGCGGCGCTGTGCGTCACCATGAGAATGGTCGTGTCGGCAGCGAGGCGTTCTCGCAGCACGTCCTCCACCCGGGCGGTGCTCTCCTGGTCCAATGCGCCGGTGGGTTCATCGAGCAGCAGCACAGCGGGCTGCACCGCCAGTGTCCGGATCAGCGCCATACGCTGCCGTTCGCCGGTGGAGAGCCCCACCACCGGCCGATCGAGCACTCTCCCCGCCAGCCCGAGCCGGGGCAGCATCGTGCGGGCGAACGCGAGCGACTCGCCGTGGAAGTGGTCGGCAACCCGTTCATGCCACCAGCCCGGCTCGGCGGCGCTGTAGAGCACCTTCCGCCGCCAGGCCGGGGCCGAGAAGCTGCGGCGGTCCACGCCGTCGAGGAATGCCTCGCCATCGTTCGGATCGAGGTCGGCGATCATGCGCAGGAACAGGCTCTTTCCGGCGCCCGACGGCCCGGAGATGGCAAGGCACTCGCCAGGTGCCAACTCCAGGTCGAACGGACCAGCCAGCCGGCTCCGCAGGCCGACTAGGCGTAGGCGGGCGAGCGGCTCAGGCGCCGGCAAACTTCGCCAGCAGCCGGATGTGCGAGCGGATGCCGTGGTGGAAGCAGCGCTGCTCGAACTTCTCGTTCGGGCTGTGCACCTGGTCGTCGTCGAGGCCGAAACCCATCAGCAGACTGTCGATGCCCAGCACGCTCTGTAGCGACGTCACCACCGGGATCGAACCGCCGCTGCCCATCAGCACCGCCGGCCTGCCGTACTCTTCGGCGAGCACCGCCTGGGCGGCACGCACCCACTGGCTCTCGACGTTCACCTCGATGCCGGGGCTGCGCGTGCCGCACTCGAACTCGACGGTTGCGCCGGGCGGCAGCCGCTCATCGACGAACCGCTTGAACTGCTCGAACACTTCGCCGGGGTCCTGGCCGGGCACCAGGCGGAACGAGATCTTGGCCGATGCCTCCGCGGCGATCACCGTCTTGCCGCCCGCCCCGGTATAGCCGCCCCAGATGCCGTTGATATCGGCGGTCGGCCGCGCCCATAGCCGTTCCAGGGCGGAATAGCCACGCTCGCCGCCAGGCGTGCCGAGCCCGATCTTGCCCAGGAAGCGCCCCTCGTCGAAGCCGAGCGCATCCCACTGCGCGCGCTGCGCGTTGGAGACCGGCTTCACCCTGTCATAGAAGCCCGGCAGCCGGATGCGGCCGTTTTCGTCATGCAGCTCGCCCAGCACGCGCGCCAGTGCGTTGATCGGGTTGAGCGCCGAACCGCCATAGAGCCCGGAATGCAGGTCGCGGTTGGCCGCCTTCAGTGTCATCTGCACATACGTCATGCCGCGCAGGCGCGTGGTGATCGCCGGGGTGTCGATGTCCCACATTCCGGTGTCGCTGATCAGCGCCAGATCCGTCGCGAGCTCGGCCTTGTTGGCAACCAGGAACGGCTCCAGGTTGGGACTGCCGACCTCCTCCTCGCCTTCGATCAGCGCGGTGATGCGCGCGGGAATGCCGCCGGCGGCTTCCTTCCAGGCGCGCATCGCCTCGATAAACATCATCGCCTGGCCCTTGTCGTCCACCGCACCACGGGCCACGAAGCGCTTGCCGTGCGGCCCATCCACCAACTGCGGCTCGAACGGCGGGCTGTGCCACAGGTCGAGCGG
>DATBKQ010000579.1:0-7452 GCA_036555825.1 Acetobacteraceae bacterium | reverse complement strand
ACAGCCTGGTCCAAATCGGCTTCCTGCGACCGTGCGGCGAATGCCCACCGTCGTTGCCGGCGAAGCGGCGGCAAGGCAAGCCGCCCCCGCCCTGGGGGCTTACCGCGTGCTAGCCGGCGCGGGATGCCACCTTCGCCCGCTGCTGCCAAGCCTCGACCAGCAGACAAAGTATTTCGAACAGTATCGAGGCGCCGTTGAACGACGTAAGCGTGCCGACGTCGAAGGGAGGCGCGACCTCGACCAGGTCGCCGCCGACGAAATCGATGCCGCGGAGCGCGCGCAGCAGGCGGATCGCTTCCAGAGCGGTGAGGCCGCCTGCCTCGGGCGTGCCGGTACCGGGCGCCTGCGAGGGATCCAGGCTGTCGATGTCGAAGGTGAGGTAGGTGGGCCCGCCGCCGGCCACCCGCCGCGCCTCCTCGGCGGCGTAGTGCCAGCCCTTGTCATGCAGCTCCTCCATCGCCAGCACCCGCATGCCGGAGCGCGTGCTGAAGCCCCACATGTCGGGATCGTTGGTGGTGCCGCGGATGCCGATCTGGATCACCCGCTTGGGATCGAGCAGCCCCTCCTCGGTCGCGCGCCGGAATGGTGCGCCGTGGTGGAAGCGCGAGCCAAGGTAGTCATCGCCGGTGTCGCAATGCGCATCGATATGGATCATGCCGACCGGGCGGTGCGCGGCGACCGCGCGCAGGATCGGCAGGCTGACCGAATGGTCCCCGCCGACCGAGAGCGGGACGACCCCGCCGGTCACGATCGACTGGTAGAAGCCGGCGATCTCGGCCAGAGCGCCCCCCAGCTCATAGGGCTGCTCGATCCAGCAATCGCCCAGGTCGCGCACGCGCGCCACGTCGAACGGTGCCAGCCCGTGCGGGTGCAGCCGCCGCAGCAGCGAGGACTGGTCGCGCACCGCGCGCGGCCCATGACGCGCACCTGTCCGATTCGTGACCCCACCGTCATACGGCACCCCGATCACGCCGATATCGACATCGGCCAGCGACTCGGTTGCTGGGGCGCGAAAGAATGTCGGGATGCCGGTGTAGCGCGGGCGCGCCTGCGGGTCCGCCATCTCGTGGTAGCGCCGGGGCTGCTTGATCGGGTCCATCGGCGAATCCTCCCTGCGGTGAATCGCGGAAAGCGTTGTGCAACACGACCGGGCGGCGTTCAACCAGCGGGGCGGACTTGAGCCTGCGGTAGCGAGCAAGCACTATCGGGAAGCCCTGAATGGATCTCCGAATGACCGGCTCGGCTCGCCATCGCATCGGCTTCGACATCGGCGGAACCTTCACCGATTTCATTCTGCTGGATACGAAACAGTCGGAAATCCGGCTGCACAAGTGCCTGACCACGCCACATGATCCGTCGGTGGGCGCCCTGCAGGGTCTCACCGAATTGCTGCGAGCCGCCGGCCTCACGCTCGCCGATATCGCCGATGTCGTGCATGGCACCACCCTGGTGACCAATGCGCTGATCGAGCGCAGCGGCGCGCATCTCGGGCTGATCACCACGCGTGGCTTTCGCGACATCCTGGAGATGGGCACCGAGCAGCGCTATGACATCTACGACCTGTTCCTGCAGTTTCCCGACCCGCTGGTGCCGCGCCGCCACCGGCTGGAAGCGACGGAACGCATGGATCGCGACGGCAATGTGCTGATCCCGCTCGACGCCGCCGAGGTGCGCGCGATCGCGCAGCGCCTGGTCGCCGACGGGATCGAGGCGATCGCGATCTGTTTCCTGCACGCCTACCGCAATCCCCTGCATGAGCGCGCGGCGGCCGCCGTCATACGCGCCGCGTTTCCCGACATCGCCGTGTCGATCTCGTCCGACGTGGTGGCGGAGCTTTGGGAGTACCAGCGCTGCAACACCACCTGCGCCAATGCGTATGTGCAGCCGCTGATGAGCCGCTACATCGCGAAGCTGGAGCGCGAGCTGCATGCGCGCGGCTTCCGCGGCGCGCTGCGTTTCATGCACTCGGCTGGCGGGCTGCTGTCGCCGGAGTCCGCGCGCGATTTCCCGATCCGGATGTTGGAGAGCGGGCCGGCCGGCGGCGGTCTGGCCACCGCATTCTTCGGCGCGGCGGCCGGCAAGCGGGACGTGATCTCGTTCGACATGGGCGGCACCACGGCGAAGGCCTGCCTGATCGAGGACGGCCGCGCCGAGATCGCGCCGATGATGGAGGCGGCGCGCGTGCACCGGTTCAAGAAGGGCTCGGGCCTGCCGATCAAGGCGCCGGTGATCGACATGATTGAGATCGGCGCCGGCGGCGGATCGATCGCCGCGATCGACGAGGTCGGGCTGCTGCGCGTCGGTCCGCATTCCGCCGGCGCCGATCCGGGGCCCGCATGCTATGCGCGCGGCGGTACCGAGCCGACGGTGACTGATGCCAACCTGCTGCTGGGCTATTACGACCCCGGCTTCTTCCTGGGCGGCCGCATGCCGCTCGACCGCGACGCGGCGGAACGGGCACTGGCCAGGCTGGGCGAACGGCTGGGACTGAGCGCCGTCGAGACCGCCTCGGGCATCCACCGCATGGTGGTGGAGAATATGGCCGCGGCGGCGAGGATCCATATCGTGGAGAAAGGCAAGGACCCGCGCGCCTACGCCATGGTCGGCTTCGGCGGGGCGGGGCCTGCGCATGCCGCGGAGGTGGCGCGCATCCTGGGGGTGCGGCAGGTGCTGATCCCGCCGGCCTCGGGTGCCGCATCGGCGCTTGGTTTCCTCGCGGCGCCGCTGTCGTTCGAGCAGGTGCGCAGCCATCCGGTCCGGCTCGGCGCACCGGGCGCCGCGGCGACGATCGATGCGATCCTGCGCGAACTGGCGGAAGCGGCGCAGGCGCGACTGGCCGGCCAGCCGGAGATCGTCACCGAGCGCCTGGCCGACATGCGCCTGGAAGGCCAAATGCACGAGATCACCGTGCCGCTGCCGGATGGAACGATCACGGATGCGACCATGCCGGCGATTCGCGCGGCTTTCGCGGGCGCCTATGCGGCGCGATATACATCGGTGTATGAAGGCGTGGGCGTGATGGCGGTATCGTTCCGCGTCCGCTGCCGTGGGCCGCTGCCGCGGCTTTCGCTGACCGAGGCCGGCGCGCGCGGTGCCGGAGCGGCGCGGAAGGGTACGCGCCCGGCGTGGTTCGATGGTGGATTTGTCGATACGCCTGTGTATGACCGCTATGCCCTGCTGCCGGGTGCGCACATCGCCGGCCCCGCCATCGTCGAGGAGCGCGAGGCCACCACCGTCATCCTGCCCGGAGACCGCCTCACCGTGGACGCCGGCGGCACGCTGGCAATCGAGGTTGGCGTCGCGGCCGCCGCCGCCGCACGCGTCACCGCCGAGACACGGGTGGAACAGGCGGCCGCGTCGATCGAGGCCGATCCGGTTTCCCTGGAGATCATGTGGAGCCGCCTGGTTACCGTGGTCGAGGAGATGTGGCAGACGATCTGCCGCACGGCGTTTTCGCTGATCGTGTCGGAGGCGCAGGATTTCGCCTGCGACCTGCTGGATGCACGCGGCGATTCGCTGGCGCATTCGCCGCGCGCCATGCCGGTGTTCAACCTGACCCTGCCGCGCGCGGTGAAGGCGCTGCTGGAGAGGTTCCCGCCCGAGATGCTGCAACCGGGCGATGTGCTGGTGACCAACGATCCGTGGCTATGCGCCGGGCACCTGTTCGACATCGCGGTGGTGACGCCGGTGTTCCGCAATGGCGCGCTGGTGGCACTGACCGGCACGGTCGGCCATGTGGGCGACATCGGCGGCACCAAGGACTCCTTGCGCGCGCGAGAGATCTACGAGGAGGGCATCCAGATCCCGCCCATGATGCTGTACCGCGCCGGCGTTCCGAACGACGACCTGTTCACGCTGATCGGCGAGAACGTGCGCAAGAGCGAGGAGGTGTTGGGCGACATCCATTCCTTCATCGCCGCCAATGCCCTCGGCGCCGAACGGCTGCTGGCGTTCATGGACGAATACGGCATGCACGACCTGCGCGCGCTGGCGCGCGTGGTGCAGACGCGCGCCGAGACCGCGATGCGCGAGGCGATCCGTGCGCTGCCGGATGGCATCTACCACTCGGAAATCTGGAACAACCCGCTCGGCGAGGAGCTGCACTATCCGCTGAAGCTCACCGTTCGGGGCGATGAGATCGAACTCGACTTCGCCGGCGCGCCCCCACAACTGCCGCAAGGCGGGTTGAACTGCACGTACAGCTATACCGCGGCACACGCGACCTATCCGATGAAGTGCATTCTGAGCCCGCAGGTGCGCAGCAATGCCGGCTGCTATCGGCCGTTCACGGTGAAGGCGCCGGAGGGTTCCATCCTGAACTGTACCAGGCCTGCCTCGGTGAACCTGCGCACGCGCGTCGGCTGGTATATCGCGCCCAATATTTTTCGCGCGCTCGCCGATGCCGCGCCGGGCCAGGTGCAGGCCGCCACCGGGCTGCCGGTGGCGGTCAACATCTACGGCCGCGAAGCGAACGGCCATGTCTATGCCGACCATTTCTTCATGGGTGCCGGCCAGGGCGCGTCGCGGCACGGCGACGGCAAATCCGCCCTGCTCTATCCGACATCGGCCGCGAATACCTCGGTGGAACTGATGGAGACGCGCGCGCCGGTGCTGGTGCTGGAGAAGTCGTTTGTCACCGATTCGGGCGGCCCCGGCGAGCATCGCGGCGGCTGCGGCGTGCGGACGCGCCTGCGCAAGTTGCATGATGACGGACTGCCGACCCTGGCGTCGGTGTATCCGGAGGGCGTCGGCGTCACGGTGCCGGGGCTGCACGGCGGGCTGCCTGGCGGCGGCGTGCGCGGCGTGGTGCTCGATGCCGACGGCAACGTGGTGCACGACTGCGGCACCGGCGAACTCGTCACGTTGACCCGCACCGACCAGATCGTCGAGGTGCAGCTTGCGGGCGGCGCCGGGTTCGGCGATCCGCGCGCGCGCCCGCCGGTGCTGGTGGAGCAGGACGTGGCGGAAGGTATCGTGTCGCCGCAGGCCGCCGCGCGCGACTACGGGCTGCAAGTCGCCGCCGGCAAGGCGGCGGAACAAGAGGGGGGACCACAGATGCACACAGATACACACGGATCGATTATCCGCCATCCGTGTTCATCCGTGTTCATCCGTGGTTCCGAAAGGAGCGCGCCATGAGCGGCGTTGTGGAACAGGTGACAACCCGGCCCGCAGCGCGCATCCACCCGCGTTTCATCGAACTTGGCTCGCTGCTGCTCATTGCGCCGCTCTGTGTCGTCGGCGCGATCATCGGCGTGCAACTGATCGTCACCCTCGGCATTACCGCGAATACTTCGCTGATCGGCGCGCTGGCGGGCATGGCGCTGGCGCGCATCCCGCTGAGCGCGTTCAGGCGCTATCGCTCGATCCACGTGCAGAACCTGGCGCAGAGCGCGATCTCCGCCGCCACCTTCGGCGCGGGCAACGCGCTGATGCTGCCGATCGGCATCCCGTTCGTGCTAGGCCGCCCTGACCTCGTGCCGGCGCTGTTCGCCGGCGTGTTCCTGGCAATGCTTATCGACGGCTACATGCTGTACCGCATGTTCGATTCTGAGGTGTTCCCCGCCACCGGCGCCTGGCCGCCGGGCGCGGCGGCGGCCGAGGCAATTCGCGCCGGCGACGAGGGCGGGCGCAAGGCAGCGGTACTCGGGGTCGGCGTGCTGGTCGGCATCGCCGGCAACTGGCTGATCGCGCCGGCGGTGATGTCGGCGTTCGGCGTGGCGTTCATCGGCAACATCTGGGCGCTGTCGATGTTCGGCATCGGTCTGCTGCTGCGCGGTTACTCGACACTGCTGTTCGGCGGGATCTTCCCTGGCGGCGACATCGCCAAGGCCTATGTGCCGCACGGCATGATGGTCGGCGCAGGGATCGTCGCGCTGATCCAGGTGGCGGTCATCATTCTCGGTCATCGCGGCGTGCACGCCGAGCCCGGCAGTGCCATGCGCACACCGGCCGAGGTCCGGCGATCGCTTGGCCTGGGCAGCGCGAGTTATCTGGTGGTCGCTCTGCTGATTGCACTGCTCGGCGGCCTGGCGGCGCAGCTATCCGCAGGGATGCTGGTGCTGTTCCTGATCTACGCCGCCTTCGCCGCGCTGGTGCACGAACTCATCGTGGGACTCGCCGCCATGCATTCCGGCTGGTTCCCCGCCTTCGCCGTGGCGCTGATCACGCTGGTGATCGGCATGCTGATCGGCTTCCCGCCAGTGGCGCTTGCGCTGCTGGTCGGGTTCTCCGCCGCGACAGGGCCGGCCTTCGCCGACATGGGCTATGACTTGAAGGCCGGGTTCATGCTGCGTGGCTATGGCGGCGATCCCGGCTTCGAGCGCGACGGCCGCCGCCAGCAGCTTTTCGCCGCGATGTTCGCCTTCGTCATCGCCGGCGTGGTGGTGCTGATCGCCTATCCCGGGTTCTTCGCGCAGAACCTGGTGGCGCCAGTGGACCGCGTCTACGTCGCGACGATCAAGGCGGGTGCATCCGCTGACGTGGCGTGGTCATTGGCGCTGTGGGCAATCCCCGGCGCGATCATCCAGTTCCTCGGGGGTCCGCGGCGGCAACTCGGCGTCCTGCTCGCGACCGGGCTGCTGATCTCCTTCCCGCTTGCCGGCTGGGCGGTGCTGGTGGGTATCGTCTGCCGGGTGCTGTGGGAACGCTTCGCGACGGCCGAGGGTATGCAGGTGTTCGGCGCCGGCGTGATCGCAGGCGATGCGCTGTTCGCGTTCTTCACCTCCACCTGGAAAGCGACGTTCCGATAAGGGCTCGCATCATTCCAGTGCCACCGCCATGCCGGTAGCGCCGGCAAGCAGCCGCTTCAGATGGAAACTCACCAGTCCATCGTTGCTGTCGCGCCCGAGCAGCGCCGCGAAAGCCGAGAGCGCGGTCGGATCGCCTGCCTCGGACTTGGCGTAGGCGGCAAGGTATTCGCACGTCAGCAGATCGGCGTGCCGCTCCGGTGTCAGCGGCTCGTGCGCCATCAGCGCCTCCTTACGGCCGCGGAGAGTGACACAACCCACCGGGCGGCCACGGAAGACCGCAATCCGCTGCACCACGTTGCCGCTGACGCAGATACGGGTGCCAAGCTGCTTGTTCGCCGTCTCCAGCCGCGCCGCGATGCTGAGGGTATCGCCATACGCCGCGTAGTCGAAGAATCGCCCGCCGCCGAAGTTGCCGACCAGGGCCGGTCCGGAGTTGATGCCGATGCGCGTCACGCCAATCGCCACCCCCTGCTGGCGCCAGCGCGTCCGGAATGCCTCGGCGTACGTGTCCAGCGCGAGCGCACAGGCAACCGCGCGTTCCGCGTGATCGGGCTGGTCCGCCGGGGCGCCGAACATGCTGATCAGCGCATCGCCGATGATGTTCATCAACGTGCCGCCATGCTCGAACACGATGTCCGTCATGCCGGTGAGATACTCGTTCATCAATGGTCCGATGGTATCGGCCGGCAGTCCCTCCACC
>DATBKQ010000578.1:0-2333 GCA_036555825.1 Acetobacteraceae bacterium | reverse complement strand
AGCCTTCTTCGTTTGAGCGCGTGATTCAGACCTCCGGCGATCCCGCCTCCGGTCATCACGCTCCGCCGCTGCGCGGGGGAGGGGGGCTCAAGCAGGATGTGGTCAGGTGACCCCATCCTGCTTCAGCCTTCTTCGTTTGAGCGCGTGATTCAGACCTCCGGCGATCCCGCCTCCGGTCATCACGCTCCGCCGCTGCGCGGGGGAGGGGGGCTAATGCAGGATGTGGTCAGGTGACCCCATCCTGCTTCAGCCTTCTTCGTTTGCGCGCGTGATTCAGACCTCCGGCGATCCCGCCTCCGGTCATCACGCTCTAGGCGGCGACCGTTTCGTCGGCGGTGGTGGGGTGTATGGCGGACGGCTCGCGAATCATGTAACCGCGACCCCAGACCGTGCCGATCAGGTTGTCAGCGCCCGCCAGGGCCAGCTTCTTGCGCAACTTGCAGATGAACACGTCAATGATCTTCATTTCGGGTTCATCCATCCCGCCGTACAAGTGGTTGAGAAATGCCTCCTTGGTCAGGACCATTCCCTTGCGCAGGACCAGCAGTTCAAGGATGGCGTATTCCTTGCCCGTCAGATGCACGGCCCTGTCATCCACCGTGACCTCGTGACTGTCGAGGTTGAGCAGCAGCGGCCCGACGCGCAGCGTCGGCTGGCTGAAGCCCTTGCTGCGGCGGACGATCGCCTGCATCCGCGCGAGCAGTTCGGCCTTGTCGAACGGCTTGGTGATGAAGTCGTCGGCGCCCAGGCCAAGCCCTTTCACCTTGATCTGCGGACGCGACAGCCCCGACAGGATCAGCACGGGCGTGTCGTTGCGCGCGACACGCATGCGGCGGACCACCTCGAAGCCTTCGATATCCGGCAGCATCAGGTCGAGGATGACAATGTCGTAGTCGTAATGACGGGTGAGTTCGAGACCCTCCTCGCCGGTGTCCGCGTGATCGACGACCGCGCCGGTGGAGCGAAGCATCAGGGACATTCCGCGGGCCGCAACGAGATCGTCCTCGATGAGCAGGATGCGCATGACTCTGCTTCCTGTAGTATGTCAACCCAAACGTTTACCACTCTCGCGTGTGTCTGACTATAGATTTTTCACCAGTTGCGTGTAGTTTTAACAGACCAGTTGCTTCCCGCGATGGTATGAACGCTAAATTCTATCCGACCGTACAGAATTAATCGGAGTGTTCGTCTCAATGAGATATACCGGGCTCCTGGAACGCAGCGCTGCCTGCCGGGCGAAGTTGCGCGACATCGCACCGCTGGTCGTGGAGGGCCGGGCGGCCGGGCTGTCCGGCCTGGTCATCGATGTCGATGGGCTCGGTTCGCATGCCTCGGTGGGCGATCGCCTGCTGCTTTCGGCGCGGGACGGGCAGCGGATTCCCGCCGAGGTTGTCAGCTTCCGCGACGGACTGGCGCAGGTGATGCCGTACGGGACGTTGGATGGCCTCGGCCCGGGCAGTTCGGCGTGGTTCGAGGTGCGCGCAGGGGGCGGCGCGAACGGCGGTCGGCTTGCGATATCGGATGGGTGGCTTGGCCGGGTGCTTGACCCGTTGGGCCGGCCGCTCGATGCGCGCGGCGCGCTGCCGGCGGGAAGGCGCGCGCGGCCGGTTCGCGCGACGCCGCCAGCGGCGACGGCGCGGGCGCGGCTCGGACCGCGGCTCGATGTCGGGGTGCGCGCGCTGAACTGTTTCGCCACCTGCCGTCAGGGCCAGCGGCTGGGGCTGTTCTCCGGCTCGGGGGTCGGCAAGTCCAGCCTGCTCGCGATGCTGGCGCGGCACACGGCCTGCGATGTCGCGGTGCTGGCGCTGGTGGGCGAGCGCGGGCGCGAGGTGCGGGAATTCTTGGAGGACGATCTGGGCGAGGCCGGGCTCGCCCGCTCGGTGGTGGTGGTCGCGACCTCCGATTCGTCGCCCTTGCTGCGCCGGCAGGCGGCGTACGCGGCGATGACCATCGCCGAATACTTTCGCGACGAAGGCAAATCGGTGCTGTTGCTGATGGACAGTGTGACCCGCTTCTGCCTGGCCTTGCGGGAGATCGGCCTGTCGGCGGGGGAACCGCCGGCGACGCGCGGGTACCCGCCCAGTGTGTTCGCCGAGTTGCCCCGGCTGCTGGAGCGGGCCGGTCCAGGGCTGGACGGGGCGGAGGAGCCGGCCGGCCACATCACCGCCCTGTTCAGCGTGCTGGTCGAGGGAGACGATCATAACGAGCCGGTGGCGGACGCGGTGCGCGGCATTCTGGACGGTCACGTCGTGCTGGACCGGCGGATCGCCGAGCGCGGCCGCTATCCGGCGATCGACGTGTTGCGCTCGTTGTCGCGCGCGGTTCCTGGCTGC
>DATBKQ010000577.1:0-2845 GCA_036555825.1 Acetobacteraceae bacterium | reverse complement strand
CTTCGGCAGGAACTCGATATAGGGGAAGCAACTGCCGATGATGAGTAACGCGTCGCAGCTCTTTAGTGCCTCGACCGATGGGCGCGTACCGACCACGCCGATGCCCCCGGTGGTAAGCGGGTTCGTATCGGGCATGCAGTCCTTGCCCAGCAGCGATTTGATCACCGGCGCGGCGAGCCGTTCTGCGACCTGCGCGAGCTCGGCGCGTGCCCCGCGGGCGCCGCTGCCGGCAAGGATCACGACTTTGGAATGACCCGCGAGCAGCCGCCCGGCCGTCTCAAGCTGGTCCTGTTCCGGCACGCGGCGGGGGGGTTGATAGGCAGAGCCGGCATGGCCCTTCACGTTGCGCTTGAAGCGCCGCTCCTGACCTGCCGGCATTACCTGCATGTCGATCGGGATGGCGACATGCGCCACGGCACGATTGGACAGCGCGGCGCGGCAGGCGAGTTCGACCACGTTCTCGACATGCGCCGGACCCATCAGCCGCTGGTTGTAGATCGCGACGTCCTGGTAAAGGTAGTCTTGGTTGATGTCCTGCAGATAATGCGTACCGATCAGGTCGTGATAGGTCATGCCGGTGATCGCCAGCACCGGCGCACCGTCGATCTTGGCGTCGTAGAGCCCGTTCAGCAGGTAGACCGCGCCGGGGGCCGCGGTGGCGAAGCAGACGCCGAGGCGGCCGGTGAACTTGGCGTAACCCGTGGCCGCCAATGCGGCGGCCTCCTCGTGGCGGCAATGGATGTAGCGGATGCGATCCTTGGCCCTGCGGCACGCCTCGACAAATCCGTTGATGCCGTCGCCCGGCAGCCCGAACACGGTGTCGACGCCCCAGTCCATTAGAATGTCGAGAACGCGATCGGAGACCGTGGTGCTCATGCTGGTCCTGCCTGCCATCGGGCCGGAGGGCAGCATCGGACTGCCGCGACCCGCACCCAGCTAAACACCCGCTCCGTGCATCGGTTGCATGGCCGGCACATGCTGGCGGCCGGGCCGCTGGACAGGCCGGACGGCGCGCTGGAATAGTGCGGGAAGGAACCCACGAGGAGCGTCCGCCATGGCTTTCGCGACCATCGAGGTGAAGCCGGTCACCGCGGCGATCGGCGCGGAGATTTCCGGTATCGACCTGGGCAGGCCGTTGGGCAATCAGCAATTTCAGGAAGTGCATGACGCGCTGATGCTGCACCAGGTGCTGTTCTTCCGTGACCAGAAGCTGACACTCGATCAGCACAAGGCGTTCGGCCGGCTGTTCGGCGAGCTGCACATTCATCCGAACACGCCGGGCCCAGAGGGGCATCCGGAAATCCTGCCGGTCCACGCCGATGCCAATTCCAGGCGCATCGCCGGCGAGCGCTGGCACTCCGACGTCTCGTGCGATCCCGAACCGCCGATGGGATCGATCCTCAACCTGAAGATCGTGCCGCCGGTGGGGGGCGACACGATCTTCGCCAGCATGTATGCCGCGTACGACGCGCTGTCCGAGCCGATGAAGCGGTTCCTGTCTGGACTGACCGCGATTCACGACGGGTCGATGAACTACACGCGCACCAACCGGCTGATCGGTGTCGAAGGGCCGAAGACGTTTCCGCGCGCCGAACATCCAGTGATCCGCACGCATCCGGTCACCGGGCGGCAGGCAATCTTTGTCAACCCAGTGTTCACGCACTCGATCAAGGACGTGCCGGAGGCGGAGAGCAAGGCGATCCTGGAATTCCTGTACGAGCATTGTGGCCGGCCGCACTGGCAGGTGCGGTTGCGCTGGCAGCCGGACTCGGTGGCGTTCTGGGACAATCGCTGCGTGCAGCACATCGCGATGTGGGACTACTACCCCGAGGTGCGGTCGGGATACCGGGTCACGGTGAAGGGCGACAAGCCGTTCCACCGTGACCATTGAGCTGCCGGCGGAGTGGGTTCCGTATATCGTCGAAGTGCGGCTGGAGCGGAGTTACGTCAACGACCTTCGTCCGCTCGCGGTGCTGATGCAACTGCGGCGGCTGGTGCTGACGCGATCGCGCATCGGCGACATCGGACCGCTGGCAGCGCTCGTGCGAATGCGGCATCTGCACCTGTCGTACACGGCGGTCAGCGATCTGGCGCCGCTGGCCTGCATGAGCGAGCTAGAGAGCTGCTTCCTCACCGGGTCACTGGTTGAGGATATCGCTCCGCTGGCCAGGCTGGTCCGGTTGGAGCGGCTGGACCTGGGCGGCACGCGGGTCCGCGATGTGACTCCGTTGGCGGGCTTGCGTTGGCTGCGCAGCCTGGATCTGTGCGGGACGCCGGTGACCGATGTCGCACCGCTCGCCGGGCTCACCGCACTGCGGTATCTGGACCTCAGCGGCACGCGGATTTCGGACCTGTCGGTACTGACAAGTCTCGTGAACCTGCGCTGGCTCATGCTGCGCGATGTGATGGCGGCAGCGCCGGCACTGCCAGGCTGCGCGGTAATTACCGCGCCGGTGATGGCACGCGGTTCCCGCCATTCTGGCGCAGGTGCGGGTCCAGCCGCCGGGCTCCCGCCGGCGCGGAAATGACGCTGGGCGGATAGCGCCGGTTCACCCTGACCGTGAACGAGAGGCACTGCCCGCGTGCGTTGCGAGCGCAGCGAAGCAATCCCGACCGAGATTGCTGCGTCGCTTGCTCCCAACAAGAAACCAGGGCTCGCTATGGCGGACATTATCAGGAAGACATGGATGGCCGACACAAGGCTGGCCATGACGATGGGTGGCGGTTTCGTCCAGGGCCGCGGGTCCGCCGCACGGCCGATCGGGAACTCGCAATGACAGAATTACGCTACCGCAGCGCCTCCAGGTCAAAAGCGTTGCCGAACCGCCGCGCGGCCTCGAACGGA
>DATBKQ010000576.1:0-11924 GCA_036555825.1 Acetobacteraceae bacterium | reverse complement strand
TATCCGCGCCGGCCAGCAGACCAGCGTGGGAACGCGAAGTCCGCCTTCCAGCAGTTCGGTCTTGATGCCGGTGAACGGCCAGGTATCGGAAAAGCGCTCACCGCCGTTGTCACTGGTGAAGATCACGATGGTGTCGTCGGTGAGCCCGCTGGTATCGAGCACCTGCAACACCCGGCCGATCTGCAGATCCATCGCTTGGATCATGCGGTAATAGGTCTGCTGTGTTCCGCCGTCGTAGTGGCGCAGGTTGCTGCCGCGCAGACGCTCGGCTTCCGCGCGATCGCCCGGCGCCTCCCAGGGCCAGTGCGGCGCATTGAAGTGCAGGCTCAGCAGAAACGGCGTCGCCTGTTTCGCGAACGCTTCGATGGTCCGCACCGCGCGGTCGCCGAGCAGGTCGGTCAGGTAGCCGTCGCGATGGGCCGGTTCGTCGCCTTCCCACAGATCGTGCGCGCCGCGGGCGTTCCGGTGCGAGTAGTAGTCGGCGGTGCCGCTGTGAATGCCATAGAACTTCTGATAACCGCTCCTCAGCGGGCCGAAACGTGGCGGTACGCCCAGGTGCCACTTGCCGACCAGCGCCGTGCCATAGCCGGCCTGTGCCAGGAGCGATGGCAGCGTCGGGTGTTCCGGCGGCAGGCCGATGTCTGTCCTTCCCGCCAACGGCTCTTCCAGGCCCAGGGCCAGCCGGTACTGGTAGCGGCCGGTGATCAGCGCAAGGCGGGTCGCGGAGCAGACCGCCGAATTGGCGTAGCCCTGCGTGAGGCGGACGCCGCGCGCAGCGATGCGGTCGATGTTGGGCGTGGACAGCTCCGGTCGGCCGTAGCAGCCGACATCGGCATAACCCAGGTCGTCGGCCATGATGAACACGATGTTGGGTGGCCGCGGCATCCGGCCACTGTGAAGCGAAGCTCCGGGAGCGTCCAGACGGCGCACGGTTGACCTGCCGGATGCAGGATGGCGTGCTTGCGCGGTTCGAGGAGGCGCGCCCATGCCACTGCTTTCGTATCCCGCCGTGTTCATGCGTGGCGGCACCAGCCGCGCGGTGATGTTCCATGCGCGCGATCTGCCGGAGCGCGGCGAGTGGGATCCGATCTTCCTCGCTGCCATCGGCAGCCCTGACCCGAACGGGCGGCAGCTCGATGGCATGGGCGGCGGGATCTCGTCCTTGTCGAAGGTGTGCGTGCTGGCACCATCGGATCGCGCCGATGCGGATATCGACTATACGTTCGCGCAAGTGCAGATCCGGGAAGCGCGGGTGGATTACCGCGGCAACTGCGGCAACATGAGTTCCGCGGTCGGCCCGTTCGCGGTGGATGAAGGCATCGTGCGGCCGAACGGCGATACCGCCATCGTCCGCATCTTCAACACCAATACGCGGAAGATCATCCAATCCACCTTCCCGCTCGAGGACGGGAGGGCGGCGAGCGATGGGGATCTGGCGATTCCCGGCGTCGCGGGGACCGGTGCGCCGGTGCGTCTCGATTTCCTGGAGCCGGGCGGCGCCACGACGGGACGATTGCTGCCGACGGGCAATCCGTTGGACCGGCTGAATGTCCCCGACCTCGGCTGGCTCGAGGTTTCGATGGTCGATGCGGCCAATGCCTGCGTGTTCGTTCGGGCGCGCGATCTCGGGCTGACGGGTCGCGAACTGCCCGAGGAACTGGAACGGGACACATCGCTGCTCGAGCGGCTACAGTCGATCCGGCGCGAGGCGTCCATCGCCATGGGTATCACACGCGACGATGCTGAGGCGCGCAGTGTCGCGGCGGTTCCGATCATCGGGTTCGTGGCGCCGCCGATGGATGCGCCGACCTTGTCCGGCGCCGCTGTCATCGCCGCCCAGGTGGACCTGACGGCGCGGTTCCTATCGAACGGGCAGCCGCATCGCGCGCTGCCGCTAACCGCGTCGCTCTGCACCGGGGTGGCCGCCAAGATCGCCGGCACGGTGGTGGCGGAGGCCTTGGCGGCCGGCGCAGGAACGCAGGTGCGGATCGGAATGCCGTCCGGTATTCTGACGGTTGGCGCCGAGTTGGGGCGGAACGGCGATGGCCAATGGGTGGCGCACAGCGGTGCGTTCTATCGCACCGCGCGGCGGCTGTTTGACGGACGCATCTATGTGCCGCGGGCCGCGAGCTCGCTACCGTAATCGATCAGCTTGCGGACGAGATCCGAGCAGTAGGGCCATTGCGAACTGAACAAGCACACAAGGCGTCAGGCCAAGGAATATTTCCTGCACGGCCGTCAGTCAGTCCCTTCCTGCAGCCACGGCTCGGTCGCCCACAGCCTGGCCAATTGACCGCGTTCTTCCTCGGCTTCCCGCGTCCAGGTGGCACCGTCGCGCCATCCGGCCGCGTGGCCGCCGTCATTGGCTAGGTCGCGGAATTCCGGGTCTTCCGCGACGGCGCGCAACGCGCTCCCGACGCGGTTTGTCACGAGGTCGGGCAACCCTGCCGGCGCCGCCAGGCCGCGACGGATCAATGCCGAGAGATCGAGCCCCGAATCGCGCAACGGCGGCAGGTCGGGGAACGCATCGGCGCGGTTCATCGCGGCGACGCCCAGTCCCGCCAACCGCCCCTCCCGCAGATCGCCGATCACGCTCGACAGCCCGAGGGCGGCCGCGGCAACATTGCCGGCGATGGCCGCCTGCCGGGCGGCGGCGGCGGAGGGAAAGGCGACGATATTCAGCCTCGTTCCGGCGAGTGCCTGCAGCCGCAAGGCCGCCAGATGCGGCGGGCTGCCGGGAGGCGGCGTGCCGAGTGGGACGGCATCGGCATCCTCGGCCGCCTTCGCCACGATGTCCTGCACCGAGCTCAACAGGCTCGCCGGCGGCGAAACGATGGCGATCGGCTCCTTTTCGATTGCCCCGATCAGGGTAATTCGCCGCAGCAGGTCATCGGCGCCGCGGTCCACCATGCGCGCCGGCAGTGTCGGTGTCGTCACCCAGCCCAGGGTGCTGCCGGTGGGCTCGGCGCGCGCGAGCGCCTGAAGCGCGGTAAGACCCGCTGCGCCGGGCGCGTTGACCACCTCGACCCCGACATCGGGCAGATGCCGTGCGAGAAACGGCAGCAGGCCGCGGGCGAGGGTATCCGTCGCGGAGCCGGGTTTGGCACCGACCAGCAGCGTCACGGGGGGCGCCGCTGCTCTGGCCGGCCGCGCCAGGGGCAACCCTGCCGCGCCAATCAGGACCAGACGCCTGGCAATCACGATCGCGCCGCCGGCGCGGTCGCCGGAGCAGTTTCCCGCCGCAACCGATTTTCGCCTAAGAACAATAGAATAGGCGCAGCAATGAAGATCGAAGACGATGTACCGACAACGATGCCGAACAGCATCACCCAGGCGAAGCCGGAGATCGATTGGCCGCCGAACAATGCCAGCGGAAGGCTCGCAAGGAACACCGTCATCGAGGTGCCGAGGGTGCGGTTCAGTGTCTCGTTGATCGACAGGTCGATCAGGTCGCGCAGCGGCATGGTCTTGTACTTGCGCAGGTTCTCGCGAACGCGGTCGTAAACCACGACCTTGTCGTTGGTGGAGTAGCCAAGGATGGTCAGAATGGCGGCGACCATGACCAGATCGAATTCAATCCGCGTGACAGCCAGGAAGCCTATGGCCTTGGTTATGTCCAAAATGAGGGTGGTGACGGCGCCCACCGCGAACTGCCACTCGAAGCGGAACCAGATGTAGACCAGGATCATCCCGAGGCTGATACCCAGCGCCAGCAGGCCGTTGCGGAACAACTCGGCGGAGACCGAGGCGCCGACCGCGTCGGTGCGCACTACCTTGGCACCCGGGACGAATTTCTCGAGTGCCTCGCGCACCCGGGCGACCGCCTGCTGGGTGGCGGCTTCGGTCGGCTGCTGGCCAAGGCGGACCAGCACCTCGGAAGGGTCGCCGAACCGCTGAACCCCCTGCTCGGGGATGTGCTCGTTCCCGAGCGCCGAGCGGATCTGGCCGAAGTCGGCGGGACCCGGCGTGCGCACCTCCATGATGATGCCACCCGAGAAGTCGATCCCCAGGTTTAGTCCCGGATAGAAGAACAGCACGACCGAAGCGGTTGACAATATGGCGGAAACGATCAGGCCCATGATCCGTCCGCGCATGAACGGAATCCTGGTGTTGTCGGGAACCAGCCGGAACGCGGGGCGAATGAACATGGCGGGTCAAACCGGCAGAAGCTGTGGGCGCCTGGCGATATACCAGCGCGACACGAGAAGGCGCGTCAGCATCCAGGCAGTGAACATGGACGTGGCGATGCCGACGGTGATCGTTACAGCAAACCCCTTGACCGGGCCGGAGCCGAAGACGAACAGCATGACGTGGGCCAGGAAGGCCGCAACATTGGAATCGAAGATCGTGTTGTAAGCCCTTGTGAAGCCGTGCTCCAGCGCCGAAAGGGGTGGGCGGCCGAGGCGCTGCTCCTCACGGATGCGCTCGTTGATCAGGATATTGGCGTCGACCGCCATGCCGAGGGTCAGCAGGATGCCGGCCATCCCCGGCAAGGTCAGGGTGGCCTGGAGCAGCGACATGATGCCGAGCATCAGCACCAGGTTCACCACCAGGCAGACATTCGCGAACCAGCCGAACAGCCCGTAGAACGTCGCCATGAAGCCGATCACCAGGACAAAGCCGACTGCCAGCGAGATCGCGCCGGCGCGGATCGAGTCGGCGCCGAGTTCGGGGCCGACGCTGCGCTCCTCCACCACGGTCAGCGGCGCCGGCAGCGCGCCGGCCCGCAGCAGGACGGCCAGGTCGTTGGCCGAAGCGGCGGTGAAATTGCCGCTGATCTGACCGCGGCCGCCGGTGATCGGCTCGCGGATCACCGGCGCGCTGATCACCTTGCCATCGAGCACGATGGCGAAGCGGTGATTGACGTTGGCCCGCGTGACATCGCCGAAGCGCCGGGCGCCGAGTGAATTGAAGGTGAAGTTGACCACCCACTCGCCGGTCTGCGGGTTGGTGCCGGCGCGTGCGTCCGTCAGGTCGCCGCCGTCCACATCCACCCGACGCCGCACCGCGATCTTCTGGTTCGGATTGTCCTGCATCGGCAGGTAGTCCACCCCGGGCGGGGGCGGCGTGCCGCTGTTCGGATTCGCCGTCTCGTCAACCAACTGGAACGTCATGTGCGCGGTCTTGCCGAGCAGCTCCTTGATCCGGTTCGGATCGCTGATGCCGGGCAACTGCACGACGATGCGCGTCTGGCCCTGCTGGGCGATCTGCGGATCGACCACCCCGGTCTCGTCGATGCGGCGGCGGACGATCTCGATCGATTGCTGCACGGCACCGCGTGCGCGCGCGTTCATCTCCACCTGCGACAGGGTCAGGACGATGGTGCCGTCCGGGCTGGAGGCCAGGTCGTATTCCTTGGTGCCGGTCGGGCCCTCGGCGGCGATCAGCGGGCGAATTGCCGCGACCGCCGAGTCCAGTTTGGTCGGATCGCGCAGCTTGAGCAGCACCCGGTCCTGGCCGGGTTGCGCCTCGAGGGTCTGATAGAAGATGGAACCTGGACGCAGCGCCTGGCGGACACCGTCGATGATGCTGTCCAACCGTTCCTTGACCACCGCCTTCATGTCGACTTCGAGCAGCAGATAGGACCCGCCGCGCAGGTCGAGCCCGAGGTGTACCTGCCGCCAGGGCAACCATGGCGCCGGCGCGGAGAACAGGTTGGGGATGCAGCAGATCGCTCCGATCAGGCACAGGGCGAGAATGACGGCGGTCTTAAGAGGGGTGAAATACATCATGCCGGCGCCCCTATGCGCCTGGGGCGGGGCGAGGTCCAGATGGGCGGCGTGGCCATACGCCGGGGTCAGCCAGCATACAGTCCGGGCCAATTCGGGAAGGTCGGCTCAAGCGGCTTCAGCAACTCACCGATGCTGGTGTGCAGGCGCGCCAGCACCCGGATCCGGTTGTCGAGCGCGCGGCCGAACGGGTAGTCGGAGCGCAGCAGCGCGGTTCGCAGCGCGCTTTCCGCCAACGCGCAGAGATCTCCATGGGCCGCTGCGGGGATCAGGTTCGGCACCGCGAGCGCATGCAGAAGCAACACCGCGCAGTCACGCCGTGCGGCGCGGTCCGACGAGGCCAATGCCAGACGAATGGCAGCCGGCAACGAAGGCTGCGATGCGGTCTCGACGTCCAGCGCCATCAGGCACTCGCGAACGATACCGCGGCGGGCTGCCTGCAGCCGATCGCGCGTGCTGACGCCGGCGGCAAGGGCGTCGGCCAGATCGCGCAGCGCTCGCTCCAGGTTCATCATCCCTCATTCTGAACGATCAAGCCGGGTGGGTGCCATCCATCCGGTTGGTCGGTCTCCGATTGACGCTTGGGATCGCGTGGCTAAGCTTTCCGGCAACCTCGAAAGCCCTTGCGACGTGAGCTTCCATCTGCAACGCCCGCTTCCCGGTGCCAGTTTCGGCGGCACGCTGCGTTACCGCGACGGGGCGACCGCCCACGACCTGGTTGCCGCGGCGGAGGCCTCCCCCGACGCGCTGCCCCTCGCACTGGCCGATTGCTCCGGCCTGTTGCTGCTGCCCGGCATGCAGGCGATGACCGAGGCACCGGACCTGCTGGTGCGCCTCTCGCGCCTCTTCGGCAGCGAGGTGGAGGATTATCGCCATACGCTGACGCCGCTGAACATGGTGCATCCGGCGGTGCCGGAGATCTTCGTGGTGGCGAACCGGCCGCCGGTTTCGCGGCCGCCGCCGCGCCGCCCGGACCCGCCGTTCAATCCCGATGGCAGCCTGCCGGTGCAGTTTCCGCATCGGCGCGGCTGGCACACCGACCAGAGCTATCGCCGACCGCCGCCCGACATCTCGCTGTTCCTGGCGGTTGAGCCGGTGCCGCGCGGACAGGGGCAGACGCTGTTCGCCGACGGCACGGCCGCGTATGCGGCGCTGCCGCCGGCGCTGAGGGCGCGTGTCGATACGCTGGAGGGCCTGCATGTCGGGGCGAGCGCGCGGCGCGGGCGCGAGGCGGTGCTGGCCGGCGAGACGCCGCGGCAGCTTGGCCCCCACGAGCAGCCGCAGCGCCAGCCGGTCGCGCGCGTGCACCCGGTCACCGGCAAGCGTGCGCTCTATTTGTGCGAGTATGGACAGATGGACTGGGTGGAGGGGCCGTTCGCCGGTATGCAGCCAGGACCGCATGGCGACGGCGCGGCGCTGCTGGCCGAACTGATGGCACACCTGACGGAGCCGCGGTTCGTCTATGTGCACGAGTGGACGCCGGGGGACCTGATCGTGTGGGACAACCGCTGCCTGGTTCATGCGGCGACGTGGTTCGATGCCGAGCGCGAAGGGCGCGTGATGTGGCGCACCACGGTCGGGGGCAATCCTGGTGCGGCGTATGCCGGCGAGCGCAAGAGCTGGGTGGCGGGGTAAGAGGAATCCCCCCGCGCCGTCGCCGACGCGAGGGTAATCCTTCGGTGGCATGAAGCCACCTTGCCGTGGCTTCCCAACCGATTTCCCCATAGAATTCATGGAGCAATAATGTCGCAATGTCAACGTCGGACCGGGCTGGTCAGGCGGAGGTATCGGCATGCGGATCATCGGCATTGACGGCGGCATTGCCTCGATCGGTTGGGCGGTCATCCAGGATGAAACGTCCATTCTCGGCGCCGGTGTGCGCACATTCGACCCTCCGGAGACGGACAAGGAGCGCACACCGACGAACACGATCCGCCGTCAGAAACGGGGACAGCGCCGGGTCATTCGGCGTCGCCGCCAGCGGATGGCGCAGCTACGCACGCTGTTTGCGGCCAGCGGTCTGCTTGCCTCGGCGACGCGGGACGTGCTGCGCCAGCCGGGTCTTGACCCTTGGCAATTGCGCGCGGATGGCCTGCAACGACAACTGACCGGGGCGGAACTCGCAGTCGCGCTCGGGCACATAGCACGCCATCGGGGCTTTCGCTCAAACTCCAAGCGCGACCGTGGCAGCAACGCCGCGAGCGATACCTCGAAAATGTTGAAGGTGATCGATGCCACGCGCGACCGATTACAGGGCCGCACAATCGGCCAGATGTTCATTGCGGAATTCCCCAACCGCAAGCGGAACCGCGATGGCGACTTCAGCCGTTCCGTGTTGCGGCGCGATCTGGAAAATGAGGTCCGCCTGTTGTTCTCGGCGCAGCGCCGGCTGGGTCAGAAACTTGCCAGCGAAGCGCTGGAGGAGCGGTTCGCCAGCATAGCATTCACGCAGCGGCCGCTGCAGGACAGCGAGAGCCTGCTTGGAAATTGCCCCTTCGAGCCCGACCAGAAGCGCACAAGCCGGCGCTCACCTGCCTTCGAGCTGTTCCGCCTGCTGTCGCGGCTCAATGCGATTGCGCTCACGACAGGCGGTCAGGAGTGGCGTCTTACGCCGGACCAGGTTGCGGTCGTGTCGGCCGACTTCGGCAAACAGAAGAAGATCACCTATCGTTCGCTGCGAAAGTCGCTGGACCTCGACCCGCGCACGCGCTTCGCCGGGGTGAAGGATGAGGACGAGACGCGCGACGTGGTGGCGCGGTCCGGCAACGCGGCTGAGGGTACCGCCACACTGCGTGGCCTCCTTCCAGGTGCCGCTTGGGAGGCGCTGCAACAGACGCCGGACAAGCTGGACCGGATCGCCGAGGTGCTGACGTTCCGGGATGATCCTGATTCCATGCACCTGGGACTTTCCGAGGCGGATGTGGATCCGCTGATCCTGGCCGCCATCTTGCAGGGCGTCGGCGACGGCAAGTTCGCCAACTTCACCGGTGCCGGTCACATCTCGGCCAAGGCGGCGCGTAGGATCATTCCACACCTGGCGCGCGGGCTGGTGTATTCTGAGGCCTGCGCGGAAGCCGGCTACGACCACACGGCGCGGCCCGAGGTACGGATCAAGGACGTGCGCAATCCAGTGGCGCGCAAGGCGCTGTCGGAGATGCTGAAGCAGGTGCGCGCCATCGTGCAAGCGTATGGTGTGCCGGACCGCATTCACGTCGAGCTTGCGCGCGATATCGGCAAGGGCGCGGAGGAGCGCGACGAGATCACCCGCGGCATCGACAGGCGGAACAAGGAGAAGGAGCGGGTGCGCGAGCAGTTGCGTGAGCTGCTGCATGTCGAGCCGACCGGCGAAGACCTGCTGCGCTTCGAACTTTGGAACGAGCAGAACGGCCGCTGCCTGTACAGCGACGAGGCGATTCCCTGCGAAGCAATTGTCGCGAGCAACAATTCCGTCCAGGTGGACCATATCCTCCCCTGGAGCCGGTTCGGCGATGACTCATTCTACAACAAGACGCTGTGCACCGCGGCGGCAAATCAGGCGAAGAAGGGGCGCACGCCATTCGAGTGGTTCGATCAAGAGAAGACACAGGCGGCGTGGGCCGAATTCACCGCTCGGGTCGAGGGGTGCAAGGGCATGAAGGGGCGCAAGAAGCGTGGATGCTACCTGCGACGGAACGCGGCCGAGGTGGAGGAGGGCTTCAGGAACCGCAACCTCGGAGACACGCGCTATGCCACCCGCCTGTTCCTCGACTTGCTCAAACGTCGCTACCCCGACGTGCTGGTGCTGGCGCGACCGGGCGCGTTGACCGCAAAGCTGCGCCGGGCCTGGGGCATTGACGACCTGAAGAAGGACCAGGCCGGCAAGCGGCGCGAGGATGACCGGCACCATGCGCTGGACGCGATCGTGCTTGCGGCGACGAGCCAGTCGATGCTGGCACGGCTGACCACGGCGGCGCAGCGGGCGGAGCGGTCTGGCGCACCGCGCGGCTTCGACTTTGCCGAGGTGCGGGAACCCTGGGAAGGGTTCCGCGACCAAGCGCGCGCAGCCGTTGCCGGGGTTTTCGTTTCCCGGGCCGAGCGCCACCGCGCCCGCGGCGAGGCGCATGCCGCGACCATCCGCCAGGTGCGAGAGCGCGACGGCAAGCTGGTGGTGTTCGAGCGCAAGCCGATCGACGCGTTGAAGCTGGCTGATCTTGAACGGGTGAAGGACGCGGAGCGAAACGGCGCCATCATAGCGTCGCTGCGCGCGTGGATCGAGGCGGGAAAGCCGAAGGAGGCACCGCCGCGTTCGCCAAAGGGCGACGCGATCCGCAAGGTTCGGCTGGCAACCGATGGCAAGCCGGCAGTGGAAGTGCGGTTCGGGACCGCCGATCGGGGCGAGATGGCGCGGGTCGATGTTTTCGCTCAGGTCGATCGACGCGGGCGGCGGCAGTTCTTGCTGGTGCCGATCTATCCGCATCAGGTCGCCGACAGGACGAACTTTCCTCGACCGCCGTGCAGAGCGGTCGTCGCGTACAAGGATGAGGTTGATTGGACGCCGATCGCCGACAATGCGTTCCTGTTCACCCTGCATGCGAATAGCCTGCTGGAGGTCACCAAACCCGATGGCGAAATCATCACCGGGTATTTCAAAGGCTTACATCGCGGTACCGGGGCGATTGCGATGGCGCCGCACCACAACCAGCGGGATATACGTGGAGGGATCGGCGCAAAGACACTTCTCTCAATCAGGAAGTTCCACATAGACCGCCTTGGATGTGCACATGAAGTCGCACGCGAGACACGCACGTGGCATGGCGTGGCGTGCACCTGAGTCAGCCGGCGCGGCTTTCGCTCGCCGACGGGCAGATCGTGATCGGGCAGGACAGCGACGAGGTGCGTCTGCCCATCGAGGACGTGGCCTGGATCGTGCTCGACACGCCGCAGGCCACGCTTTCCACCGCCCTGATCGCGGCTTGCATGAACGCCGGCATGGTGCTGGTCACCACCGACAGGACCCACACGCCGAGTGGCATCATCCTGCCGTTCCACCGGCATCACCGTCAGGCTGAGATGGCAGCGCTGCAGGCCGCACTGTCAGCCCCGCTGAAGAAGCGTCTCTGGCAGCTCATCGTGCAGCGCAAGATCGCAAATCAGGCGGCGCTGCTGGAGGCCTGCGGCGCGGATGCGCGCCCCTTGCGCGCGATGGTCGGACTGGTCGGCTCGGGCGATGCCGATAACGTGGAGGCACGGGCGGCGCGCTCCTACTGGTCACAACTGTTCACCGGATTTGTACGCGAGGACGCATCCGACAAGCGCAATATGCTGCTGAACTACGGTTACGCCGTCATCCGCTCCGGTATCGCGCGTGCCTTGGTGGCAGTGGGACTGGTGCCGGCCTTCGGCATCAACCATGCCAGCGTGACCAATGCGTTCAACCTTGCCGACGATCTCGTCGAGCCGTTCCGTCCGTTCGTCGATCGGCTCGTATGGGGCATGACCGGCCGCGGTCGCATGCGTGATGGCGAGCCAAGCGTCGGCGAGCGGCGGACACTCGCGGCCGTGCTCCTGGAAGCGGCGAATGTCGGCGGGGAAACGGTATCGTTGCTGGTAGCAAGCGAGAAGGCGGCGGAAAGCCTGGTGCGGGCCATGGAGAGACGCAGTACCGCGCTGCTGATATTGCCGCGGCTTAACGGCGACTGATGGTCACGGGGGCGGAGGCGCGCTTCGTGTGGTTGTTGGTGTTCTTCGACCTGCCGGTGGGGACCAAGGCCGAGCGCCGGGACGCAACCCGATTCCGCAACTTCCTCAAGGACGACGGCTACATGATGTTGCAGCTTTCCGTCTATGCTCGGGTCTGCCGGGGAGAGGACGGAGCTCTGAAGCACATCGCGCGCGTGACACGGAATCTGCCTGGCAGGGGCAGCGTGCGGGCATTACAAGTGACCGATCGGCAATATGCGCGCATGAGATTGCTGCTTGGCGAGGCGACGAAAACCGAGTCAGTTGGGTCGCGACAGATGGTGCTGCTGTGATTTTCCGCCCGGCAAGTGGCGGAAAATCACTGTTGCAGCAAGCCGTTACCGAGCACCGAGCCTACCACGGGGAAATCGGTAGGGAAGCCACGGCTGAAGCTTCCAATGTTTGCCGTGCCTGACGAGCCTACCACGGGGAAATCGGTAGGGAAGCCACGGCTGCAATTATGCACCATGTCCAGGT
>DATBKQ010000575.1:0-10985 GCA_036555825.1 Acetobacteraceae bacterium | reverse complement strand
AAGGTCGCCGTTCGCGTCGAACGAGAGGGTCCCTTGCAGGGTGTCCACCTTGCTGGCCTGAATGGCGTCCCGCACTGTCGCGCGCGTAACCGGCACACCCGCGCTTGCCACGCTGCCGATCGCCGCGAGGATCACCAGCGCCGCATCGTAGGAGGTAATCGAGTAGTCGGACGGCGGCGTGTTCCAGCGCTTCTGGTATTTCGCCAGCCAGTCGGACAGCCTCGCCTCGTCCAGCATATGCGGCGCCGCGATCGTGCTGTACCAGCCTTGCGCGGCGGGGAACCCGGCGCCGGCGAGGATCGATGCCTGATGCAGTCCATCGCCTCCTGCCTTGATCATGTCGGGCATGATCTCGTAGCTCTGCTTCACCAGCTTCACGCCGGCGAGCGCGCTGGAACCGCAGTACAGCGCCTGCGCGCCCAGGTTGCGGATCTTGGTCAGCAGCGGCCGGTAGTCACTGATCAACGGGTCGACACGGTCGCGGCCCAGCACCTGCATGCCGCGCTTGGCCGCCTGCGCCTGGAACGCATCGGCCAGGCCAACGCCGTAGGCGCCGGTGTCATCGACGACGAAGACCGACTTCACCTTGAGCTGGTCCGCCATGAAGTTCGCCATGTTCGGACCCTGATAGGCATCCGTGGTGCAGGTCCTGAAATAGATCGCCTTGCCGGCGGGCCGGTACACGGCGGCGAACTTCGGATCGGTCAGATCGGGGTTGGTGGAACTGGGCGTCACCGTGGCAAGGTTGCCCTGGCTGAGCAGCGGCGCCATCGCCTTGCCGCTGCCGCTCGCCATCGGGCCGACGGCGGCAACCACGCTCGGGTCGACCACCATCTTGCGCGTGTTGATCGCCGCCTGGGCCGGATCGTACTGGCCGGCCGTCGGCGTGCCGTCATCGAGCACGAGCTGGCGGATTTCGTAACCTCCGACGCCACCCTTCGCGTTGGCTTCCTCGATCGCAAGTTGCGCGCCATGCAGGATGTTGGTCGCATCCTCGGCCGCCGCGCCGGTCAGCGGCAGGTTGATGCCGATGGTGACGAATTTTTCTCCCGCTCGCGCCTGCCTCGTTGCGGCGGCGAGAGCCGTCGATGCAAGCAGGGTGAGGGCGGAACGGCGGGTGACGCGCATCGAAACCTCCCATGAATGGCCGCGGCGCTGGTTTCCAGGCCGGCTTGTTGCTGTTGGGGACCGCGATCGGCCGACAGGCGGCCGTTCCGCGATCCGCCACGATAAGAGTAGGGCAATTCCGGCGCAGGCGGAAACCTGACCGTAGGCGGCGTGCTGTGGTATGACGGATGCGAACTACGAGTCTTATGAGCGGACTGGGAAAGTAGCGAAAACGCGCCGCGGACTACGCACACAGTTCGCCAGAGTCGCCAAGGGAGATGCGCGGATCAAGCCGACGATGGTCGAGTTTCTGGCAAAAGGATACGAACTCAAGTCACTTGCCGATTACGGGACAGGCAACGAAGCCATACCGCGATTGCGGCGATTGCGCCGGCGCTTTCGTCGATGCGATAGCCGACCTTCTCGCGTGACTCTCCGTCGCGCAGGCAAGCCGGTACACATGGGCCACCCCGGGAGAGCTTCGATGCAACTTTGGACCACAACTGTCGCATCTCCGCGCGCATCGGCACGGGTAGCGCGCGACCGCGAAGCGGCCGGCTGGGACGGGCTGCTCGTCGTCGATTCGCAGAACCTGTCCGGTGACCCGTATGTCGCGCTTGCGATGGCCGCCACCGCCACCGACCGGATCGGTCTCGGCACCGGCGTCACCAACAACGTGACGCGTCATGCCGCCGTCACCGCCTGCTCGATCGCCAGCATCCAGCGCCTGTCGGGCGGACGCGCCGTGCTGGGGATCGGGCGCGGTGACTCGGCGCTCGCGCATCTCGGCCGAGCGCCGTCGCGGCTGGCGCCGTTCGAGCGCTACCTGCGCCAGTTGCAGAGTTACCTGCGCGGCGAGTCAGTTCCGTTCGACGACATCGACATCCCGAGCAGTGTCGCGCCACCGATGTCGGAGCTCCAGCTTGCCGACGCGCCGGCAGCAAGCCGGATCGGCTGGATCGCCGAAGGCGCCCCCAAGGTGCTGGTGGAGGTCGCTGCAAGCGGCCAGCGCGTCATTGCCATCGCCGCCCGCCATGCCGAACGGGTGATGTTCGCGCTGGGCGCCGATGAGGAGCGCATCGCCTGGGGCATCGGGCTGGCGCGCGCGACGCGAAAGGAAGCGGGTCTGGACCCGAACGGTATCAGCTTCGGCGCCTACGTCACCTGCGGCTGTCACACCGACCTCGGCACGGCGCGCAATCTGATCCGCGGTTCGCTCACCACGCACGCACGGTTCTCGGTGATGCACGGCAGCGCCAGCGGTCCGGTCTCGGCAGCCGACCGGGCCGTGCTGTCGGATCTGCGCAATGCCTACGACATGCGCGCCCATACCCGTGCCGACTCGCGCCAGGCAGGTGTGCTGACCGAGGGCTTCATCGATCGCTTTGCGGTGGTCGGCTCGCCCGATCGCTGCATCGCGCGCCTGAAGCGGCTGGCCGCGCTGGGACTGGACAAGGTGGTACTGGCCGGTTCGATGCGCGGTGTGTCGGAAACCGATGCCGCGGTGGCCCGGCAACTGCTGGAGAGTGAAGTGCTGCCGGCGATGCGCGGCGGCAAGGCGTGATACGCTGCGGCGCATGATTCGCACCCTTCTCGCCATGGCGTTGGCAATCGCGGTTGCACCCATCCAGCCACGCGGTGCGGCGGCGGAGACGCTGTTGAAGTCGGTTCTGCTGCCGCCGGTTGTCGCTCCCTGCATCTCCTCGGCATTCGGTCCGCGCGTGCTGCCGAACCAGCCGGAGGCCGGAACCTATCATTACGGCGTCGATCTGCCCGCCCCGGCCGGCGCGCCGGTCGTGGCCGTGGCCCCGGGAAGCATGATCCGGATTCAGCGAAAGGGCCCGGGCGGGCTTGAGATGCTGGTCCAGCACGACGGTTTCGTCGGCATCTACAGCCACTTCGGCGCGATCGCCCCCTCCTTCGCAGAGGGCAAGCGCACCGTCGCCGCCGGCGAAAAGCTCGGCGTAGTGGGCCGGACCGGTGTCACCTCCGGGACGCACCTGTTTTTTGAGATCCAGCTCGACGGAAAGCCGGTGGACCCGGCGCCGTATCTGCATCTGCCCCGCTGCGGCGGCAGAGAGCCGCCAACCACCATCGATACGCGCATCGCCGACGGCGCGGTGCTTGCAGGGCGGAAATACTACCAACTGCTGCTTCCCGAACGGCAGTATTACGACTGGCACAGGCAGTAGCCCGTGCCGGTGACACGACTTCCGGCCGCCCGCTTGCTCCTGCCTCCCCGCCGCCGCAGGATAGGTTAATGAGCGAGTCCGTCCTCGACATGAAGGGCACGACCTGCCCGATTCCAGTGCTGCGCGCGAACCGTGCGCTGCGTTCGATGGCACCTGGCGGACGCCTGCGCGTGCTGGCGACCGACCGCGCGTCGGTGGCCGACTTCCAGGCGTTCTGTCGCGAAACCGGCCACGCGCTGCTCGCCTGGTCGGAGGAGAACGGCGTCTTCAATTTCGTCATCCGCCGCCGCGCCGATGATCCGGAGCATAGGGACTGACATGCCGATGGCGTTGATCACCCACCCTGCCTGCCTTGCGCACGAAACTGGCGAATACCACCCGGAATGTCCTGACCGGCTGCGCGCGGTGCTCGCGGCGCTGGAGACACCGGAGTTCGCCGACCTGCTGCGCGAGTCCGCACCACACGCCACCCCCGAACAGCTCACCCGCGTTCACCCGGCCAACTACGTCGAGGCGATCCTGTCGATCCGTCCAGCAGATGGCGAGCTGGTGCAGCTCGATGCCGACACCGCGATGAGCGCCGGCAGTGCGGAGGCCGCGCTGCGCGCGACGGGAGCGGCGGTGGCGGGGGTGGATGCGGTCATGGAGGGCTGGGCGCGCGCGGCATTCGCCGCTGTGCGGCCGCCGGGGCATCACGCCGAGCCGGCCCGCCCGATGGGCTTCTGCCTGTTCAACAGCGTCGCCGTGGCGGCGCTGCACGCGCGCGCCCGCTGGGGGGTACAGCGGGTCGCCGTGGTGGATTTCGATGTGCACCATGGCAACGGCACCCAGGCTATGTTCGCCGCCGATGCCGACCTGTTCTATGCCTCGTCGCACCAGCACCCATGCTATCCCGGCACCGGCGAGGCGTGGGAGCGCGGCACCGCCAACAATATCGTCAACGCGCCGCTGCGGCCCGGCGCCGATGGCGCGGCATTCCGCGCCGCCTGGTCGGACACGATCCTGCCGGAACTCGATCGCTTTGCCCCCGGCCTGCTGATCGTCTCGGCCGGCTTCGACGCTCACAAGGCCGACCCGCTGGCGCAGCTTCGGGTCGAGACGGCGGACTACGCCTGGATCACCCGCGAACTGATGCGCATCGCCGAGAGGCACTGCGGCGGCCGGCTGGTATCGGTGCTGGAAGGGGGCTACGACCTGCAGGCGCTCGCCGCCTCGGTCGCGGCGCATGTGCGGACGCTGATGCAGGCCTAGGGAATGTCCGACAAGAACGCCGACGTCAGTGCGCTGTCGTTCGAGGACGCGCTGGCGGAGCTGGAGCAGATCGTCCGCAGCCTGGAGAGCGGCCAGCAGAAGCTGGAGGACGCCATCAACGCATATGAACGCGGTGCGGCCTTGCGGCGGCATTGCGAGGCGAAACTCGCCGAGGCCGAAGCGCGCGTGGCCGCGATCGTCGAACGCGCCGATGGTACGCTGACCACGCGGCCGATCGATTGATCAGCGGCCCTGTTGCCGGGTGTCGATCAGCTCCGCCGGCTCCGACCAGCCGGGAGCCACCCCGGTCATGTCCGGCAGTTCGTGCGCGATTCCCTTGTGACAGTCGATGCAGGTGCGCTCACCGGAGAGCAGATAACGCTGGTGGATGCGCGCAGCCCGAGGTGTCTGCTTTGTCAGATCCATCGCACCGGCGCTATGGCAGTTGCGGCATTCCAGCGAGTCATTCGCCTTCAACCGCGCCCACTCGTGTTCCGCCAGCTCCAGCCGGTGATCGAGAAACTTCTGCCGCGTGGCGATGGTGCCGAACAGGTGCCCCCAAACCTCCTTCGAGGCCTGCATCTTGCGCGCGATCTTGTTCGTCCAGCTATGCGGCACATGACAGTCGGTGCAGATCGCCCGCACGCCGGATCGGTTGGAGAAGTGTATAGTGCGCGACAGCTCCTCATACACGTTGCTGCGCATCTCGTGGCAGGACAGGCAGAACGTTTCGGTATTCGTGGCCTCCAGCGCCGTGTTGAAGCCGCCCCAGAACACGATGCCGCAGACGAAGCCGCCCAGGGTAAGAAAGCCAAGGCTGAGGCTTGTTGCGGGTGTAACCGCGGTGGACCAGAGCGCGCGCAACCAGGCGAACGGCAAACGCATGCTACCGACCCTGCAACGCGTCGCGGAATGTGTTGGCGACCAGCGGCTTGGCGTCGGTCTGCGGCACGTGACAGCCATTGCAGAAGTAGCGCCGTGGCGTGACATCGGCGAGTACCTGGCCGTCTCGATCCATGTAGTGGGTGACGCTGATCATCGGCGCACCCGAGCCCTCGATATACTGCCGCGCATGGCAGGTGAGGCACTGGTTGACGTGCAGCGTGATCTGATAGCCTTCGATCGCATGCGGAATCACCGGCGGCTGCTCTGGGTAGCTGCGCGAGTGCCGGACATCATCGGTAACGGCGTGCGCGACGGGTGGCTGCGGAGCCGGAGTAGTCGGCGGCGAATTGCCCACCAGCCGTGGTGCATCGACGCTCTGTTGTGCCAGCGCGGCCATGGCACAGCACAGTGCCAAGGCGATCGCGACGGCGCGCCTCATACCGGCACCACCTTGACCGCGCACTTCTTGAAATCTGTTTGCTTGGAGATCGGGTCGGTCGCGTCCAGCGTCGTCTGATTGATCAACTGGCTGGCGTCGAACCAGGGAACGAAGATCACGCCTTCCGGCATGCGGTTGCGGCCGCGGATCTCCACGCGCGAGCGAATCTCGCCGCGCCGCGAAACCACCCGCACCTCGGCTCCCTGATTGATGCCGAGCGCGCGCGCGTCCACGGCGTTCATGAACACGCGCGCACCGGGAAACGCGCGATACAGCTCCGGGACGCGCATCGTCATCGAGCCGGAGTGCCAGTGCTCCAGCACCCGGCCAGTGACGAGCCAGAACCGATACTCGGCATCGGGCGATTCCGCCGGCGGTTCGTATGGAGCGGCGAGGATCACCGCGCGCCCGTCAGGCCGGCCATAGAACCGCACGCCATCGCCGGACTTGACGTAGGGATCCAGCCCCTCGCGGTAACGCCAGCGCGTCTCCTTGCCATCCACCACGGGCCAGCGCAGGCCCCGCGTCTGATGGTACGTGTCGAACGGCGCAAGGTCGTGGCCATGGCCGCGGCCGAACGTGGCGTATTCCTCGAACAAACCCTTGTGCAAATAGAAGCCGAAGTGTTCCGCCTCGGCATTGGCATAAGCCGGGTCGCACTCGCTCGCGGGATAGCGGTCCACTTGTCCATTGCGGAACAGCACATCGAACAGCGTCTTGCCCCGGAATCCCGGATTGGCCGCGAGGATGTCCGCCGGCCAGACCTCATCCGTGGCGAAGCGCTTGGAGAACTCGGCGATCTGCCAGAGGTCGGAGCGGGCCTCCCCAGGTGCATCGACCAACTGGTGCCAGAACTGCGTCCGCCGTTCCGCGTTGCCGTAAGCGCCTTCCTTCTCCACCCACATCGCCGCGGGCAGGATCAGGTCGGCTGCCATTGCGGTAACCGTGGGATACGCGTCTGAGACGACAATAAAATTCTCGGGGTTGCGATAACCCTGATATGTCTCGTTGGCGCTGTTCGGTGCCGCCTGGATATTGTTGGTGGTCTGCGTCCAGTACCAGTTCAGTTTGCCGTCCTTCAGCATCCGGTCCTGCAGCACGGCGTGGTAGCCGGGCTTGTCGGGCAACAGCCCCCTCGGCACGCGCCACACCTCTTCGACACGCCGGCGGTGCTCGGGATTGGTCACCACCATGTCGGCGGGCAGGCGGTGCGCGAACGTGCCGACTTCACGGGCGGTACCGCAGGCCGAGGGTTGGCCGGTCAGCGAGAACGGGCCGTTGCCCGGTTCGGCGATCTTGCCGGTCAGCAGATGCACATTGTAGCAGAGCTGGTTCACCCACACGCCGCGGGCGTGCTGGTTGAAGCCCATCGTCCAGAACGACACCACCTTCCGCTTCGGATCGGCATAGAGTTCGGCCAGCGCGTGCAACTGATCGGGCTCGACGCCCGAAAGCGCGGAGACCTTCTCCAGCGTATAGTCCTTCACGAACGCCGCGTAAGAGTCGAAGTCACTCGGGGTCATCACCGCGGGATCGGCAGCACCGGTTGCCTTCTTCTCTAAAGGATGTTCGGGGCGCAGGCCGTAGCCGATATCGGTTTGCGCGCGCATGAACGTGGTATGTCCGCGCACGAACTCCTGGTTCACCCGTCCCGTCGTGATGATGTGGTTGGCGATGTAGTTCAGAATGGCGAGGTCGGTGCCTGGTCGGAATACGATCGGCAGGTCGGCCAGATCGGAGCTGCGGTTGGTGAAGGTGGAGAGCACGGCGACCCGCACATGCGGCGCCGACAGCCTGCGGTCGGTGACGCGCGTCCACAGGATCGGATGCATCTCCGCCATGTTCGAGCCCCACAGCACGAAGGCGTCGGCCTGCTCGAAGTCGTCATAGCAGCCCATCGGCTCGTCCATGCCGAAGGTGCGGATGAACGCGAAGGCCGCCGACGCCATGCAGTGCCGTGCGTTGGGGTCGAGGTTGTTGGAGCGGAAGCCGGCACGCATCAGCTTGGTGGCGGCGTAGCCTTCCCAGATCGTCGACTGGCCCGACATGAACATGCCCAGCGCGGCTGGACCTTTCGCCTTCAGCACGCGTTTCGCCTGCTCGGCCATCACGTCGAACGCTTCGTCCCAGGTGACCGGAGTGAACACGCCGTCCTTGGCATAGTGGCCATCCCGCTTGCGCAGCATCGGCTGCGTCAGGCGATCCGCGCCGTACATGATCTTCGACAGGAAGTAGCCCTTGACGCAGTTCAGACCGCGATTCACCTCCGCCAGCATGTCGCCGTGGGTGGCGACGACGCGGCCATCCTTCACACCGACCATGACCCCGCAGCCGGTGCCGCAGAAGCGGCACGGCGCCTTCGACCAGGTGATGCGCAGCGATTCGATACCTCCGGCCACCGGTTGCGCGCTGGCCGGCAACGCAACGCCCGCCGCCATGGCGGCGATCGCCGCCGCATGCGCCTTCAACAGATCGCGCCGGTTCATATCGGGTCTTCCTCCGGTTCGGCGTGCTCGAACACAAGCGTGGCGGAGAGGACGCCTTGCAGCGCGGCGACCTGGTCCAGCATATCGCTGATGGCAGGGCTGTGATCCGCCTCGAGCACGACGACGACGCGGCCAGCTTCCGCTGCGACTATATCCGCGCCCGGCATCGCGGCGATCGCCGCCCTCACCGCCTCCTGTTCGAGGCGGCGCGTCTTGATGATCGCCGAGGCAATGTGAAGCATGGCCTCAGCCACCCGCCGGAACCACGTGGATGGCGGCGACCGGGCATACCGTCACGCAGTCGCCACAGCCCGTGCAGCGGTCGGCGACGAGGTCAGGCAGCGGCGGTCCCCCGAGGCGGCGGCGGAATAGAATGGCCTCGGTTCCGCAGGCGTCGCCGCAGGCCTGACAATGCACGGCTATGTTGGCCAGACACACTGGGCGGATCGCCGCGCGAGGTTTGCTTACGGCGGCACCCGCGATAAAACCCCGCCGGGTCGTCGCCATGGCCTACGCCCGCGGCGGCCCGGGGGGGCCGTATATCTGCTGGTATATCCAGACCGTCAGGCCCCATCCGCCGACCACACCGACGGCAACGACCGGCCAGATCAGCACAGCCAGGACGGCAAAGACCAGCAATTCCCGGCGGCGCCGGGCTCCATTGCCGGCCGGCTCGGGAATCGTTCGCACCACGTTCCCCTACCCGGACCAGTTATGATCCGTCCGGCTAACAGCAAATCCGGCTGGCAATCAAGCCGAAATTCGTTAACGCCGATACGAACCGGGGCGGCATCGCTGCCGCCCCGCCGTTGTCATGCCGCTTCCGCCAACTGCCCGTTGATCGTCAGGCCCTGCGACCCGGCGGAGACATGCACCGCGTCGCCTTCCTTGATTGCGCCCTCCAGGATCAGTGAGGCGAGTGGGTTCTGCAGGTTGCGCTGGATCACCCGCTTGAGCGGACGCGCACCGTAGGTGCTGTCGTAGCCCTCAGTGCCCAGCCACTCGAGCGCGCTGCGATCCAGCTCGAGGCCGATCTTCCGCTCGGCCAGCAGCTTGCGCAGGTGCTCCACCTGGATCTGCACGATGGCCGCCATGTCGCTGCGCTGCAGGCGGCGGAACAGGATGATCTCGTCCAGGCGGTTGAGGAACTCGGGCCGGAAATGCGCGCGCACGACGCGCATCACCTGGCCTTGCACCATCGCCGTCGACTCGCCCTCGGGCTGTGCCGCGAGGATATCGCTGCCCAGGTTGGAGGTGAGTACGATGATGGTGTTCTTGAAGTCCACCGTGCGGCCCTGGCCGTCGGTCAGCCGGCCATCGTCCAGCACCTGCAGCAGCACGTTGAATACATCCTCATGCGCCTTCTCGACCTCGTCGAACAGGATCACCTGATACGGCCGCCGCCGCACCGCCTCGGTCAGCACACCGCCTTCGTCGTAGCCGACATAGCCCGGCGGTGCGCCGATCAGCCGCGATACCGCGTGACGCTCCATGAACTCGCTCATGTCGATGCGCACCATGGCGCGCTCGTCGTCGAACAGGAACTCGGCCAGCGCCTTGCAGGTCTCCGTCTTGCCGACGCCCGTGGGTCCGAGGAACAGGAAGCTGCCGATCGGACGGTTCGGATCCTGCAAACCGGCGCGCGCACGGCGCACCGCGTTCGCCACCGCTTTCAGCGCCTCTTCCTGCCCGACGACGCGCCTGCGCAGGTTCTCTTCCATGCGCAGCAGCTTGTCGCGTTCGCCTTCCATCATCTTGTCCACGGGTATGCCGGTCCAACGCGATACCACCGAGGCAATCTGCTCCTCGGTCACGGCCTCGTTCACCAGCTTGCCGTCGGACGAGGCAGAAAGCTTCTTCTCGATGTCGGGGATCACGCTGTTCTGCAGCTCGCCCGCACGGCGGTAGTCGCCCTCACGCACGGCGCCGACCAGATCGTTCTTCGCCTGATCCAGCCGCTCCTTCAGCTTTTGGGTCTCCTGCACCTTGTCCTTTTCCGCGTGCCACGCCGCGGTCAGTGCATTCGACTCGTCCTCCAGCTCGGCCAGCTCCTTCTCGAGCTTCGCGAGCCGATCGCGTGATGCAGCGTCAGTCTCCTTACGCAGCGCCTCGCGTTCGATCTTGAGCTGAATCACCCGCCGATCGAGCTCGTCCAGCTCCTCGGGTTTGCTGTCCACCTGCATGCGCAGCCGGCTGGCGGCTTCGTCCACCAGGTCGATCGCCTTGTCCGGCAGGAACCGGTCGGTGATGTAGCGGTTGGACAGCGTCGCCGCGGCGACCAACGCGCCGTCGGTGATGCGCACGCCGTGGTGGGTCTCGTACTTCTCCTTGATGCCGCGCAGAATCGAGATCGTGTCCTCGACCGATGGCTCGCCCACGAACACTGGCTGGAAACGCCGCGCCAGGGCTGCGTCCTTCTCGATGTGCTTGCGGTATTCGTCGAGCGTCGTCGCGCCGATGCAATGCAGTGTGCCGCGCGCCAGCTCCGGCTTGATCAGGTTCGAGGCATCCATCGAACCTTCCGCGCGTCCGGCACCCACCAGGTTGTGCAGTTCGTCGATGAACAGCACCACCTGGCCCTCGGCCGCCTCGATCTCCTTCAGCACGGCCTTCAGCCGTTCCTCG
>DATBKQ010000574.1:0-5908 GCA_036555825.1 Acetobacteraceae bacterium | reverse complement strand
TGCACCGGTGCATCTGCACCTTGGCGCGGCGCATGTGATGGCGCGCGTCGCGCCGCTCGCGGCGGAGCGGATCGAACCGGGCAGCACGGTGCCGGCCCGGCTGACGCTGGACCGGCCGATCGGCGCGCTGGCGCGCGACCGGTTCGTGCTGCGCGACGCGACCGCGACGCGCACCATCGGCGGCGGCGTGGTCATCGACCCGTTTCCGCCCAGGCGCGGCCGACGCACGCCGGAGCGTCTCGCCCAGGTCGAGGCGCTGGACCAGGCCGACGCCGCCGATGCATTGCGCGCGCTGCTCGCCCTGCCGCCCGGCTGGACCGGCCGCGTGCAATTCCTGCGGTCGCGCAACCTGCCGCAACAGGCACAGTCGGCAATGCCCGCCGCGGCGCTGGCGGACCTGCTGGTAGCGCCTGCCACGCTGGAGGCGTTGCTGGATGGCGTGGTCCAGCGTCTCGCCGAGCATCACGCGGCGGCACCGGATCAGCCGGGACTGCCGCTCGAACGGCTGCGCATGGCGACGTCTGGCAGACCGCCGGCCGCGGCGTTCCGCGCCGTTGTCGATCAGTTGTTGCGGCGGGGCGCCGTGGAGCAGGACGGGCCGTGGCTGCGACTGCCGACCCACCGTGCCACGCTGTCGGCGCAGGACGAGCGCCTGTGGCAGCAGGCACACGCGCTGATCGCCGCCGAGCGCTTCCGTCCGCCGCGCACGCGCGACCTGGGACGCGCGCTGTCGGTACCCGAGGCGGCGATGCGCGCCACGCTGAAGCGCGTGCAGCGGATGGGACGGCTGATCGAGGTCGCGCCCGACCAGTTCTTTCTCGCCGACACGGTGGCGGAGATGGCAGGCATCGCCGCCGCCATCGCGCGGGACGGCGGCACGCTCACCGCCGCGGCGTTCCGCGACCGCTTGGCGAACGGCAGGAAGGTGGCGATCCTGGTGCTGGAGTTCTTCGATCGCGCCGGCCTCACCGTGCGCCGCGGCGACGAGAGGCAGGTGCGGACCGATCGACTGGGGATGTTCGGCTTGGATCGCTGAGCGGTGCGCGGAATGCGATGCAGTGTCATTGCGAGGACCCCGCCGAAGGGCGGGGGACGAAGCAATCTCGGTCGGGGTTGCTTCGCCGCGCTCGCAATGACACTTGGGTAGCGAGTGTCGTTTACGCTGAAGGTGAGCTTGCTCTGAATTCTGTCCGCGCGCAGTGCGGAACATCACACGTCACCGGCAACGGATACCTTAAGCCGTAAATTGCAGGACAACCCCGCACGCCGACGCGGCGCGTCGCGGAACCTTCAAGGACAGTTCTGCAGAACGTCACACTTAGGAAATGTCAGAATGAATACGAACAACAGATGGTACAGAGCGACCCGAAACGCCTTGGCGCTGGTCGCGGCGGCAGCGGCCAGCTTCTGCTTCACCGCACCCGCATCGGCCTTCATCCTGCAGAACATCGGCAACTGCAAACCTGGGCAAGCATGGGATACCTCGCGCCACGTCAAGGTCCGCGTGCTCGATGACAGCGTGTCCGACTATGCCAAGATCCGCGGCACCCCGGCCAGCACCGTTCGCGAACAGATGGACCGCGATATCGACGCGGTGATCGAACTGTGGAATTCGGTGCCCGGCAGCCGGCTTGTGCTGGAGCGAGGCTCTGGCATTTCCGGCGACCGCGACCTGCAGTTGCCCACGCAGGACAACTTCGGCGACCAGACGATCGTGATCGGGTTCACCGATGAGTCGTTGACGGAAGACGCTCCGGCTGAAACCGAAGACGGTTCCAAGGACGGCTGCACGATCACCAGGAAACACATCCGTTTCCGCAAGAGCCCCGACAGCAGCCACTTCTACCATTGGACCTTCGGTCCGCCCGACACCACCGATTGCGACTACGGCGCCACTTCCTATACGCCCACCTGCAAGGCGTTCTTCACCAAGGACCAGCCGCGCCCGTCCGGCAAGGCGGTACCGATCACGTTCCTTGGCGTGCTCACGCACGAAATGGGACATGCCGTCGGGCTCGAGCATCCGAACGATGACTATGCGGTAATGGCGCAGCACTTCAGCACCTGGCTCCGCGGCAAGAACGAAGTGCTGCACACCCAGTTGCTGCCGGACGACATTGCCGGGGTGCTGGCGCTTTACGGCAAGTCCGGCGGGACGACTCCTCTCGACGTTTCGGTGTCAAACACGTGGTACGAGTCACAGATCGAATGGGCGCGCGATCCAGATAACACGAAGAACTGCATCGCCCAGTTCGCGGCCGTGAAGAAGGCCTCCGACGCGCTGGCGAATGCGACGGGGTTTGCGACCGCGCGACAGGTCTCGACGAACGGCACATCGAAGGGCGGCGGCCATGACGACCTCCTGCAGGCGCTCGCCCAGGCGGAAGATGCGCTGAAGGCCTGCGAGGGCGCCCTGAACGCCATGCAGGTCGACCACTGCCAGGTCTCGAGCCGGGCCGACGACTGGGCCGGCAAGACCGCGGGCGTTGGCGCATTCTGCGGTGTCAACAAGACCTCGGGTTCGGCGTTTCCCCCGGCTTCGCAGAAGGTCTGCCCCGGCAAGCAGGTTCAGCTTCGCTATACACTGAACAACCACACGAAGCTGCGCGATGTCCTGGTCAAGTCGGAGGTCTGGTTTTCCTCCGATGCGGCGCTGAACACGCAGGACGGCAGCGATACCCAGTCGCCGGACATTCGCGAGTTCACGCTCCGGGCGGCCAGCAGTGCCCCGATCGGCCAGGTCTTCCGTCTGCCGGCCAAGGTCCCCGCGGATTCGAAGGGCAACACCTACGTCTTCGTGCGGGCGGTGCCGTACGACACGAACTCCGGCGCAAGCCTGCTGGGGACCGAAGACGATCAGTGGAACAATGCGATCATGGTGCGCCATTCCGTGAAGGTCGATCCGGCCGCCTGCGGCTGACGCCACTCCGTGTCACGGCGGGATGCGGGACTCGCGTCAGGCGCGACCCGCCTTCCGCCGGCCCGCGATCCGCCCATCCGCATTCTCGCCGGTCGCCAGCCACCAGGCGCATTCCGCGCCGAGTTCGCGCCGCGCGGTCTCCTCATAGGCCCGGCAGTCCGCCTCGGTCAGCTCGCCGCGCCAGCGGCCGTTCTTGCCCTTATGAATGAAGGTTGCCGCGCCGCCGTCCCAGAACGCGCCGCCGAGCGGGACCGACCTGGTTGCGTGCTGCTTCATGTGATCGAAGCTGCAATGCTCGAGGATTGCCGGCCATGTCCCAGGGTCGATCGGCACGTCGAGGAATCCGGCGATACGCCGGATCTGTCCCGGCATATCGGCCAAAAGCTGTTCGAAGTGCAGCAGCAGCAGGTTCGGCAGGCTGCGGATCGCCCACCACATCCGCACGTTCTCCCAGAACGATGAGAAAGGATAGCCGTCGCGTTCCAGCCAGGTGAGAAAATACTCCCTGCGCGAGGCCGGCGGCGGTTCGAAGGGCGGTCCGATGCGGCCGGGCGTGTCGTTGACCGCGGCATAGATGGCGGCGTTGCCGTTGATCCAGTGATTGTGCATGCTCCACATCACGTCGCGGCCATCGCGGCCGATGTAGATGTACTTCGCCTTGGGCGAGTACACGAGAGCATCCAGCGGCAGATGCGTCTTGATGAAACGCCGGTGCGTCTGCGCCTCCAGCGTGGCGAGCTTGACCTCTTTTGGCGGGATACGGAGATCGAGCCAGGGCGACATCTCGGCAACCTCCAGCCCGTCGGCGCCGTTGAACAGCAGTTGCGCGACGATCTGTTGCACCCAGGTCGTGCCCGACTTCGCCCAGGTCGAGATCACGATATCATCGTCGCGGAAGGCAAAGTCGTTCCAGGTCGTCGAATCGAATAGCTGCGTGTGGAGTTCGCGGGTCTTGATCGGCCAGACGATGCCTCGCATTGACATGATGACGCCTCCCTTGGGTTTTTCATTGTGTTCCGGCCTGGCCTGGGGCCATCAGTCGCGCCTTGGAGTATCTCCAGGACATGGCGCGATCTGCAACCGTTCGGCATTGGGCCAGGGATGGCAGTCCGCGCACCAGCCTTCCCGCCAGGTTCCGCCTGCGGCTGGACCGCGGGCCGTACCAGTAGGCATCGAACCAGCCCTCGTCGATCCCGAACAGGGTCGTCCGCAAGAGATCCGCGGACTCGGAACCGTCACCGCTCGCGCGCCTGCGCATCTGATCCTCCTTCGCTCGTTGTCCGACTGGACGCTAGGCGAGGGGGCGCATTAAGGTCCTTGGCCCAGGGCTTAATAATTCTGAATCACAGGGCTGCGCGTGCCTTCGACCGGCCAGCAGGCGTTCCAATTCGGCCCATTCAGGCTCGACGGACATCGTCGAAGCCTGACCCGCGATGGCGTCGCGGTTCCGTTGGGCGGTCGCGCGCTCGACATCCTGCTGGAGCTTGCCATGGCCGCCGGTGAGACCGTCAGCAAATCGGCGCTGCTCGATCGCGTGTGGCCCGGCCTGATCGTCGAGGAGAACAATCTGCAGGTTCACATCTCGGCATTGCGCAAGGCGCTGGGGGAAGGCTGGATCATCACCGTTCCTGGTCGTGGCTACCGGCTGGCCGCCGCGCGCCCGCTATCGGACGGACCACCGTTGCCCGAGCGGCCGTCGATCGCCGTGCTGGCATTCACCAACATGAGCGGCGACCCCGATCAGGAATACTTCTCCGATGGCATCGCCGACGACATCATCACCGAACTTTCGCGAATTCGCTGGCTCTTCGTCATCGCGCGGAATTCCAGCTTTGCCTACAAGGGCCGCGCGGTGGACCTGAGGCAGATCGGCCGCGAGTTAGGCGTTCGCTATATCCTGGAAGGCAGCGTGCGCCGTAGTGGCGGTCGGGTCCGCGTCACCGCGCAACTGATCGAAGCCGAGACCGCCAGCCATATCTGGGCAGAGCGATACGACCGCGGCATCACCGAGGTCTTCACGGTGCAGGATCAGATCACCACCGCGGTGACCGCCGCGATCCTGCCTGTCGTCGCGGACGCCGAACAGCGCCGGGCGATGCGCAAACTGCCGGAGAGTCTCGGAGCATGGGAGGCATATCAGCGCGGCCTCTGGCACCTGGCGCGGCCGACGGCGGAAAACTTCAGGCAGGCGCGAAACTTCTTCGAAAGGGCGATAGAAGTCGACCCGATGTTCGCGCCTCCGTACTATCGGCTGGCCCATCTTACGATTGGTGAAGGCGCGGTCTACCAGAGCCGGACCGTTCCGGAGATAGTTTCCATTGCCGAGCCGCTGGCCCGGCGGGCAATAGAGATCGACCCGGACGATGCCGATGCGCAAGCGGTCGCCTCGGCCGTATCGGCCTGGCGCGGCGACTGGGACGCCGCATTGGCAAGAGCCGAACAGGCCGTGCGGATGAGCCCGAATTCGGTGTCCGCGCATCGCGCCCTTGGGTTCTGTCTGCTGAACTTCGAGCGATATACCGACGCCCGGAACGAATTCCTGGCCTGTCTGCGCATAAGCTCCCGCGATCCCCTGAACTGGCTGATCCGGTTGCAACTCGGGACGAGCTACTATTACGAATGCGATTACGAGACGGCGTCGGATACCCTGTGGCAGGCCAGCAGGGCATCCCCCGATGAGCCGGAAGTCTATTTCTGTCTCGCGGCGGCGCTTGGCCAGCTTGGTCGAACGGCCGAGGCGCAGGCTGCGCTGCGACACGCAACGAACATCGTGCCCGGACGCGCCCCCACGATCGTTCCCCGGCGGCGCAGTGAAGATCTCGAGCATCTGCTCGACGGTTTGCGCAAGGCAGGTTGGCGGGGATGACCTCCGCCTTGGCGGATTCTTCAGGCAAACGCCAGAATGACCACACCGCCGCAGATCAAGGCAATGGCAGTGACGTGTGTCGCACCCATCGGCTCTCCGAAGCCATAGTGCCCGATCAGCGC
>DATBKQ010000573.1:0-3795 GCA_036555825.1 Acetobacteraceae bacterium | reverse complement strand
CCGAGGAAGCCGACTGGAGCACTCGTCAGGGTCGGCAATGCGTGCAACGCCGATACCACCGTTGTCATTGCAATCGAGAGCAGCACGAAACCCAGCAGGTCGAAATGGCCGACGCCCCGGGCGGCGCGTGCCGTGGGCGCTCCGACGCCGGCGAAACCCGCCGTGGCCACCAGCATGCTTGCCGCGCTTGCCCAGAAGACGACACGCCAGTCGAGATAGTGGGTCAGCACCCCGCCGATCAGCGGACCAAGGCTGAAGCCCAGCATGAGGAAACCGGCCCAGGCTCCGATCGCGGAGGCGCGGCGCTCGGGTAAGGCCGCATCGCTGACGGTCGCGAGCGTGCCCGGCACGGCCAATGCAGCGGCGAGACCCTGCAACGCGCGGCCCGCCAACAGTGCCGCGGGGATTGGTGCGGTCGCCACCGCTGCCGATGCCAGCGCGAACAACGCGAGCCCGGCTGTTGATATCCGGCGTGCTCCGAAGTGATCGCAGGCCTTGCCGCCTGGGATGATGCAGGCTGCCGAGACGACGAGATAGGCGTTGATCGCCCACTCGAGCTGCGCCGGGTTCAACCCAAGATCGCGCCGCATGGTCGGCAGGGCCGCCATGATCGCGGTGCCGTTCATCCCCAGTGCCGCCATCCCAAGACAGCTTGCGGCAAGGGTCATTCGTGTGCGCGGCGGAGCGACCGCGTCCCGCGTGTCGCTCATCGCGCTCTCCTGGCTGCTACCTCCCCAGCGTCGGCATCACGTACTCGGCGCCGCGCCGCGCCCCCGTCGGCCAGCGCTGGGTGATCGCCTTGTAGCGCGTGTAGAAGCGCACGCCTTCCGGTCCGTAGATGTGATGGTCGCCGAACAGCGAGTGCTTCCAGCCGCCGAACGAGTGGAATGCCATCGGCACCGGGATCGGCACGTTCACGCCCACCATGCCGATATCGATGCCGGCGGCGAAGTCGCGCGCCGCACCGCCGTCCGAGGTGAAGATCGCGACACCGTTGCCGTATTCGTGCGCGTTCACCATGCGAACCGCCCCCGCCATGTCGGGGGTGCGCACCACGCCGAGTACGGGGCCGAAGATCTCGTCCCTGTAGATACGCATGTCCGTATTGACGTGGTCGAACAGCGAGCCGCCCAGGAAGAAGCCGTTCTCGTAGCCTTGCAGCGACAGGCCGCGGCCATCGACCACCAGCTTGGCGCCCTCCTTGATGCCGAGATCGATATAGCCTTTCACCTTTTCGCGGTGCTCGCGCGTCACCAGCGGACCCATCTCGGCATCGGGATCGGTGCCGGGGCCGATCTTCAGCGCGCGCACGCGCGGCTCCAGGTTCTGCACCAGGCGATCGCCGGCTGAGCCGACCGCGACGGCGACCGACACCGCCATGCAGCGCTCGCCCGCCGCGCCGTAGGCCGAGCCCATCAGCGCGTTCACCGCATCGTCGATGTCGGCGTCGGGCATCACCACCAGGTGGTTCTTCGCCCCGCCCAGTGCCTGCACCCGTTTGCCATGCGCGGTGCCGCCCCGATAGATCGTCTCGGCGATCGCGGTTGAACCGACGAAGCTGACCGCGGCGATGTCGGGATGCGCCAGAATCGCCTCCACCGCCTCGCGCGCACCCTGCACCACGCTGAACACGCCGTCGGGGATGCCGGCCTCCGCCAGCAGCGCGGCGAGTTTCAGCGAGGCGGACGGGTCCTTCTCCGACGGCTTCAGGATGAAGCAGTTGCCGCAGGCGAGCGCCACCGGGACCATCCACAGCGGCACCATCAACGGGAAGTTGAACGGCGTGATGCCGGCGACGACGCCCAGCGGCTGGCGGATCGACCAGGCGTCGATGCCTGTGCCGACCGCCTCGGTGAACTCGCCCTTCAGCAGGTGCGGAATGCCGCAGGCGAACTCAACCACCTCCAGGCCACGCTGCACTTCGCCATCGGCGTCCGACAGCACCTTGCCGTGCTCGGAGGTGATGATGGCGGCAAATTCCTCGCGGTCGCGCTCCAGCAGCTCCTTCAGCTTGAACATCACGCGGGCGCGGCGCAGCGGCGGGGTCGCGGCCCAGGCCGGCCACGCGGCGGCGGCGGCGGCCACCGCCTTGTTCACTTCCGAGGCATCCGCCAGCGCAACGCGACCCGACACCTCGCCGGAGGCCGGATTGAACACGTCGCCGAACCTGCCGCTGGTCCCCGCCACCGGCTTGCCCGCGATGAAATGGCCGATCTCCCGCATCTCTGCCTCCTACTCTGGTGGCGTCGGAGTTAGGACCAAAGCGGGGTCGGCGACAATGCGCCGGCGATTACTTGTTGACGAGAGCCGCCGCGGCCGTGCAGGTCGCCTCGTCCTGCGACCCGGTGCCGCCGGAGCAGCCGATGGCGCCGATGATCCTGCCGTCCTCGATCAGCGGAATGCCGCCGCGCGAGGCGATCACGTCATCCAGGCTCAGGATGTATTTGAGGTCGGCCTTCTGAACGGCATCCTCGAAGGCCTTTGTCGGACGGCGGTACTTGACCGCGGCGCGCGCCTTGTGCTGGGCGATGGAAACCGAACCGAGCAGTGCCCCATCCATTCGCAGGAATGCGACCAGGTTGGCGCCGGAATCAACTACCGCGATGTTCATCGACCAGCCCCGCTTGGTGGCCTCGGCCATCGCGGCCTGGATCAGCGACTGAGCGCGTTCCGCTCCGATCGGTGCACCGTACGGCGTGCTGAACGGCATCTTCTCGGGAATGGCGTCCAGGTTCGGCGGCGCTGATTGCTGCGCGCGCACGTTGCCGCCGATGAGCACGCTTCCGGCAACCAGCAACAGTGACAAAGCGTGCCTGTGCATCTGCTTTCCTCCCCCTGGTTCGGCTGTTGGCCACTTCGCTCCGACCCGTCATAAGCTGAACGTGCCGCCTCTGCCAGGGAGCGAGAATGCGCGCACGAGACCTGGGCCTGGCCTGTGGTTCGCTTCCCGCGGGCAACCGCGACAGTATCGCCGATGTGCCTGGCATCACCGTCGGCCACGCGACGCTGATAGAAGGCGAGACCCGCACCGGTGTCACCGCGATCGTGCCGCACGATGGCGACCCGTTCCGCGACAAGGTGGTGGCCGCGGCTTGCGTGCTGAACGGCTTCGGCAAGAGCACCGGGCTTGTGCAGGTGAACGAACTGGGCACGTTGGAGACGCCGGTCCTGCTCACCAACACCTTCGCGGTCGGCACCTGCACGAACGCGCTGGTTCACCGCGCGGTGGCCGCCAATCCGGAGATCGGCCGGCAGACCTCCACCGTGAATCCGGTGGTGTTGGAATGCAACGACGGCTACCTGAACGACATCCAGGCGATCGCGGTCGCCGAGGCGCATGCCGACGCGGCAATCGAGGGGGCGGCAACGGAGTTCGCCGTCGGGTCAGTCGGGGCTGGCACCGGAATGAGCTGCTTCGGCCTGAAGGGCGGCATCGGGACCGCGTCGCGGCGGCTGCGGTTGGACAACCAAGCCTACCATCTCGGCGTGCTGGTACTGGCGAATTTCGGCCGAGCCGGCGATCTGCGGTTGCCGGACGGGCGGCGGATCGATCCAGGCTCCGGTCCCGCGGCGGACGCCGGCTCGTGCATCGTGGTACTCGGCACCGACGTTCCGCTGGACCATCGCCAGCTTGGCCGCCTGGCGCGCCGCGCTGGCGTCGGCCTGGCCTGGTGCGGCTCGTTCTGGGGCAACGGCAGCGGCGATATCGCGCTGGCGTTCACCACCGCCAACCGCGTGCCGCACAATGGCGCCCATGATCTGCTCGAGCATCGTGTGCTGGCGGAGGACCGCATC
>DATBKQ010000572.1:0-1742 GCA_036555825.1 Acetobacteraceae bacterium | reverse complement strand
TTGCCGCGATCATAGAGCGCCGAGATATCGGCCCCATGCTCGTGCCAATAGGCATTGATGATCCCATCAGCGGTGAAGCTGGTGCCGCCGCAATGGGAATGGTGGACGACCACGATGTTCTCGATGCCGAACAGGTGCTGCGCCACCGTGATGGACCGCAGTGCGTCGATCGCCCGGCCGCCCGCGACGACGATCGGAAAGATGGTGGTGGAGGACGCCACCCGATTGCCGAGCGTATCCAGGATGATCCGGCCCGGGAACGCCTCCTCGCCGAACAGTTTCGCGACAGCATCCGGAATCTCCGCCGCGCGCGGGTCGTAGCAGAAGATCACCAGCGTCCGCAGCGGAACGGCCTGGGAGAATGCCTTCCGCACCGCGGCCTCCTCATAGGCCGGATGTTTGCTGAAGGCATAGCGATCGAACCTACCCATGTGCTTCACTCCTCATTTCGTGCATATGCACGTCTGCTCTCAAGCGTTCGCCCCTCGGTCGCGTGGGCCGAGGCGCGGGATCAGTGTGCTTCAGTAACGAGTTCGGCCAGGGCCTCTTGCACCGCGGGCCAGCGTTCGGCGCCGAGGCGTCGCCTGAGCCTGCGCTGTGCGCCCTCCCACAAGGGCAATGCCTCCACCAACGCGGTGTGCCCCACCTCCGTCAGTGTCAGCATCCGGCTGCGGTGGCGACCTTCCGGCGCGACAACGACATAGCCGCGATCTTCCAGCGGCCGGAGATTGCGTGTCAGGGTCGTGCGATCCATTTCCAGCGATTCGGCCAGCGACTGGATGGAAAGCGCCCCCCGCGCGCCCACCGCGGCCAGCACGGAGATCTGGGTTGCGCGCAGCCCGGTGGATCGCAGCGCATCGTCGTAGGTCCGGGTGATCGCTCGGGCCGCCATGCGCGTCTTGTGACACAAGCAAGCGTCGAGAAGAGATTGCGCCAGCCGCGATGCAGAAGACATTTCGTGTATATGCACGATATGGAACAGGATGTCAAGCGGGCTGACCGGCCGGCTGCCCGGGGATTGCGCTCTGTCTACGAAGCTTTGGGCGGTGCCAGGACCAAGCCGTAGCGTGCCATCACCTCGGCCATCTTCGCCGGATTGGGGCCGCCCGGCGCGCCGACGGCCTCGGCGATGTCCCGGAAATATTGCGCACCGATATCGGGCGTGAGGATGATCAGGGCCCGGGCGATCGCGTCGTGCGGATTGCTGAAGGCGTGGATCGAGCCGCGCGGCGTATACATGCGCTCGCCCGGCTTCAGGTCACGTGTCTCGTTGTCGACCGTGTAGCGCAACATGCCTTCGAGAACATAGACGATCTCCTCGTTCCGGCTGTGGCTGTGCGCCGGCGGGACGCGCGCACCCGGCTCCACGGTCAATTCGAACATGCCCATGCCGGCGCCGCTGACGGTGCCGTCGATCAGGTAGCGGATCTGCAGCTTTCCGAAGTTCAGGACCGGTTGCTCTTGCGGCTGCATGCTGTCCTCTCGGTTAGGGTTTGATCAGCGCGTCAATACCCGCAGCGGGTCGACCGCCTTGGTGCCTTGGCGCAATTCGAAGTGCAGCTGCGGTGTGTCGACATTTCCGGTGCTGCCGACGCGCGCGATGGTCTGGCCTTGCTGCACCTTGTCGCCTTTCTTCACCAGCAGCGACGAATTGTGCGCGTAAGCGGTGACCCAGCCGTCGGGGTGGCGCAGCAGGATCATGTTGCCGAAGCCGCGCAGCTCGTTGCCGGCATAGGCGACCA
>DATBKQ010000571.1:0-4623 GCA_036555825.1 Acetobacteraceae bacterium | reverse complement strand
CAATCGGTCGAGATCGATCTGACCCAGGCCTTCGCCGGTGCCAAGGTCAATCTGCGGGTGCCGACCCGGGTGGTGTGCGACGCGTGCAGCGGCACCGGTTCCGAGGACAAGAACCGGGCGGCCGATACCTGTGCCACCTGTCGCGGCTCGGGCAAGGTACGCGCGCAGCAGGGCTTCTTCCTGATCGAGCGCACCTGTCCGACCTGCGGCGGCCAGGGGCGGGTGATCCGCAATCCCTGCAAGGTATGCCGCGGTGCCGGCACGGTGCAGCGCGAGCGTACCCTGCAGGTGGGGATTCCGCCGGGTGTGGAGGATGGCACGCGCATTCGGCTGGCGGGGGAGGGAGAGGCTGCCGGATTTGGCGCCCCGTCGGGCGACCTCTATGTGCACGTCGCGATCCGGCCCCATCCGATGTTCCAGCGCGACGGTGCCAACGTCTTCATGCGGGTTCCGCTGCGCATGACACAGGCGGCGCTGGGCGGCGACATCGAGGTGCCGGCGATCGACGGCAGCAAGGCGAAGGTCAAGATTCCGCCGGGTACGCAGACCGGCGAGCAGTTCCGGCTGCGCGGCAAGGGCTTTTCCGTGCTGCGCAGCGCGGCACGCGGCGACATGTATATACAAGTATCGGTGGAAACGCCGCAGCACCTGACGCGCCGGCAGCGAGAGCTGCTCGAGGAGTTCGAGGCGGAGGCGCAGGGACACGGCAAGGGCAGTCCCGAGAGTGAGGGCTTCTTCTCCAAGGTGAAGGAATTCTTCGAGGGCGGCCGCGGCTGACGCAGCGGGTCTCCCTCTCCCGCGAAGCGGGGGAGGGCTGGGGAGGGGGTGTTGAGATGGCAATTCGCATTGGCATCGCCGGCGTCACCGGACGAATGGGCCGTCTCCTGGTGGAGGAGGCACGCACCGCCGGCGCCGAGGTGGCCGGCGGCATCGGCCGCCCTGGTTCGGCCAGCCGGGCGCCCGACGGTGTGGCATTGCGCCCCGACATCGCCGCGCTGGCCGCCGCGTCTGACGTGTTGGTCGATTTCACCAACGCCGCGACCGCACAATCCCACGCGGCGGCGATGGCGCGGGCCGGCAAGGCCTGGGTGCTGGGAACGTCCGGCCTGTCGGCAGCCGACGAAGCCGCCGCCGCCGCCGCCGCAAAACGCATCCCCGTGGTGTATGCCTCGAACTTCTCGGCCGGCGTGAACCTGGTGCTGGCGCTGGCGGAGCGCATGGGGGCCGCGCTGCCGGCGGCTGCCTACGACGCCGAGATCATGGAGATGCACCATCGGCAGAAGGTGGATGCTCCCTCCGGCACCGCGATCGGCATGGGGCGCGCGGTGGCAAAAGGTCGCGGCGTGGCGCTGTCGGATGTGATGCAGAGCGGCCGCGACGGCCACACTGGCGCGCGCAAGTCCGGCGACATCGGCTTCGCCGCGCTGCGCGGCGGTCAGGTGGTCGGCGAGCACACGCTGATCTTCGCCTCGGCGACCGAGCATATCGCGCTCAGCCATCGCGCGTTCGATCGCCGGGCCTTCGCCACCGGCGCGATCCGCGCCGCATTGTGGGTCGCCGGGCGGCCACCCGGCCTTTACTCGATGATGGACGTGCTGGGGATGGCGTGACCGATGGTGCCGCCAGACTGGCGGCACGCTATCCCGAGGTATGGCATGTCATCGAGGCTGACGGCGCCGGACCCTGGCTGGCCGAAACCGGCCTGCTGCCGGCCGCGGTGTTGCAGGCTGGCGGGGCGAATCGGGACAGCTTCGTTCGCATCGTCATGAGCGGTGGCGGGGCAGCGGTGTTGCGTCCGCAGCAGATGCCGGATGCCAGGCTGCTGCCGACGCTGGCGGGCCGCTTTGCCGGCCGCCCGGAATGCTGGCGCCGCCATGTCGATCGACACGTGTTTTTCTGGGCGGAGGCGCGGCGGCGCGACGCATTCGCGCGTGCTTGCGCGCGCCTGCGCGGCGACGCGATTGCGCCTCCCGCCGTGCTGACGTTCGGGACCGCGGAATTGCTGGAGCGGCACCGTGGCGTGGCATTCTTCGCGACCATCAACACCGGATCCACGGTACGCGGGGGTGCGCGCGTCCGGCGCGATGAAAGCACGCTGCGCCCGGTCTCGGAGTATCGCGGCGGTGCGATCGCCGAACTCGCGATCCGCGGTCGCGTGGATGTCCGACCGTCCGCGGACCGCTGGCGCCCTTGACCCTCCTGGGGGTTTCGGTCACACACGGCGGTCCCCTCTGCAACGGCCAACCAAGCGGCAGGAGAGAGCAGAATCCATGCGCGATGCGGGCGAGTTCCTGTTCACTTCGGAATCCGTGTCCGAGGGCCATCCGGACAAGGTTGCCGACCGGCTCAGCGACACTGTCCTGGACGCCTATCTTTCCGCCGATCCATATTCGCGCGTCGCTTGCGAAACGCTGGTCACCACCAACCGCGTCGTGTTTGCGGGCGAGACGCGAGGGCCGGCCATCGTCACGCCGGACCTGCTGACGCATCTGGCGCGGATGGCGATTCACGACATCGGCTATGACCAGGCCGGGTTCAGTTGGAACAAGGCGGAGATCGTCTGTCACCTGCACGCGCAGTCGTCCGACATCGCGCAAGGCGTCGATGCCGCGGGCAACAAGGACGAAGGAGCCGGCGACCAGGGCATGATGTTCGGCTATGCCTGCCGCGAGACCGACGCGCTGATGCCGGCACCGATCTACTATGCCCATGCCATTCTGCATCGCATCCGCGAACTACGGCACATCCATGACAAGTCGGTGGAGGGGCTGCTGCCCGACGCCAAGAGCCAGGTGACGCTGCGCTACATCGACGGCATGCCGGTGGGCGCGACCAGCGTCGTGGTATCGACCCAACACGTCGAGGCGCTCGAGCAGGCCGAGATCAAGCGCATGCTGTGGCCGATCGTGAGGAGCACGCTGCCGGACGGGTGGATGTGCCCCGAGGCCGAATTTCATGTCAATCCCACGGGCAAGTTCGTCACCGGCGGGCCGGATGGTGACTGCGGCCTGACCGGGCGCAAGATCATCGTCGATACCTACGGTGGCGCGGCGCCGCACGGCGGCGGCGCGTTCAGCGGCAAGGATCCGACCAAGGTCGATCGCTCGGCGGCCTATGCCTGCCGTTACCTGGCGAAGAACGTGGTTGCCGCCGGGCTTGCCGACCGTTGCACGATCCAGATCAGCTATGCGATCGGCATCTCGCGGCCCTTGTCGGTGTATGTGGACCTGCAAGGCACCGGCAGGGACGTGGACGAGGCGAAGCTGGAGCGGACGCTGGGCGAGTTGATGAACCTGACGCCGCGCGGCATTCGCGAGCATCTGCATTTGAACCGGCCGATCTATGTGCCCACCTCGGCGTACGGCCATTTCGGCCGGGAGCCGGACGAGGAGAAGGGCACCTTCACGTGGGAGCGAACCGACCTGGTGCCGGGCCTGAGGTCAGTCTTCCGGCGCTGAAGCCGCCGCCAGACCGGCTCTACGGTCGCGCGAGGGGCCATCGGTTGCGGCCGCGCCAGGAGAAGCTGCTCGAGGTGACCTTGCCGCGGCTGGCGTTCGCTTCCGAACGCGCGGCTGATCCGCTCTCGGCCTTCCTGCCGCGCCGGCCGGATCTGTGGGTGGAAGTGGGCTTCGGCGCTGGCGAGCACGCGCTTGCCCAGGTGGCACGCAACCCGCAGGCCGCGCTCATTGCCTGCGAGGTGTTCGCGAACGGCATCTGCTCGTTGTTATCGCGGCTGGTGCCCGAGGGTGAGGAGGCGGCGGCGCCATTGCCGGGCAATCTTCGGCTTTGGACGGACGATGCCCGTACGTTGCTGCGACTGCTGCCAGACAGCAGCATCGGCCGGCTGTTTCTGCTGTTTCCCGACCCCTGGCCGAAGGCGCGCCATGCCAAGCGGCGCTTCGTGCATCCCGCCCTGTTGCCATTGCTGGCACGCGTGCTGCGACCGGGCGGGGAGTGGCGCGTGGCCAGCGACGATCCGACGTATCAGGAGTGGGTGGCGCAGGTGATGGCAGCCCAGGCGCTGTTCGATGCGCCCGTGTCGGCATGCGAGCGCCCGGCTGACTGGCCCCCGACGCGCTACGAGGCGAAAGCGCTGCGGGAAGGCCGCCAACCGCGCTACTGGACGTTCACCCGGCGGACGGGCTGAGGCCCAAGGAGGGTCTGCCGGGCCACTGCTCTGCCGAACAATAGCGCGGGCACCTCGAGGCGCTCGTGCAGGACCCATGCCGCCAGGATGGGAAGCGCGATCGAGCCCGGTACCCAGATGGCGGTGAACAACGTCGCGTTGCCCTGCATCACCGACGCCAGGCTCAGCCCCAGCAACCGCTCCAGCGGTTCGTGCACGAGGTAGAGGCAATAGGAGACCGCCCCCAGCCAGACCAGCGGCTTCGCCTGCAGCAGCATCGCGAGCAAACGCAGGGGTAGTTGCAGCCAAAATGCCTGCTGTCGTGGAGCCGACGACACTGCCTGGGCCGCCAGGCAGGCGGTCCACACCAGCGGCGGCAGCAGTTTGTCCACGCCGCCGCGCCACGCGCACAGCGCCAGGGTGGCCGCCAGCACTGCCAGATAGCGGTTCGAAGCGGCCTTGCCGTCGCGAATGAAGCCGGCGCTGACGACGCCGAG
>DATBKQ010000570.1:0-7958 GCA_036555825.1 Acetobacteraceae bacterium | reverse complement strand
CCGGAAGAGATGTTGACGGCGCGGGCTGACACCAGCCTCGAGCGATTCCTCAGGTCCGGTACCAATTCCATGTCATAGCCCTCGGATCAAGCGCATAAGACCCTTGCTCAGTCGGGCCGTTCTGACGTAAGTCGGGCGCGGCTGATGGGAGGGAAAAGATGCGTCGACTGTTGTCAGGTCTGGCCGCTGTCGGTCTGCTGACCGCGCAGCAGGCACATGCCCAGCTCGAGTGCCTGTCGCCGCACGACCGCTCGGCGGTGCAGATCGCGGCATTGCGCAGCCAGTTGATGGTGCTGGCCACCGGGTGCCAGAACGACAACAGCTATAATGCCTTCATCCGTAAGTACCAGCCCGACCTGATGAGCAACGAGCGAGCGCTCGACGAGATTTTCAAGCACAAGTACGGCCGCCGTGCGCAGCAGGAGCACGACCGCTTCACCACCGAACTGGCGAACGCTGAGTCAACCGCCGGCCTGAAGCTTGGCACCGACTTCTGCGCCCATAACGGGCTGATCTTCCACGAGGTGATGGCACTGCAAAGCCCGGCCGACCTGGCGAGCTATGCCGCAGGCAAGAACCTGGTGCCGTCGGCGGCGGAAATCTGCCAGGAAGTCGCGCAGGCTCCCGCGCGCAAGGCCGTGGCGACCAAGCGTCACTGACCGACGGTGACGCTCGCGCGGAGTATGGCGTTGCCCGGGATCAGCTTCACGGCAAACGAGTCGGAGCCGGCAAAACGCGGGTCCGGTGTGTAGTCGATCCGCGTCTCATCCCCGACGGTGTGGATATATGCCTTGCCATGCGTCGGCTCGGTCACCAGCAGGCCGGCGTCGAACGGCTTGCCGGCGTCATTCAGGGTGACTGCGCACCAGCCCCCGTCGTTGCCCATCCTGATCGGAACCGCCGTCTCCTGACCAGCCGCGGGCGTCACCTGAGGGACGGTGCAACTCTTGGATGCGCCGGCGAGATCGGCCTGGAATACCCGTGCCCCTGGAGCCGCGGGCGGCCTCTGCGCGCAGGCTTGCAGCAGCAGTGCGGTTGCCGCGAGTGCCAGTGCATATCGCATCGCTGAGGGTATCTCCTGTTGTGCCGCCGTGCTGATGCGGGGGAAACGCGGCTCGGGCAAGACACAATTGTGGCCTGGCCGTTACCGGTCGCGGCATCATCGCGGATCGAAGGTGGGCAACGTCTTTGGGAACGGCAGCTAGCTAGCCCTGCCTCGAGCTCAGCACGGCATTGATCAGCCGGGTGCGGTGCTCCAGCATGTTGCGCCGCGAGTTTCGCATCTTCTCGCGGAAGCTCTCACCCACCACGAGGTGAATGCCCAGTGGCGGTTGCCCGCCCCCACGTCCCGCTTCCGCCTCGGCGATGGCGGTATCGCTGTTGTCCTGCCAGAACAGTACCTGGAAACCTGCCGCTTCCAGCAGCGACCTGGTCTCCTCCGGAGTTCGGAGAAAGCTGATATCGGGCCGGTCAGCCCAGTGGACCGGATAATGCAGCGGGCCACCGGGACCCTGGGCGACGTCCTGGATCGCGAGCCGTCCCCCCGGCTTCAGCACACGGCGGAATTCGCCGTACCATTGCGGCCGGTCGGCGATGTTCATTGCGACATTCTGGGTCCAGGCGAGATCGAAGCTGGCATCCGGAAAAGGCAGGGCGAGGGCTGACCCCTGGCGAAATTCCACCAGGTTCGCCAGGCCGGTGCGCCGCGTCAGTTCGGTCGCGGTCGTTACGAATTCCTCGGTGAGATCCACCCCGCAGACGCGGCACCCGTAGGTTGCCGCCAGATAGCGTGCCGGCCCGCCGAGTCCCGAGCCAACGTCAATCACCCGATCTGCGGCGGCCGGCGCCAGCATCCGTCCCAGTTCCTCGGTCGCGCGCCGCTGGCGGCCGTGGAATTCATCGACCGGTGCCAAGTCCTCGATCGTCAGGTGGTCGATATCCCTGCCAGCCGCGGCCAGCGCCGCAAGCAGCCGCTCGCACAGACCGCCGCGTCCATAGTGGCTGGCCACCGCTGCCGGCACATCACTCATCCTGGGGCCCCCTGGCATTTGCCTGCTGATTCGCCAATATCGGCAAAGCGTCGGGGCTTTGCTGTCCCGTGCGTTTCCTCGGCTCGGCCGCTCCGCCAAGGAAAGGCTCGGCGTAGTTTGATGAACGGAACGGCGATTGCCCCCGGGCGCCCGTTGTCGCGAGAATCGCATGGCACATCACAAATTCAAAGTCGGACAGAAGGTCAATCTCATTCCCAATCGGCTGGAACGGCATGTTCCCGCAGGCGCCTATACTGTCCAACGGCTGCTGCCGGTCGAGGGGCGGGAGCTGTTCTACCGGGTCAAGCATACCGGCGACGGCCACGAACGCGTGGTCAGCGAAGCGCAATTGCGCCCGGCCAAGGCACTCGCTTCGCACGATTGATCGCCTCCTCAAGCTCGTGCCCGGGCGATATCGTTCGGGGGCTGTTGGGGAGAGCCGATGTGAAAATCACCGCCGTTCGCCTTCTGCGCCTGACCGGCACCATGCGCACCGATGGGCCGTTATGGGAAGAGCGCCTGGTCCGGCCGATCGACATCTATCCCGCGTACCGCGGCCGGAATGACTTCGAAGGCGGCCGTCAGATCGACGCGAATAACTTCCGCATGGAACAACACTTCGTCCGAATCGAGACCGATGCAGGCCCGGTCGGCCTTGCCGGCCCGCTGCCAGAAACAGTGGCGGCTTTCGTTGCGAAATGCCTGCGCCCAATCGTGCTGGGGCAGGACCCGATCGCGCACGAGAAGCTGTGGGATCAGATGCACCGGACCATGGTGCATGGGCGCCAGGGCGACGCGATGCTGGCGATCAGCGCGGTCGATTGCGCGCTGTGGGACCTGAAGGGCCGCTGGCTAGGCCAGCCGGTGTTCCGTCTGCTCGGCGGGCCGACGCGGGACGCGGTTCCGGCCTACGCCTCGATGCTGGGCTTCGCCGTGCTCGACATGGGGCGCGTGCGCGAGCGCGCGGCGGAATACAGGTCACTCGGCTATCCGGCGCAGAAATGGTTCTTCCGTCACGGCCCGATGAGCGGCCCCGAGGGCATGCACAAGAACGTCGAGCTGGTGCGTGTCTTGCGCGAGACACTCGGCGACGACTACGACATCATGCTGGATTGCTGGCAATCGTTCGATCCGATCTACGCGGTGGAGCTTGCCGACAGGATCGCCGAATTCCATCCGCGGTGGCTCGAGGAATGCGTGATGCCGGATCGCATCGACAGCTACCGGCGGGTGAAGGAACGGACGCAGATCCCGCTGTCGGGCGCCGAGCACGAATACACCCGCTGGGGATTCAAGCGCTTCATCGATGCGGACGCGCTCGATGTGCTGCAACCGGACATCTATTGGGCGGGCGGGCTCTCCGAGACGCTGAAGATCGCCGCCTATGCCTCGGTACATGACCTGGTGGTGATCCCGCACGGCCACTCGACACCGGCGGGGCTGCACTTCTCGCTGGCGCAATCGCCGATGCTGACGCCGATCCAGGAATACCTGGTGAAATGGAACGCCATCAATCAGCACTTCTTGGCCAACCCGGTCACGCCGCAGCACGGCCATTTCATGCCACCGGCCCTGCCCGGCCTTGGAATGGACCTCGACCCGGGCAAGGTCGAGGCGCAGGCGGAGGTATACGCGGAATGACACGCGCCGGCCGCCGCGCATGCGCGTTAAGCCGATCTTAGCCACGCCGCTGCAGGCTGGCGGTATTTCTCGCCAGTCCGCCAAACTCGGTGTGTCATGGGCGCGCAGAACCGAACCGGCAAGCACTCAGTCAAGACCCCGATCTTTCGCACCGGCCGCGTCATCCAGGCGATCGGGGTGGCGCTGATCGCCGCCATCCTGCTCGGATGCGGACTGGCAATCTGGGACTTGCATGAGGATGCGATCGCACAGCAGGTCCTGGCGGTGAGAAATCTCGGCTTCGTGCTGGCCGAGCAGACCACACGGCATGTGCAGGCGGTCGATCTCGTGCTGCAAGAAGTGCAGGCGCGTGTCAGCGTGTTCGGGATCGAAGCGCCCGAAGAGCTGGCGCGTCTGTTCGGCACCGACCGGACGCGGAGCTTCCTGCGCGAACGGCTGCGGAACCTGCCGGAAGCGAACGCGGTCAGCGTCATCAAACTGGATGGGCATATCCTGGTGAGCTCGCGCGAGTTGACCGTTGATCCGGACCTGTCGGACCGCGATTACTTCCGCCGTTTCGTGGAGGACGCCGATCCGACGCCGTTCATCAGCAGCCCGGTGCGCAGTCGCGTCGTCGGTCGGCCCACCCTGTATCTGGCACGGCCTCTGACAGGCCGAAACGGTGTGTTGGTCGGCATCGTCATCGGGGCCATCGATCTGACCTACGTGACCGATTTCTATCGCGCCATCGAGCTGCCGAAGGGCGAAATCGTCACGCTCCTGCGGAGCGACGGTCTGGTGCTCGCCCGTTATCCCGACCCGACCAGCCAGGTGGGCAAATGGATCCCGAAGGCGTCGCCATGGTATGGTGCGGCGCAGGGCCGCGGCGGCACATTCCGCTCGCCGGGATTTCTCGAGCCCGCCCCGGCCGCGGTGTCGGTGCACCCGTTGGCCGTCTGGCCGCTGGTTATCGATGTTGTCATGCGGGACGAAGTCGGTCTCGGCCAATGGCGGAAACAGGCGGCAATGATCGCAGCCGGCGGCTTCGGAACCGCCGCCGGGCTCACCGCGCTGTTTGGCATTATTGGACAACAGTTTCGCCGCAGGTCGGAGCAGGCCGCCAGGCTGGCGGAAGCAGCCGAGGCATTACGCGCCAGCGAGACACGGGCACGACAGTTCGCCGAGATGTCGTCCGACCTCTGGTGGGAGGTCGATGCCGATCTGCGCTTCACCTGGTTCTCCGATAGTGCCGTGGCGCAGACACTCGGTGCGGTGGGACGATTGGGGTGCGCGCCATGGGAGTGCCTAGACGCCCAGGCCACCGGCACCTGGACGCAGGTGCGCGACGACATGGCGGCGCGGCGGCCGTTCCGAAACTTCCGCGTCGCGGGAACCGACCTGGAGGGGTGCGTGCGCTACTTCAGTCTCAACGGCGACCCGCTGTTCGATCGCTGCGGGGTGTTCACCGGCTATCGCGGAACAGGTCGCGAGATCACCCTGGAAGTCGAGGCCGAGCGGCAGCTTCAGCGCGCGAAGGACCAGGCCGAAGAGGCGAGCCGCAGCAAGTCGCAGTTCCTCGCATCGATAAGCCACGAGCTGCGCACACCGCTGAACGCGATCATCGGCTTCTCCGAGCTGATTCGCGACCAGCCACCCGACCAGGTCGGCGCGCACTGCGCGGAGTACGCCGCCGACATCAATTCCGCCGGTCATCATCTGCTCGATATGATCAACGATGTGCTCGACCTCTCCAAGGTCGAGGCGGGGCGCTATGAGCTTTCCGAAGACACCGTGGAGCTTGGCATGGTTGTGCGGATGTGCATCGGCATGTTGAGGCTGCGAGCGCACGAAAGCGGCGTGCGCATCGATAACGCGCTGAACGGCTTCCGGGTGGCGGTGCGCGCCGATGCGCGGGCGCTGAAGCAGATCGTGCTGAACCTCCTGTCGAACGCCGTGAAGTTCACGCCGAGCGGGGGCACGGTCTCGCTGCGGGTCGAGCGTGCGGATGACGGTCTCGCGCTCGTGGTCAGCGACACTGGCATCGGCATCGATGCGGCGGCCCTGCGGACGCTGTGCGAGCCGTTCCGGCAAGCCGATACATCGATCAGTCGGAAATACGGCGGCAGCGGATTGGGGCTGGCGATCTGCCGCAGGCTGCTGGCGCTGCACCGAGGCTCACTGACGCTGGAGAGCGAGCCGGGGCAGGGTACGACCGTCCGCGCGGTCTTCCCTGCTGAGCGGATCATCGAGGCCAGCTTCAAGGCGCCGAAGCCCGAACCAGCCGTTTTGTCCGCCTGAGCAAGGCGCGCCGTGCCGCGACGGCGTCGCCGGCGAGACGAAGCAGCGCCGGCAACTGACCCGGATGCGCGGCCAGCGATACCAGCAGACGCCGGGCGGCAATCGCACCATGTGCATCCAGCGCGGCGAGCGCCGCCGGGGGAAGGCAGCGCTCCGCCGGATCGCAGATGGCGCGCAGTACGGCGAACGGCAGTCCGTGGGCCGACGCGGCCCGCGCGACAGCGCCCGACTCGAGATCGAGCGCCGCGGCACCCGTGGTTTCCCGCAACCGATGCCTGGTCGCGGCACGCGTGGCGACTTGGGCCGCCGCCAACAGGACATGCGGGGTCGCGCCGCCCAGCCGGCGCGCCAGCTCCGGATCGGCGGGACAGGAAACGCCATCGAGGACGACGCTGTGAGGCACGATCACCATGCCGGGCCGCAGCGCGGGATCGAGACCCCCCGCGAGCCCGAAACTGACCAGCGCGCCAACCCCGGCATCGATCAGATCGGCGGTTGCCTTCTCCGCGCCGCCAGCAGTGCCGCCACCGATCGCCACTCGCCAGCCCAGGCGCCGGACGATTTTCGCTTCGGCCGACAGTCCCACGACAACGCCGATCGAACGCTCGTTGACAAGAGCGCGATTCACGCTTTCTGACGACCCCGCCTCAAGCGATCGCGTTCTAGAAGCCAAACGCGACCTTGCGGATGTTGCCGCGCCGCAGGTTGCGGTAACGCGCCAGGGCCAGCAGCGGAAAATACCAGCGATAGCCGTGGTACCGCAGATAGAACACGCGCGGAAATCCCACCGCATTGTACGGCAGTTCCTGCCAACCGCCGTCGCCGTCCTGCGTGGCGGACAGGTAGTCGATGCCTCGGACCACCGCCGGATGATCGGCCTCGCCCGCCGCCATCAGGCCCAACAGCGCCCAGGCGGTATGGCTCGGCGTACTCTGCTTGTATCGGCCGTGCGGCGCGTCGCGGTAGGTTTCCTCATCCTCGCCCCAGCCACCGTCGTCGCGCTGGACCGACAGCAGCCAGGCCACGGCCCGGCGCACCGCCGGATCATCCGGCGCGATGCTGGCCGCGTTGAACGCGCACAGCACCGACCAGGTGCCGTAGATGTAGTTGGTGCCCCAGCGGCCGAACCAACTGCCTTCCGCTTCCTGTCCGCGCCGCAGAAAGGCCAGCGCGCGCGCCAGCACCGGATGGTCCGCCGGCATGCCGATCTGTGCCATGAACGACACGCAGCGCGCCGTCACGTCGGCGGTGGGCGGATCGAGCAGCGCTCCGTGGTCGGCGAACGGGATGTTGTTCAGGTAGAGATGCGTGTTCTCCGGCTCGAAAGCGCCCCAGCCGCCGTCGGAGGATTGCATGCCGATGATCCATTCGCGCGCGCGCTCGATTGCTGGCGCGTAAGACGGATCGCCGTTGCGGTGCAGCAGCATGCCGACCACGGCGGTGTCATCGACATCGGGATAATGCGGATTGGCGTACTGGAACGCCCAGCCGCCGGGGCGCAATCCCGGCCGGCGCACGGACCAGTCACCGACCACGTCGAGGATCTGCCGCTCGCGCAGCCAGACGCAGGCGGCCGTCGTGTCGACACCCAGCTCCGCCATCGCGTGTCCCGCCAGGCCGGTGTCCCAGACCGGCGACAGGCAGGGCTGGCAATACGCCCGGTCGGGCTGCATCACCAACAGCTTGCGCACCGCCTGCCAGGCGATCGCCGCCTCGGGATACTCGGGCGGATACCCGAGTGTATCGAACATCATCACGCTGTTGGCGATCGCCGGATAGATGCCGCCCAGGCCATCGTCGCCGTTCAGCCGCTCGGTGACGAAGCGCACCGCCTTGGCCATCGCACTGTCCCGGCTGCGCCGCGGGAACGCCGGCTGGGCCACGCGCAGCACCGAGTCGACGCCCTTGAAGAACGGCCCCCACCAGGCGGAGCGATATGGCCCGCGAATCCAATCGCGAACCTGCCCGGGTGGCGTGCGGAACAGCTCCTCGATCCCCACACCGCGCGGG
>DATBKQ010000569.1:0-10687 GCA_036555825.1 Acetobacteraceae bacterium | reverse complement strand
CGCGGTGCAGTCTGGGTACGCCGCGCGGTCAGCACCGCACCGTCACGTGTCGCCGCCTCATGGAACAGGCGGAACTGCTGGAGGTCGCCGCCGCGCGTGCCGGAGATGAACTCCTCGCGGATGCGTCGCACGATCGGCGTGTCGTTGTTGTTCGCCACCGGGGCTTCGAGACCGAGGCCGCCGTTGGCGCGCGGTGCGCCCGGGTCCCAACCGGGCCAGACCAGCGTGAAGCCGTGGCGAAGCGGCAACGCATTGCCCAGGTCCGCTGCGTCGGTCGGCCGATTGCCCGGCTTGCCGGCGCAAAGATTGGCGAACAGCATGATCCGGCCGCGGTTGTTCACCTCGTAAAGAATGCGGCCGTTGCCGCGTTCGGGATCGGTCGGGCGAAGAATGCAGATGTCGCTGCGGTACTCGACATTGCCACGCGCATTGCGCGGCGCCTTGTCGATATTGACGATGCCGCGATTGGCCGGATGAGCGGGATCAAGTTCGCCGATCGCCACGCCATCCAGCCGTTCGTAGGTGCCCGCATCGCCGAAGCTCGCACCGCCGACGAAAGGCGCGCGGGAGGTGATGTCGATCGCGGTGATCATCGCGCGAAGCCCTCCAGCTCCTCTTCGGCCCAGGCGATCACCTGGGGGATCGACTGGCCGCTGAACAGCTTCGCCAGCATCGCCGGCTGTGTGCCGCGGTTGTAGATCTGCACCGCGATCTCCGGCGCCGCAGGGGTGCCGGCAACGTGAGGATGCGCATGGTGCGATGGGCGGATGGGATAGTGATACACCGTGCCGCGTGGTGGCTCGACCTCATTCCACACCGGGAAGTCCAGCATGCTGTCGAACGGCGGAATGTCGAAGCCCGACACGGTCTTGGTGCGCTCTTCCACCTGCTCGCGCTGCGACAGGTATTCCAACAGGTCCTTCGCCGACTGCTTGTTGCGGCTGTACGACCAGATGGCCCAGAAGTACGGATTGTAGGCGACGAACCGCCCCTTCGGTCCGCGCGGCGCGGAAATCGTCCAGCAGTCCTGCGCTACCTGCGGCTGGTCGCGCTTGGCCACCGCCCACGCCGAAGGCGGGTTGAAGATCAGCGCGCTCTGGCCCGAGATCAGCGCGCGGTTGTTCGACGCGCTGTCGTAGCTCAGCACATCGCGGGGCAGGAACTTGACCAGACGTTGGCCGTACTCGAGCACCTGGCGCACGGCATCCGAGCGTGCCGTGACGTTGCCCTTTGCATCGATCAGGTCAGCGCCAAAGGCGGCGAACAGCGCACCGCAAAAATCGACGCAGTCGCCGGCGTTGGAGAGGCCCAGTCCGAACGGCATGCCGGCCTTCTGGCAGGCTTCGGCCGCCTTTAGATGTGTCTCCCACGTCCAGGCATCCGCGCCGGGTGTGTACTCGTCGTTCACCGGATACATCGACAGCAGGTCAAGCCCCGCCCTGTCCTTGAGCACGCTGATGCGAGCCACGGGCGGCTGGTTCTGGGAACCGGAATTGCTTGGCACCGCCATCCAGTGGCCGTTGATCTTGGCCAGGTATTCATTCACTCCGTTGGTCGGGCCGTACTTGGCGATCAGCCGCTGCACCACGTCATCGACCGGCTCGAAAGCGCGGGCGTGGTTGTGGATCTCCCATACCGGCAGCGCGATGGCATCGTGGCCGGTCTTCGCCTGTTCCTCGGCCGCGGCGGTGATCTGCAGCTTGTTGCCGGCGCTCATGTAATCGACCGTGACCTCGACGTGGTTCTGCTGCGCCCAGGCGTTGATCTGCTTTGTCATCGCATCGTTGCCGCCGGGCACCCAATGGTCCCAGAAGGCGAGCGCCAGTTTGCCCGCGGCTCCGGCGGAACTGATATGGACCAGGGGCAAGCTGGCAGCAGTTGTCAGCAGAACACGGCGGCGAGTTATATGGGTCTGCATTGTTGCTTCCTCCGTTCTTCTGTCACTGCGAGCAGCGTCTGCGACGATGCAATCTCGATGGCGGGCTGGCACGAGATTGCTTCGTCGGCTCCGCCTCCCCGCAATGACACTTCAAGCCAGCCTTGCCTCGGTGCGCGCCTGCAGTGCCTCCAGGCTCATGCCTGGGATCATGTCGCGCACGACAAAACCATGTGGTGTCACGTCAAGCACGGCGAGGTTGGTGTACACCCGCTTCACCACGCCCTTCGCGGTCAGCGGATAAGTGCAGCGCCGGCGCAGCCGCGGTTCGCCATCCCTGGTGGTGTGCTCCATCACCACCCATAGCCGCTGCGCGCCAATGGCGAGGTCCATCGCGCCGCCGACCTGCTTTACCGGTTCATCGGCCGATCTTGCCCAGTTGGCGATGTCGCCGTTCTCCGCCACCTCGAACGCGCCAAGTACGCACAGGTCCAGGTGTCCCCCGCGAGCAATGGCAAAACTGTCCGCGTGGTGCACGTATGATCCGCCGGCGCGCAGGGTGACATGCGTCGTGCTGGCGTTGATCAGGAAGGGATTGACTGCGTCTGGTTCGGGTGCCGGCCCGACGCCGATCACGCCGTTTTCCGCGTGGAAGATCACCTCGCGGTCCGGCGGTACGAGGTCTGCGACCAGGGTCGGAATGCCGATGCCGAGATTGACCAGCCAGCCTTCCGGGATGTCGCGTGCGCACCAGGCGGCGATGCCGCCGCGATCGAGTGGTCTGACCTGCATCGGACTCCTTTCAGAGCGGCACATGCAGCACGCGGTTGACGAAAATACCGGGGGTGACGATGGTTTCCGGCGCCAGATCGCCAAGCCCGACGACATTGCGTGTCATGGCGATGGTGAGCCTGGCCGCCATCGCCATCACTGGATTGAGGTTCCGCGCGCTGTCGCGGTAGGTCAGGTTGCCCCAGCGGTCCGCCTGCCATGCCTCGATCAGCGCAACATCGCCCGGCAGCGGATATTCCAGCAGGCACAGCCGGCCAGCGATCTCGCGCGTCTCGCGCCCTTCGGCGAGGAGCGTGTCGGCCCCGGTGGGTGTGTAGAAGCCGGTGATGCCAGCGCCGGCGGCCCGGATTCTCTCGGCGAGCGTGCCCTGCGGCACGATCTCCACCTCCAGTTCGCCGCGCTGGAACAGGCGGCCGGCAAGGCTGGCGGGACGCACAAAGCTGCAGATCAACCGCCGCACGCGGCCGAGCGACAGCAGGCGCTCGATGGCGCTGCCATCGCGGCCGCCGGCGACCGCGACAATGGCGAGGCCACGCGCGCCCTGCTCGATCAGGCCGTCCAGCAGCGGCGCCGGAATGCCGACATCGCCGAAGCCGCCGAGCAGGATGGTGGAGCCGTCGGCAATGCCTGCCATGGCTTCGGCCATCGATTGCACGAACTTGTCGATCATGCCGAAAGCGTAGCGCGGGGCACTGGCAGGGTCGAGGAAGCGCCGGCTCGGCGGCATCGAAATGAAACGGAGTTATAGCGTTTTTTGCGTTATGCCATCCGCACCGGTCACCGGACACCTGCCCCGGCCGCGACCGTCATCCGGAGCAATCGATGTCTGCGACCATTCTGGACCATTGGACGGCGCGATCAGGGCTCGCCATCGGCCCTTTGCTGTGGCGCTTGCTGAAGCTGGGCGCGGCCTGCGGCGTGCTCGCATCGGGCGCCTATGCCGTCTGGTCGGCACACGGGTTCTTGGTGAGCGACAATGCCGTCGTCTCCGCCTACGTGACCTCGTTGCGGGCACCGATCGAGGGCTATGTGTCCGGCCGGGCGACGCCGATGGGCGCCGAAATTCACATGGGCGACGTCCTTGCCACCATGACCAACCCGCTGGTGGACGATCAACGCCTCGCCGACCTGGAAGAGCGGGTGAACCGGCTCACCCAGGAGGAGGCGGCTATCGTCCGACAGCAGGACGCACTCGAGGCGAGGCGGCGCGAACTCATGCAGCGTGCGGAGGAGCACCGCCACGCGATGCTCGCGCGACTGTCCGGCCAGCTCGCGTCGTCCCAGATGGCATTGGAGGCCAAGGTGGCCGAGAACGAGCAGGCGAAGCATGACTATCGCCGCAAGCTCGACCTGGCCCGCTCTGGCACTGCGTCCGTGTCCGATCTGGAGCGCGCGCAGTACGGCTCCGAGGCGCTGGATCGCCAGGTGCGCTCGCTCAGCGGCCAGCTCGCTGCCGTGCAGGCACAATACGCCGCGGCGGAACACGGCATCCTGACCGAGGATGGAGGGAATGATGTGCCCTATTCGGTGCAGCGCGCCGACGAGGTCCAGTTACGCCTGGCCGAGCTGGATCGCGCGCTGGACACCGTGAGGCAGGACGCCCAGGAGGCCAAAGTGCGTGCTGCGGCCGAACGTCGCAGGATCGGCATGTTGCGCTCGGCCACGCTGGATGCACCGTCGGCGGGGATGCTGTGGAAGGTCGGCGCCTCGACCGGGGAGCGGCTCGGCCGGGCGATACGGCCGCGGAACTGGTGGATTGCGGTGCCGCCTTCCTGGTTGCGGCAGTGCCACAAAAGAACTACTCGAACATCGTGCTCGGTGGGGAGGCGCGCTATCGCCTGTCGGGCGAGACCGCCGATCGCACCGGCAAGATCATCTCCATCACTGGCGACGCCAGCCTGGTCGCCGACCGCAACCTTGCCGCTGTTCCGCTGGATCTACATCAGCCGATGGTGATGGCCCGCATTGCGGTCCCGCCGTCTGCGAACACCGCCGCCGAATGCCTGGTCGGTCGCACGGCGCGCGTCTTGCTGCCCACCGCCGGCGGCGGCGTCATGGCGGCGCTATCGCAGCTCGCGCAACGCATCTTCTGATCGCCGCCGCTCGATGCGCGACCTGCAGACCTGGGGCCCGCTGCTCGTCTCATTGGGGGTGACGTGCCTTCTCGGGCAGATAACCGGTCGCGGCGCTCGCCTGGCGCGCGGCGCTGTCGCACTGCTCGGCATCGTTCTCGCGGGCCGTTACCTTTGGTGGCGCTGGACCATGTCGTTGCCCGACCCGGCCAGCCAGAATCCGGTCCAGAGAGCGTGGACCTGGCTGTTCCTGGCTACAGAGACCATGGCCTGCATTACCGCGATGTCGATGCTCGGTTGGATGAGCCGCTCGCGAAACCGCTCGGCGGAAGCCGACCGGGCCGCGAATTCGCCGCTGCAGAGCGCTCCGGTCGATGTGCTGATCGCCACATACAACGAACCGTATGACATCCTGGAACGCACCATCGTCGCGGCCACAAGGCTCGCCCACCCCGATCTGCGGGTATGGGTGCTGGACGATGGCGCCCGGCCCTGGGTGAAGCAGCTCGCCGTCGAATTGGGTGCGCTCTACATCGGGCGAATGGACAACAGGGCCGCCAAGGCCGGGAACCTCAACAATGGCCTCGCGCATGCGCTGTCCACTGGACGGCAGCCTGAGTTTCTCGTGCTGCTGGATGCAGACTTCACGGTCAACCGCAGCTTTCTGCAGCGCACCCTCGGCCTGTTCGAGTCGGACGATGTGGCGATCGTGCAGACCCCGCAGCATTTCCTGAACCATGATCCCATTCAGCGCGGCCTGCTTTGCTCGAAGGTCTGGCCGGACGAGCAGCGGTTCTTCTTCAATTATCTGATGGAGGCGCGCGATGCGTGGGGCGCGGCCTTCTGCTGCGGCACAGCCGCGGTCCTGCGCGTCAGGGCTCTGGTCGAAATCGGCGGCATGGCGACCGAGACAGTGACCGAGGACATGCTGACCACGTTCAAGCTCAAGGAGCGCGGTTACCGCACGATTTTCCTGAATGAGCCGCTCAGCATGGGTTTGGCGCCAGAGGGACTGCAGGAATACATCAAGCAGCGTTCGCGCTGGTGCCTGGGAGGCATTCAGCAGCTCTATACCCGCTGGTCGTTTGCCGGTAGCGCGCGCATCGGCTTGATCCAGCGGCTCAGTTGTCTCGATACCGCTTGCTATTGGATCTTCACCTTTCCCTTCAAGCTCATGCTGGTCAGCGCCCCGTTGGTATACTGGTGGACCGGGACCTCGGTGGTCAGTGCCGAACCGACCGACATCATTCAATGGCTCGCCCCCTCGGCGGCCGCCAGTATCATCTTCACCGCGGTCTATGCCGGCAACCGCGTCCTGCCGATCATCACCGACGTCAGCCAGCTTCTGTCCGCCACCACGATCATCGGCACCGCGGCGACGGGTCTTGTCAGGCCTTGGGGGCATCCGTTCAAGGTGACCGCCAAGGGCCGCACCAGTGACCGTGTGACAATCCAATGGAGGATCGCCGCTCCTTTCCTGGCGACGGCCGGGATGACGCTGGCGGGCATGCTGCTGCATCTGTCGCCCTACTCACCCCTGAGGACGGCGCCCGGATATTCGCTCAATGTCATCTGGTCGGTGTTCAGTATTGCGGTACTGGCACTTGCAACCCAGGTCTGTGTCGAGCCGCCGCGGCGCAGGCTGAACGAGCGGTTCACGGCCAACGAGCCGGCGGTTCTGACGTTCCCTGGCAGGCGCACGCTGAATTGCCTGGTGCGGGACCTTTCGGTTGGCGGAGCGCGGCTGGAATGCCCGGCCGGTTCACCCGAGCAATGGAGCGGACTGTCGCCAGGGGGCCTGACCTTCGTCAACGACGGCACGACGGTCCGGTTCCGGCCGGTGCGCAACGCGGCGGGGGACATTGGCGTCAACTTCGACGACGATGCCGATACGCGTCGCGCAATGATCGGCAAGTTGTTCACCGGTGGTTACGGCAACGAGATCGAGCGCGTGTCCACCTGCAGCGTGTTCAGTCGCTCGGTGCGGTCGCTGTTCCGCTGAAGCATGATGAGGGCAGGTTGATCTTATCCTGCTTTGGCTTCTTCAGTTGAGCGCGTGATTCAGATCTCCGGCCGGGTCCCTATCCCGCTTCCCATCGAACGAGTTCACCCCAGGGTTCCCCTTCGCAGCCCATACCGATAGCCTTGCTCCTCCAGCTTAGGGGGAAGCCATGGCGGGTGCGCTGCAATCCACAGCATTGCCGAAATCGAACGAGGATGCTGCGATGGTGCGCCGCGCCGTGCTGGCCTGTGCCGCCGGCCAGGCGTTCGAGATCTTCGATTTCGTCATTTACGGGTTCTTTGCCCTGGCCATCGGGCGCGCCTTCTTTCCATCGGGCGACCCGGCGGCGTCGCTGCTGGCGAGCTTCGCCACGTTCGCAGTCGGCTTCGTGTTCCGCCCGGTCGGCGCACTGGTCATCGGCTACTACGGCGATCGCTACGGCCGCCGAAAGGCGCTGGTGGTCACCGTGGGAATGATGGCCTGCGCGACCGGCGTCACCGGGCTGATCCCCTCCTACGCGGCGATCGGACTGTGGGCGCCGATCCTGCTGGTGCTCTGCCGTATGTTTCAGGGCTTTTCCACCGGCGGTGAATGGGGCGGCGCCGCGGCGTTCCTGGTGGAGCATGCGCCAGCGGGACGCCGTGGCCTGATCGGCAGCTTGCAGCAGGCAGCGACCGCGATCGGCGCGATGGGCGCCACCTTCTCCGCTGCCATCCTCAGTTCGTCAATGAGCACGGACAGCTTCTTCACCTGGGGGTGGCGCGTCCCCTTCCTGCTCGGCTTCGTGCTCGGCCCGATCGGCTATTATCTGCGCACCCGGGTCGCTGAAACGCCGGCGTTTCAGCGTGCGGTGGAAACGCAGACGATCAAGCGCATGCCGATCGCCGAGGCGATCGGCGCGCATGGCGGCATGTTCCTGGCAGGATTCGGACTGTCGATCATCGGCTGCGTGATCAACTACGTGTTCCTGGTGTTCCTGCCGAGCTTTGCGTCGCAGACGCTGAAGATCGATCTGCGGTATGCCCTGTGGTCGACTGCCTTGGCCGGAACACTGTATCTGGTGCTGACACCGATCGTCGGACACTACTCGGATCGCGTAGGCCGCAAGCCGATGCTGTTCGCCTGCTCGCTGCTGGCGGTGATCATGGCGTATCCGCTGTTCCTGTTCCTGGCAACCTATCCCAGCTTTTGGGGCATGCTGGTGGTGCAGGCGATCGCGCAGGCGGTACTGACGCTGTACACCGGGGTGATCTCGACGATCCTGTCGGAAATGTTCCCGACCAACGTTCGCTACACGGCGCTGTCGGTCAGCTATGGCTTCGCCGTCGCGATCTTCGGCGGCTTCGCCCCATACATCTCGACATTCCTGGTGCGCATCACGGGGGATGTGCTGGCGCCGAGTTATTACGTGATGGCAGCGGGCATCGTCAGCGGCGTTGCGGTACTGTTCGTGCGGGAGCGTCACCGCGCGCCCGCGCTGGCCTGAGGGGGGAAAGATGGCGAACATCGTACTGGTGCACGGCGCCTACCAGGGCGGCTGGATCTGGCAGCATGTGGGGGCGCGGCTGGCAGCGTCAGGGCACCGCGTTCATGCGCCCACGCTGGATGGCTGCGCGGAACGGCGGCATACGTTGCGACCCGGGATCACCACCGAGACGCACGGGCAGGAGATTGCCGAGCTGCTGTTCTTCGAGGACCTGCGCGACGTCGTGCTGGTGGGCACCAGCAGCGGCGGCATGGTGGTGTGCAGTGCCGCGGAGCGCGCGCGCGATCGGATCGGCCGCCTGGTGTTGCTTGACGCGCTCGCTCTGTTCGACGGCGAACGGATCGGCGACATCGTAAACCGGACGGCGCGCGTCACCACGGAACTGGCCACCGGGCCGTCCCGCGAGGACGCCGCCGGCCGGATGTTCGCGAGCCTCGACGAGCCGATGAAGGCGTGGACGCTGGAGCGCTATACGCCGCACCCGGTCGCGGCGATGAACGATCCGGTGAAGCTGCCGACGTTTTGGCAGCAGAATTGGCAGGCGAGCGTCGTCTGGTGCCGGCAGGCACCGAATCCCGGCGAAGCGCACCAGCGCCGGGCGGCACAGAAGCTCGGCGCCACGTGGCGCGAACTGGATGCGGGACATTACCCGATGCTGACCGCCACGGAGGAGACCGCGCGGCTGATCGTGCAGGGCTGACCGCCGGCCTCCATGCCATGCGGACCTTCCGCATTCCCTTGGTTGTTTCGCTTGTGCTCACGGCGCTGAATGGCTGCGCCGGCTACGATCCGCCGGTCCAAGGCGATCATACCTCCGAAAAGTACAAGACGGACCTTGAAGCCTGCCGCACGACGTCGAGGGAGACAGTGCGGCGCAAGAACGCCGCCACGCCGCAGAGTTGGATCATTTCGCCGATCACCGGGCCCCCCGAAGTGCGGGCCGCAATCCGCGCCTGCATGACCAGGAAGGGCTACGTCCTGGAGAAGACCGCCGACTGAGCCCGCCAATTGAGCGCGTGACCCAGACCGCCGACGATCCCGCCTCTGGTCATCATGCGCTACTCGCCGCGCCAGGCGCGACGGACGCGCTCGATGCGCCCGAGCGTGCGCCAGGCGGAATCCGCCTCGCGCATCGCCTCGACCACCCGCGTTGCTTCCCATGCTTCGTGGCGCGCGACCTCGACTGCTTCCAGGGCCTCGGCCAGCTCGGCGCGCAGCGCGTCGATGCGATCGCGCAGCGTATTGGCCCGCATGTGCTCCGCGTCGCGCGTCTGCACTGCCCGGTCTGCCCGTTCGCGTTCCATGCGGGCGATCTGTTCAGCCGCCTCCGCCCGCTCGCGCAGTGCAGCGACCGACGTTTCCAGAACGCTGATCGCCTCCCTGGCATACGCGTCATCCTGGTAGCCGTTGCGTCGCGCCGGCTCGCACCATTCGGGCGGAACCAGCGCCCGCATGATCCCGTGATTGTCCTTTTGCCGTCGCCAACCGCGCCGCAGCACCAGCTTGATCGCCGACGGCGTGGTGATGCAACGCGCGGTCGCCAGCTCCGCGTAGGTCATCCATCGGCTGTCAGCCGCTTCGTCCGCGGAGCCGTTCGCCCCAGGCTGCATGCGGTCCCCCGTCCAGGCGTTCCTGCCGCGTCTGAATCATTTACGTTGGCGCGATCAAAAGCAAGCGCCAGTGGAGTGTTGCGTGGAGTGTTGCGCGGCCGATCCAACCGTGGCGTGGCCATTTGCCGAGGATTGCTGCGGGGCTAAGTTGCTCTGTCACTGACACCGCGGAGCAAGCCGGGCCATGGAACGCACCCTGCGCGGCAAGGTCGCCATCGTCGGAATTGGCGAGACCAATTACTACAAGCACGGCCAGTCGCCCGAGCCGGAGTTCAAGCTGGCGCTGATGGCGATCCTGGCCGCGGCGGCGGATGCCGGCATCGATCCGTCCGACATCGACAGCTTTGCCTCCTACAGCAACGACCGGAACGACCCGTCGCGTCTGGCCGCCGCGCTAGGCACCAGGGAGCTGCGGCTGTCGAATATGCAGTGGGGTGGCGGCGGAGGGGGTGGCGCGGCGGCAGTCGGGAACGCGGCGGCGGCAATCGTCACCGGCCAGGCCGACATCGCGGTGGTGTATCGGGCGCTGGCGCAGGGTCAGTTCCAGCGCTTCGGCCGCGCCGCCGCGGGCGGCACCGTCTCGGGCGACAATGCGCTGATCAATCCTTATGGCATCTTCGTGCCGGCCCAGCGCTTCGCACTCAAGTTCATGCGCTACATGCACGAGCACGGGATCCGGCGCGAGGCGATGCGGGCGATCGCCATGGCGTCCTATCACCACGCGCAGTCGAATCCCCGCGCGGTGATGTATGGCAGGCCGCTAAGCGAAGAAATGTACGACACCGCGCGCTGGATCGCCGAACCGTATCGGCTGTTCGATTGCTGCCAGGAGAATGATGGCGCCGCCGC
>DATBKQ010000568.1:0-12045 GCA_036555825.1 Acetobacteraceae bacterium | reverse complement strand
CCGCCAGTTGGTGAACGGCACGACCATCGTGCAGGAGCAGGACTGGACCTCGGTCGATTACTACCATGTCGAACTCGACGCGCATGCCATCCTGCTCGCCGAGGGCCTGCCGGCGGAAAGCTACCTCGATACCGGCAACCGTGGCTTCTTCGGCAATGCGGACGCGCCGTTGATCCTGCACCCCGACCTGACCGACGAGAGCGACTACCCGGCACGCGAGATGGATTCGTGCGCGCCGTTCGTCTCGGACGAGGCGGATGTGCGGCCCGTGTGGGAACGGCTCGCGGCTCGCGCGACGGCGTTGGGTCAGCCGGTGCCGCAACCCGAAACCACCAATGATCCGGCGCCCTGCCTGATCGCCAGGGGACGCACGGTGAAGCCGATGTACGGCGAGAACGGCCTCTACATCTTCGCGTTGCCCAAGGGCGCGACCGAGGCGCGCCTCGTTTCGCGCGCCGCGGCGCCGACCGACGTCCGCCCATGGCTGGAGGATCGCCGCCGGCTCGGCCTCTACGTCGAACGTATCGTGCTGCGCGGCGCGGACGAGGTGCGCGAGGTGCCGGTGGACCATCCGAGTCTGTCGCGTGGCTGGTGGGCGGTGGAACGCAGCGGGACGGCGCTTCGCCGCTGGACGGACGGCAACGCGGTCGTGCCGCTGCCGCAGATGGATGGCCCGATCATGCTGGAAATCCGCGCCGGGAGTGCCGGGCTCAGCTATCCGGTTCAGCCGGTGCGCGAGGTCCGCGCCGCCTGACGCAGATTCACGCCGGCGGCGAAAGCGGTGCCTCGCCCCGGTGTCATTGCGAGCGTGGCGAAGCAATCTCGACCGAGTTTGCTTCGTCGCTTCGCTCCTCGCAATGACACTTTTGGCAGTGCGCTCGTTTACCGTGAGGATAAGCCTGCTCCAGGACCAGGCCGCGCCGCACCTAACCGGTCCGTTGACGCTACAACACGAGCCGCGCCAATGCGCTCGTGCTGGCGCGTGAGGAGGGGCGATCCGAGAGGGGGCCGTCCCGGTTTTCGGCGCCCGGGTTAACGTTTGCTTAGCTCGGATTGCGCATAGGTCCAGCCAGAGATTGCCCTTAGGCTGAGAACCAAGGCCGGTGCGATGACGGCATTCACCTGGATTGGATTTTCCGGAACCCTGTCCGGGAACTGGAGTCTCGGCCGAAACTGGTCGCCGGAATTCCTGGGCCCACCCGGCACGGCGGACACCGCCGCGATCGGTCAAGGGACCAGCGCCTACACGGTGACCTACAACGCATCGACCACGATCGCGGCACTGACCCTCAACAATGCGAACGCGACCCTGCAGTGGGACACTACCGCTGCACGGGCATTGACGGTGAGTGGTGCTACAACGATCAGCGCCGGAACGCTCGACCTGGCGACAACCACGCAGTCCGGTTCCGCGTTGTCGACCGGTTCACTGGCCGTTTCCGGAGGGACATTCAAATCCGGAAACACCATCTCGGTCGGCGGTCTGGCGAACTTCACCGGCGGCGCCGACACGATCTCGGGCGGCACCTTCGGGGCGGGCACTCTGAGCGTCGGCGGCGGCGCGCTGGCCCTTTCCGGTGGCACCGCGACGTCACTCGGGGCGACGGCCCTGACAGGGGGATCGCTCAGCGTCGGTTCCACCGGTAGCCTGTCCACCGCGTCGTTCGCAGTATCGGGCGGCGCCTTCGGCGAGTCGGCGGGCAAGGTCACGGTCAGTGGTCTGGCCAATATGACGGGCGGCACCGATACGATTTCGGGCGGCACATTCAACGCGGGTACGCTGGCCATCGGCGGCGCTAGCACCGTCCTCACGCTCGCCGGCGGCACGATCACGACCTCGGTCAACAACGGCACCGCGAACACCATCGGGTCGGGTGGCACCGTCAGCATGAGCAGCGGTTCGGTGCTGGACTTCACCAATGCAGGCGCCGCTGCACTGGGCGGGTTCACCAACAACGGCACGATCATCGGTGCCGGTTCGCTGAAGGGTATCGGACAGGGCGGTGGCGTTATCGAAGCCAGCGGCGCCACTCTGGATCTGACCAGCAATGTCGGCTCGACGACGCTGAAGTATGAGGTTGCGGACAGCAGCACTTCGGTCTTGCAACTCGACGGGACTGTGGCTGGCGGAAATACGTTCACCTTCCTGGGCACGAATGGCGCGCTCTATTTCAACAACAAAGCTGCCATCGCGGAGAATGTCGTTGCGCTGAATGTCGGCACCTCCGCGACGACGCCGACCAACTTTGTCGATCTGCTGGGGACGCTGACAGTCAGCGGCAGCAACGCTCGCACCGGTAGCGCGGCTTCGATCGTTATGTCGAACGGAGACACGCTGACGCTAAGCGGCGTCACCGGCAACACGGGCGGGACCTGGTTCGTCGACACAAAGACGGACGGTGCCGGAGGAACGGAAGTATTTCTCAGCACCGTGGTTTGCTTTGCCGCCGGTACACGCATCCTCACCGCGACCGGCGAGCACCTCGTCGAGAGCCTGAAGCAGGGCGACATGGTTCTGACGCTGGCCAACGGCGAGCTGAACGCACAGCCGGTGAAGTGGCTTGGATGCCGGCGGATCGACCTCACCTCGCATCCGCGCCCGGAGACGGTCGCGCCCATCCGCATCCGGCGCGGCGCATTCGCCGAGGCCGTGCCGCACACCGACCTGCTGGTTTCGCCGGATCACGCGATCTTCGTGGACGGCAAGCTGATCTGCGCCCGCCAGCTCGTGAACGGCACGACGATCCGGCAGGAGCAGAGCCGGACCTCGGTCGATTACTATCATGTGGAACTCAACGCGCACGCCATCCTGCTCGCCGAGGGCGTGCCGGCGGAAAGCTATCTCGACACCGGCAACCGCGGCTTCTTCGGCAACGCGGCCGCCCCGATGATCCTGCACCCCGACCTGACCGATGAAGGCAACTACTCCGCCCGCGAGGTCAGCTCCTGCGCGCCGTTCGTCTCGGACGAGACCGAGGTGCGACCGGTCTGGCAGCGTCTGGCGGACCGCGCCGCGGCGCTCGGACAGCCGGCGCCGCTACTCGAAACCACGACCGATCCGGCGCCCCGCCTGATCGCCAAGGGGCGCACGGTGAAGCCGATGTGCGGTGAGAACGGCCGCTACATCTTCGCGCTGCCCGAGGGTGCGGCCGAAGTACGGCTGGCCTCGCGTGCCGCCGCACCGACCGATGTCCGGCCATGGCTGGAGGACCGCCGCCGCCTGGGCCTCTACGTGGAACGTATCGTGCTGCGCGGCGCCGATGATGTGCGGGAGGTGCCGGTGGACCACCCGGGCCTGTCGCAAGGCTGGTGGGCGGTGGAACGCAGCGGGACGGCGCTGCGGCGATGGACCGACGGCAACGCGGTCGTGCCGCTGCCGCAGATCGACGGCCCGGCCATGCTGGAAATCCGCGCCGGCAGTGCCGGGCTCAGCTACCCGGTGCAGCCCATCCCGCGGATTCGCGCCGCCTGAGGCCGCGCGCTGCGGAGGGGTGCTTACTCACCGAGCACCCCCAGCCGCCGCAGCACCGGAAGCCGCCGCTCCAGGACTGTCGCCACCGCATCGGCCACGATGCGTCTGGCGTCCGCCGGATCGGTGACCACCTGCCCGTCGCGCTGCACGCTGCGACCGCTGCGGCCAAGCACCGCCGCCAGTTCAATGGTCAGCGCGTCCACGTCCTCCGGTTTGCCGGCGAGCATCTCGCTCACCACCAGGGTCTCCAGGATGTCGCCGCCGACCGCCGAGCCGATCACCGGCGAGGCGAGCCGCGGCAGGTCGGCGGCGTTCGCGTTCGCCCGGGCGATCGCCAGGTTCAGCCGCCGGCACGCGTCGCGCCCCGCCGGGGTGCCGCCCCCTGGCAGGACCGGATGGGCATAGCCGCCGGCGGCCAGCAGGCTGAACGCCTGGAGCAACTCCACCAATGGCCGGCCGGCAAACGCCGGCGATCGCTGGGCGTCCCGGGCACTGACCTGACCGGCTTCCAGCATCGCGATCAGCGGCGCGTAGATCTCCGGCCGCCCGGTAACGTTTCCGATCGGGGTGGGAAACGTTGGGCCGCCCTCCGGCATGGTCATTCCCAGTCCGGCCAGGGTGAACTCCTCCAGCAGCATCTGCTGCTCCGGCCCCGGCATGGGTCCGGTTCCCTTTCGGTACAGGTCGCGGCGGAACGATTGCGCACAGCCGAGGTCGCGCAGGGTTTCGCGCAGCACGGGATCGCGCGTCTCGGCCAGGAACGGGACCACGCTCGCCGGCACCGATGCCGACTCGATATTCTCCGCCAGCGTCGCGCTGCCGATGTAGCGGCACTTCGCCTCCAGCATCTCGCCGGCGATGTCGGCGAACATCAGCGGGTGCCAGTCCTGGTTCAGGTACTCATGCGCGATATAGCGGGCGTCCTGCTTGCGGAGGTCGGCCAGCCGGCTTTCCAGGGCCGGATGCGCCTGAAAGAACAGCGCACCGGCCCCTTTCAGCCGATCGACGAAGTCGAGCACGCCAGGAGCGGCGATATCGGTGCGCTCTGGGCTCGCCATCGCGAGCATCCGCATCAGCCGGCGCACCGGCACCATGGCGGACCAGCCGGTGGTCACGTTGTAGCTCAGATACACGAGACCGCCCGGCCGCAACCGTTTCGCCGCCAGCCCCATCAAGTGCTGCCGGTTCTCCGGCGATATCCAGCTCAGCACACCGTGCGAAACGATGAAGTCGAAGTCCGGGAGTGTGCCCTCGGGCGCGCTGTCCAATCCGGCAAACGAAGCCTCCTGGAATCGCACGTTGGCGAGCCCTGCCTCGGCGGCGAGCCGGGTCGCGAATTCGATATGCGCCGGATTGAAATCGAAGCCCCAGACATCGGCGTGGGGAGAGGCGGCGGCAACGACCAGTGTCGTGAAGCCGTTGCCGCAACCGATGTCGGCGTAGCGGAACGGTTTTGCCAGGTCGGGCGGACGGTGGCCCAGCAGGAGGCTGGTCGCTGCCAGCCACACGGGAGTGATCTCCCGATAGAAGTTGCTGGTGTAGACCACGTCGGTGACGTAGCCTTGGTCCCACTTCGCCATCCGCCAGATGTCCCGTTATCGAGGGCTGGAGATCAGGTAGCAGCGAGCGGTCTCAGTTGCCAACCGGGATAGATGCGCCGCCGCAATCCTGCCTCTGTTCGAGCTGCGCGTTGACCTCTGCCCCGAGCAGGACCGCGTAAGCCGTGAGATAGAACCACAGCATGATTGCGACCACGGCGCCGAGTGGTCCGTAGGTGACGCCCAATCGCGCGATGTGCGAGACGTAGAACGACAAGCCGGCGGAGGCGATCAGCCAGAGCAGCGTCGCAAGCACCGCGCCCGGAATGGTATGCCGTCCTGGCAGGCGCCCGCGCGAAGGGCCGTAGCGGTACAGCAAAGCGATCGTGCCGAACACCAGGACGACCAGCAGCGCCATGCTCAGGGCGTTCACCAGTGCGGCGCTGTAGGCCGACAGGCCGACGAACGAGATCACGGTCGGCAGGAACACGAGCACCGCGATCGCCAGCACCGCGGCGGCCACCGCACACAGGGTCATCGCGAGAGCGATCACCTGGAAGCCAAGGATGCCGCGGCTCTCCTCGGTGTCGTAGGCGACATTCAGCGCCGACAGGACCGACTTCGTGCTGGCCGAGGCACTCCAGAACGCGATCGCGACGCTGACCACCAGGCCGATACTCAAGGCATTGCTGGGCTGGCTGACCAGTTCGTGCACCCTGTCGTCGATCAGCTTGAAGGCGGGCGGCGGCATCAGATGCTGGATCACGGCGAGCTGCTGCTCCACCGCCACGGCATCGAACACCAGGCCGTACACCGAGATCAGCACGCTGATCGCCGGAAACAGTGCCATCGTGGCATAAAAGCCGCACCCCGCGGCCGCGAGGGCCACCTGGTCCCTGCTGGCTTCGCGGATCGCACCGAGCACGACACGGTGGCAGCCGGACCAGGCGCTCGTTCGCCGGCGGCTACGGGTGGCGGTGTCCACGGTGGCTCCCATCTCCGTCTCGTTGGCCGTTATCCTGCCAACAGAAACGCCTCAGCGCAGCGCCCGATGCAGCGCGGCGACATTTTCTCGCCGTTTGGTCGCGATTTGGCCTTGCGCCTGGGGGGCAGGGGTCCTATGTGGCGCCTCCTACGCAGCAACGCACGTGCCTCTGGCCCTCGTGGTTACGCAACGACGTCAAGCGTTCTGGCAATCGTATGGTCGCTGGTTCGTTCGACCGTTTCGTCAACTAACGTCCGTCGCCTGGTTCAGGCGGACGTCCAGCCAAAGGAGGCTCGGTGCGATGACTCCGAAGATCGCCCGTTTCCTTGCTGAGCGGCAGCCGGCCACGCCGTGCCTGGTGCTCGATGTGGACCGTGTGGAAGCGAATTTCCGCGCGCTGCAGCGCGCCCTGCCGCTGGCGCGGATCTATTATGCCGTGAAGGCCAATCCGGCCCGGCCGGTGCTGGGGCGCCTGGTGCGCCTGGGCTCCAGCTTCGATGCCGCGAGCTGGGAGGAGGTCGCTGAGTGTCTCGCGGCCGGCGCTCGGCCGGAGGCGATCAGCTTCGGCAACACGATCAAGAAGGCCGCGGCGATCAGCGCGGCGTTCCAGCACGGCGTGATGCTGTTCGCCTTCGATTCGGCCGAGGAACTGGAGAAGCTGGCGAAGCACGCTCCGGGCGCGCGGGTCTATTGCCGGATCCTGGTGGAGAACGAGGGCGCCGACTGGCCGCTGTCGCGCAAGTTCGGCACCACGGTCGAGAACGCGCGGGCACTGATGTTGCGGGCGGGCGAGATGGGGCTCGACCCGTACGGCCTGTCGTTCCATGTGGGCAGCCAGCAGACCACCACCCGGGCCTACGAGCTGGCGATCGCCAAGGTGGCGATGCTGTTCACCGACCTGACGGAGGCGGGCGTGAACCTGCGCATGATGAACCTGGGCGGCGGCTTCCCGACGCGCTATCGCGACCCGGTGCCGGAGATCGATCGGTTCGGCGACGCGATCATGACCGCGATGACCGGACACTTCGGCAACGCGCTGCCCGAGATGGTGATCGAACCTGGCCGCTTCGTCGTCGGCGATGCGGGCCTGGTCAGCGCCGAGGTGGTGCTGGTGAGCCGGCGCGATCCGAACGATCCGGTGCGCTGGGTGTATCTCGACATCGGCCGGTTCGGCGGTCTTGCCGAGACGGAGGGCGAGGCGATCAGATATCGCATCACGACGCCGCACGACGGCGGTCCGACCGGCCTGGTGGCAGTGGCCGGCCCGACCTGCGACGGCGCGGACATTCTGTACGAGCGGTCCAATTACCGGCTGCCGCTGGCGCTTGCCTCTGGCGATCGCGTGGAGCTGCAGGCCACCGGTGCGTATGTGACCACGTACGCCAGCCAGCGTTTCAACGGCTTCGCGCCGCTGGCGGAGCATTATCTGTAGATTTCACCTGCACCCAGTGTCATTGCGAGCGCAGCGAAGCAATCTCGACCGGGATTGCTTCGTCGCTTTCGCTCCTCGCAATGACATTGGGGCCGAGGCACCGCGTTCGCAGTCAGCGGCCAGGCTTGTCCCGGCCGTCAGCCGCGGCACACTGCTGCTACAGCGCGACAGGGAGATTTCGCATGCCCGCCATCACCATCCAGGCCACAGACGGCTCCGGCAGCTTTTCCGCCTACCTGCTTGAACCGAAGGACAAGCCCACCGGGGTCATCGTGCTGATCCAGGAGATCTTCGGCGTGAACCAGGCGATGCGCGATATCGCCGCATGGGTGGCGGATATCGGCTTCATCGCGCTCTGCCCCGATCTGTTCTGGCGCATCGAGCCCGGCGTCGATATCACCGACAAGTCAGAGGCGGAGTGGAAGAAGGCATTCGAGCTGTTCAACAGGTTCGACCAGGCGAAAGGGATCGAGGACCTGAAGGCCACGGTCGCCGCGGCACGGAAGCTGCCCGGTGCCAACGGCAAGGTGGCGACGATGGGCTACTGCCTGGGCGGGCGGCTTGCGTTCATGATGGCGGAGCAGTCCGACGCCGATGCCAATGTCTCCTATTACGGCGTCGGCCTCGACAACCTGCTGGGCGAGCTCGGCAAGGTGACGAGGCCGCTCTTGGTGCACATCGCGGACAAGGACGAATTCTTCCCGCCGGAGGGCCGCGCCAAGGTGGTCGAGGCGGTGAAGGGACATCGCCACATCGCCTGCCATGTTTATCCCAATGCCGACCACGCGTTCGCCCGCGTCGGCGGCGTGCATTGGGATGGGCGTTCGGCCACCATCGCCAACGGGCGCAGCACGGAGACGCTGGTCGCCGCGATAGGGTAGAGTCCGCGGTTACGCGATGAGCAACCGGTTCAGATGTTGGCTGAAATCCATTCCTTCAGCCGGCTCTTCGGCAGCGCGCCCACCTGGGTGGCAGCCGGTTGACCGTTCTTGAACAGGATCAGCGTCGGAATGCCGCGAACCGCGTAGTTGTTCGGCGTCACCGGGTTGTCGTCGATGTTGACCTTGGCGACGGTCAGCTTGCCGGCGAACTCGCCGGCGAGCTCCTCGAGGGCCGGCCCGATCATCTTGCAGGGCCCGCACCACTCCGCCCAGAAGTCGACCAGCACCGGCCCGTCCGCCTTCAGCACGTCCTGGGAAAAGGTCTGGTCGGACACCGCTTTCGTGTTCGCGCTCATCTCAGCCTCGATGGTTCAGTTACGATTCAGGTGGGGACCGCCACCGGCGGGTCAAGCAGTTCGTCCGGCAGCATGACCACCTGCGATGCCTCGGTCCAGACCAGCGCGCATCTTACGGCACGGCCTGGGAAGATCTGCCGCAGCACCCCGCGATAGGCCGCCATCTGCCGCAGATAGAGCACCGGCGTGTCCTCGACCCGTGCCGGCGGCCGGCGATTGGTCTTGTAGTCCGCGACGATCACGGCTTCGTCCAGCACGGCCAGCCGGTCCACCAGGCCACCGACCACCGCCCCGTCGACAAGCCCGCTCACCGGCACTTCAGCCCGGCTGCCGGGGCCGAACAGCGGCGCCAGTTCGGGATGCTCGAGGATTGCCATGATCTCGCGCGCCAAAGCCTCTGCCTCGCCTGCGGCAAGCCCGTTGCCGGGCCGGTCCAGCCAGGCCAGCGCCGCCGCGGCCCTTTGCCCGGCCGGCAGATCGGGAAGGTATTGCAGCAACGCGTGCAGCAAGGTGCCGCGCCTGAAGCGGTTGCGGGCTGTCGCGCGGGCCGCGAGCGGCGTGGTGGCGGCCGGGACCGGTCCCAGTTCCACGTTCTCGGGCCGGCTCGGCGCCAGGCGTTCCGGGCGTGCCGGTTCGGCGGGCGGCGGCGCGGCCCGCCAGTCCGGCGCTGCCCCGGCCCAGCGCGGCAGTTCAGCGGCCTGGCGCGGCGCCGGCGCCTCCATCTCGGCTTCGCGCGCGGCTTGCTGCGACGTGGCATAGCGGCGGCGTTCGCCGTCGGGTTGCGCGGGCAGCGCCTCGAAGCCGCGCTCCACCAGGCGGTACCAGCAGGCATCGTCCAGCCCGCGGCGTGTCTGCCAACCGCAAACCACCAGGCGATCCTCGGCGCGGGTCAGCGCCACGTAGAGCAGCCGGTTGTGTTCTTCCATGTGCCGCCGCGCGGCTTCATCGCGCAGGCGCTGCGCCGCCACGCAGCGGATTTCCTTGCGTGGCGACCAGATCGGCACGCGCCGTCGCGTCCGCGGATCGGTTGCCCAGAGGATCGCGGGCTCCTCGGGCGGCAGTGCGGTCGTGTCCGGAAGGATCACCAGTGGCGCCTGCAGTCCCTTGGCACCATGCACCGTCATCACCCGCACAAGATTGCCGGCGCCTCCCGCCTCACGCTTCACCTCCGCGCCCGAACGGCGCAGCCAGTGCAGGAACCCCTGGAGCGATTGCGGATGCATCCGACCGAATGCGAGCGCCGCGTGCAGCAGTTCATCGACCGGTTCGACGGCTTCCGGCCCGAGCCGCGCATAGAGCCGCGCGCGTCCCCCCAGTGGCCCCAATGCCTCGGCGAACAGTGCATAAGGCGTGACGTAGTCCACCCGTGCCAGCAGAGTGGCGAGAAAGTCCGACGCCGCGCGCCACTCCGGCCGCTCCCCGGCGCGCGCGCGCAGCGCTTCCCAGAGCGGGCCGCCGCGTCCGATCGACAGGTCCATCAGGCTGTCGTCCGACAATCCTCCGAGCGGACTGGTCAGCATGCAGGCAAGCGTCAGGTCGTCCTGCGGCAGCAGCAATGCATCGGCGAGTGCCATCAGGTCCTGGACGGCAGGCTGGTCGGTCAGCATCAGCCGGTCGAGCCCCGCGACGGGTACACCCTGGGCCTTCAGGGCGCGGACCAGCGCGCGGCCGAAGTCGTTGCGACGCCGCACGAGCACCAGCACATCACCTGGCGCGAGCGGGCGGCCTCTGCTCTCCAGCCGCACACCGCCGCCAGCCTCGTGCGCGATCCAGCGGGCCAGCTTGTCCGCCAATTGCTGCGGCGCCGAGGTTAACCCGCGGTTCTGTTCGGGCACCGTCCAGGGCCGCGGTTCGGCCGTGTCCGGCAATGGGGTCAACGGCCACAGTTCCACCGCCCCGGCATGATCGGCACGGTCGGCATGGTGCGCCAGCGTCTGTCCAGGTTCGACCACGCCGGCTGCGGCGACGGGATTGGCGAACACCGCGTCCACCAGTTCCAGCACCGGCCGGGTCGAGCGGAAGGATACGTCCAGCGCGGCGTCCTGCCAGCGCTTGCCCGCGGCCGCGACGCGCTCTCGCAGGGTCCGGTGCGACTGATCGAACGCATCCACATCCGCACCCTGGAACGAGTAGATCGACTGCTTGCGGTCACCCACCGCAAATACGGTGCGATGCACGTCGCGCGCGGACTGGCCGGCGAAGAAGTCCTCGGTCAGCGCGTGCGCAATGGCCCATTGCTGCGGCGCGGTGTCCTGCACCTCGTCCAGCAGCAGATGGTCCAGGCCGCCGTCCAGCTTGTAGAGCACCCAGGCCGCGCCGGGGTCGATCAGCAGGCTGGAGGTGCGCCCGATCAGGTCCTCGTAATCCAGCAGCCCCGATATTTCCTTGTGCCGCGCGTAGGCTTCCAGCACCGGGGCAGCCAGCCGCACCAACGCCGCGGATACCTTGGCGACCCGCAGCGTCAGGCAGGCGTCCCGTATCGCGATGATCCGCTCACATTCATCCAGGAAGCGGTGCCCCAGGTCCGGATGGCGCGCGAGCACCGCCTTGGAAACGAAACCGCTTTCCGCGCGCGCCTTGCCCTCCTTGGTCAGGAACTCGTCGCACCAGCGCTCCCAGCGTTCGGCCCGCCCCGTCGTGTCGAGCTCGAGCCAGCCGAGTATGCGCGCCGCGCGCTCGGCGCACTTCTGCGCTCCCGATTGCTGCACGAGCCGCGCGGCATCCCGCAACGCTTGCTGTGCCGGCCAAACAACCGCCCGTGCGATGATGTCCTGTTCATGGGTGATGGCGGCTCCGAGCGCCCGTAGTTGCGCGTGCTCGAGCGCGTCGCCCAGGCGCAACGCATCGTTCAATAGCGGCAGATCGCGCTGCAGCGACGCAACGTAGCGGCCGAACTGCGCGGCGGACGACAAGCCGGCCAGCGTCCCCAACGCTTCGCGCAGTTGCGGCGTGTTGGCGTGGGACAGCATGTCTTCCCGCGCCTCGGTCAGCGCGTCGATGGCGTCCAGCTCATCCACCAGACGGAAATGCGGCGACACCGCCGCTTCCAGCGGAAAGCGGCGCAGCAGCGACTGGCAGAAGGCATGGATCGTGCCGATGCGCATTCCACCAGGCAGGTCGAGCACGCGGGCGAACAGCGCGCGCGCCTCGGCCAGGCCGCGTTCCGTCGGTTCCACGTCGAGCGCACGCAGCTCGGCTTCCAGCGCGGCATCGTCCAGCGTCACCCAGCGGCCAAGGATTTGTTGCAAGCGCACCGCCATCTCGTTCGCGGCGGCCTTGGTGAAGGTGAGACACTGGATGCGTTCCAGCGCCGCCCCGCTCAGCATCAGGCGGAGCAACCGGTCGGTCAGCAGCTTGGTCTTGCCCGACCCGGCCGATGCG
>DATBKQ010000567.1:0-19358 GCA_036555825.1 Acetobacteraceae bacterium | reverse complement strand
CCGGGCGAGGCCTCCAGCGGGCCGAAGTTGCGGGTGAATGCCCGCTGCGAGTCATCGGTCAGGCACTGGTCGTGGAACACCAGCACGGCATGGCGATCCATCCCCGCCTCGATCGCCGCCACCGCCTCGCGCGCCAGCGGCCGCGTGATGTCGATGCCGGAGATTTCGCCGGCGAACACCGGTGTTAACTGACGAATGGCGACAGCCATGACGCAGTCTCCCATTCTATTCCGACGCCGCGAATGATATCAGCAGGTGCGGTCACAGAACAGGTCGGGAGGGGACGATGCTCCGCGTTGCAGCGTTGATTCTGGGTATTCTTGTCCTGCTCCCCTGGGTTGGCGTTCGCGCCGAACCTCCCGTGCCGGATGGGACCTGGCTGGTGAGCCAACGGGTCGCGTTCGACATCTTCCCCTGCAGGGATGCGCTGTGCGGCAAGATTGTCTGGCTGCGCAACCCCGCGCTGCGCACCAGCACGATGTGCGGCCGCACCATTGTCTGGGGGCTAACCTCCGCCGGCCCGTCACAGTGGGACGACGGCTGGTTCTTCGACCCCGAGAATAGCCAGACCTATAATGTATCGGCGCATGTGGAGACGATCGACCGCATCTCGGCGCGGATCTACCGCGGCATTCCGCTGTTCGGCCGCACTGAGACCCTGACGCGGATCTCGTCGCGCAGCCTGCCTGGCTGGTGCGAACTGCCGGGCTGAGCGGTCAGGCGGCCTGCGCCGGTGCCCGATCGATTGTGAGCCCGGTGCCCTTGATCGAGGTGCGCCGCAGATCGCGCACCTGCTTCAGATCATCGAACGGCCGGGCGCGATGCATCACTGTGCGGTTGTCCCACATCACCAGGTCGTTCACCCGCCACTGGTGCGCATAGACGAACTGGCGCTGCGTCGCGTGTTCCGTCAGATCGCGGATGAAGGCGCGTGCCTCCGGCACCGGCCAGCCGACGATCCCGCCGATATGCGAGGACAAATAGAGCGATTTCCGTCCCGTCACCGGATGGGTGATCACCAGCCGGTGCCGCACCGGGCGTAGCCGCTCCTCGTTGCCTGGCGAATAGTCGGAGAAGCCGATCTGCTCGCGCGAGAACACGATCGAGTGCTCGCACACCAGCTCCTCGACCTCGGCCTTCGTCGCTTCGTCCAGCGCGTCGTAGGCGGCGCGCATGTCGGCGAACTCGGTGTTGCCGCCCTTGTTCGGAATGACCCGGCCGTGCAGCAGCGTATAGCCGGCGCCGACCGCCCGGAACGACGCATCCGAGTGCCACAGCCGGTTGGCCAGCGCATACATGCGCGCCCGATCCTCGCGTGCGCGCAGTTCGTTCCGCGCGGTAAGGTTGGAGATGTCGCCGAGCTCCAGCCGGTCGCCGAGGCGCCGGTCTTCGGGCCTTGCCATCTGCCCGGCCAGCGTCACCTCCAGTTCGCCGAAGTTGCGGCTGAACAAGAGCTGCTGGTCATCGGTGAGCCGCTGGCCGGGAAACACCAGCACGGCATGCCGGTCCATTCCCGCCTCGATCGCCGCAACCTGCTCGGTGCTCAACTTACGCGAGATGTCCACGCCGGACACCTCGCCGACGAACCGCGGGTGCACCTGACGGATGCTGATGCTCATGAACGAACGCTCCTGCCTGTTGCAGGCACTATAAGGAGGCACTTCACGCCTGTCATGGCGAGCGCAAGGCGGAACGGCGCCCTATTCAGGGAGTTCGGCCAGCAACTGACCAACCAGCGCGTGTAGCTTCCCCGCTTCGCGCCGCATTTCCGGCGTGTGTTCGCGCAACACGCAGTGCGCAAGCTTGTCGGTCGCGACGATCAGCTCGCCCAGTACTCTCTCTTCCACGCTCAGCATTGTCTCTTGCAGCATCGTTGACATCCCCTGCATGCCAAGGTCGCGACCATGGCAAAGGACGTCCCGCTTGCAAAGTCAGGCTGGAAAGCAGCGCGAAGCCCCGTTGTCCTGCAATCGATGAGCACCGCCGCCGAAGCCAGCAATGTCGGTTCGCGGTGGTGCGGTCGAGAAGACTCGAACTTCCACGGGGTTGCCCCCACAAGCACCTCAAGCTTGCGCGTCTACCATTCCGCCACGACCGCCCGCAGCAGGCGGCCGGATATAGCGGATGCCCGCCAGCCCTTCAATCGGCGGCTCCGCGTGGCGCGCCGGCGCATCCCGTGGTATCGGCACGATCCCATGTCACAGCCCGAGCCCGAATGGCACATTGCCGAGGGCCTGACCCCATATCCCGACGCCATCGCCTTCATGCAGGACCGCGTCGCCGCTATTCGCGCTGGCGCCGCGCCCGAACTGGTCTGGCTGCTCCAGCACCCGCCGCTTTACACCGCCGGCACCTCTGCCCGGCCGGAGCAGCTCACCGACCCTTCCCGCTTCCCCACCTTCACCGCCGGCCGCGGCGGCCAGTGGACCTATCACGGTCCGGGCCAGCGCGTCGCCTACGTCATGCTGGACCTCTCCCGCCCTCACGGGGCAGTCCCGCCACGCGACGTCCGCTGCTTCGTGCACGGGCTGGAGGAATGGCTGATCCGCACCCTCGCCCGTTTCGCTGTGCGTGGCGAGCGGCGCGGCGGCCGCATCGGCATCTGGGTCGGCCTCGCCGATGGCAGCGAAGCCAAGATCGCCGCGATCGGCGTCCGCGTCTCGCGCTGGGTAAGCTGGCACGGCATCGCGCTCAACGTCGCCCCCGACCTCGGCCACTACGCCGGCATCGTCCCCTGCGGCATCGTCGAGCACGGCGTCACCAGCCTGCGGGCACTCGGCATCCCCGCCACCATGGCGGAAGTGGACGCCGCCCTGCGGGCCGCCTGGCGTGACGTATTCGCCGCCGGCGCCATCGCTGGCGCTACGGCCCCAGCACCTCGACCGACGTTGACTTGATCAGCGCCAGCACCGGCCGCCCCGGCGCCAGTGCCAGCCTGGCGATCGCATCGGTGGTCACCCGCGACAGGAGTGCTCCCGCCGGCAGCGCTATCTCCACCAGCACCGAGCGCCGTCCCGCCTCGGCGGCGATCCGCCGCACATGCCCCGCCACGACGTTGTGCACGCTGATCGCCACCGGCGCCTCGCCGGCCAGGATCACCTCGCGCGCCGGAATCCGCAGCCGCCATTCCGTGCCGGCCGGCGCGTCGAGCAACGGCACCCAGAACGTCGCGCCGCCGCCTTCCAGGCTCGACAGCTCGCGGGCCGTGTCGTTCTCCATCAGCCGGCACATCAGCACCGCACCCGCATCGTCGCCTTGCGCCAGCGGCAGGTCGGCGCGAGCGGCGACCTCGGGTAGCGTGCCAAACCCGGCGACGCGCCCGTGCTGCAGCAGCACCAGCGAATCGGCAAGCCGGGTCACCTCATCCAGCGCATGCGTCACGTAAAGGATCGGCAGGCGCAGCATGTGCTTCAGCCGCGCGAGGTACGGCATGATCTCTGCCTTCCGCCCGGCATCCAGGCTGGCCAGCGGCTCGTCCATCAGCAGCAGGCGCGGCTGCGCCAGCAGCGCGCGGCCGATCGCGACCCGCTGGCGCTCGCCGCCGGACAGCGTGTGCGGTCGGCGCGACAGCAGCGCGCCAATGTCGAGCAATTCGACCACCTCCTCGAAGCGCACCGGTCCGGGCGGCGCGCGCCGCAGACCGAAGCGCAGGTTGCGCGCGACCGACATGTGCGGGAACAGCCGGGCGTCCTGGAACACCAGCCCGATGCCGCGCCGTTCCGGCGGCAGCCACACGCCGTTCGCCGTATCGGCGAGCACCTCGCCATCCACCACCACCCGGCACTCCTCCGGCCGCAGCAGGCCGGCGGCCGCGGCGATCACGGTGGACTTGCCGGCGCCGGATGGACCGAACAACGCGGCCAACCCAGGCGTCGCGACGTCGAACGCGACATGCAGCCGCAGCGACGGGTAACCGTGCCGCAGCAGGACGCTGAGGCTCATCGGCCGAGAGTCGTGTTCAACAGCTTGCCGACCCACTCGGACAACAGCAGTCCGACCAGCGCCAGTGTCATCGAGACCAGCGAAAGCTCCGCCGCCTTCGCCTCCCCGCCGGGCGCCTGCAACGCGGTATAGATCGCCAGCGGCAGGGTCTGCGTCTCGCCCGGGATGTTGGCGGCAAAGGTGATCACCGCGCCGAACTCGCCGAGACAGGTGGCGTAGGCGACGACCCCGCCCATCAGGATGCCGGGCGAGGCGAGCGGCAGCGTCACATTCACCAGCCGGTCCAGCCGGCCCGCGCCCAGGGAGCGCGCCGCCTGCTCGAGCCCGGGATCCACGCTCTCCAGCGCCAGGCGGACCGAGCGCACCATGATCGGGAAGGTCATGACGGCGCAGGCCAGGCTGGCGCCCGCGGTGCTGAACACCAGCCGAACCCCGAACCAGTCGTACAGCAGAGCGCCCATCGGCCCGCGAATGCCGAACACCAGCAGCAGCAGCCAGCCGGTGACCACCGGCGGCAGCACCAATGGCAGGTGAACCAGCGCGTTCAGCATCGCCCGGCCGGGAAACCGGAAGCGCGCCAACACCCACGCCGTCGCGACGGCAAGGGGCAGGCCGCAGCCGACCGCGCGCGCGGCGACGGCGAGCGTGAGGCGAACGGCCTCCCACTCGTCCGCTGAAAGAATCAGCCTATTCCACCTTGAAACCGCGCTGGATGCGGCGTGCGCGTGCTTCGGCATCTGCCAGGTAGCCCACAACCTCGAACGCGTCCGCCAAGCATCAGCAAAAGGCGCATAGCGTGCACGATATAGCCAACCTGATATAGCGGCAAGCAGCCGTGGAAAAGCCACGGCCAAGCCGGTATCCTCTCCGCATGGTGAAGCGTGCCGCCCCCACGGGCGCCAATGACCGCCTCAGTATCCGGCTCGACCTCGCCTCGGGTGCGCGCATCGGCCCGGGCAAGGTCGCGGTGCTGGAGGAAATTGCCCGATCCGGCTCGATCTCCGCCGCCGGCCGTGCGCTGCACATGTCATATCGCCGCACCTGGGAGCTGGTGGAGGACCTGAACCGCAGCTTCGGCACCGCCGTCGTTGCGACCGCCGCAGGCGGCAGCGGCGGCGGCGGAGCGGTGCTCACCGCCGCCGGCAAGGTGATCGTCGAGCGCTATCGCGCTATCGAGTTGGATACAGCGACAGCCGCGCGCAAACACCTGCTCGCGTTGCACCGCGCCTGCGGCAAGTGATGCCGCCGGGGTAGCGCGATCGCTTGAGCCGGAACCGTCGCAAAGCGTGATCGCACGCTCGATCAATCCGTACCTGGAGCATGAGCGGATCAACTTGATCCGGTCATGCTCCAGTCAGCCAGGCATCGCCGGTGCCAGCCTCCCGCCCACGCGCACCGGCGCGATCCGCCGCGCCAGCCCGGTCGCATCGTCGGTCTCCACGAACACGCCGCACACCGTCGCCTCGCCCTCCGCCGGGGCCAGTCGTTCGCCCGGCATCTTCCGCCAGAACCGCAGCGTCGCCGCGTCCTTCGCCATGCCGATCACACTGTCGTAGTCACCCGACATGCCGGCGTCGGACTGGAATGCCGTCCCGCCCGGCAGCACCTGCGCATCGGCTGACGGGCAATGGGTGTGCGTGCCGATCACCGCCGATACTTGGCCGTCGAGGAAATGCGCGAACGCCATCTTCTCGCTCGATGCCTCGGCGTGGAAGTCGACCAGGATCGCCGACACAGTGCCGCCCAGCCGGTGTTTCGCCAACAGGTCGGCGGTGGTGCGGAACGGATCGTCCAGCGGATCCATGTACAGCCGCCCCATCGCCTGCAGCACCAGCGCGCGGCGGCCACCGCCCACCTCGATCATCGCGGAGCCCGCGCCCGGCGTGCCAGGTGGGAAGTTCAGCGCGCGCAGCAGGCGTGGCGTCTCGGCGATGTAGGGGATGATTTCCTTGCGGTCCCAGGCGTGGTTGCCGAGTGTGATCGCATCCGCGCCGGCGGCGAACAGCGCGTCCGCCATGTCGGGCGCCAGCCCGAAGCCGTGCGAGGCATTCTCGGCGTTAACCACGGCGAGCTCGACACGCAGCGCTTCACGCAGCCTGGGCAGTGTCGCCGCCACGGTCTCGCGGCCGGAGCGGCCCACCACATCGCCGATGAACAGGATGCGCATTCATTCGTCCTTGCAGAACACCACGCCGCGTTCGGTCGCCACCGCGTCCAGCCTCTGGTCGTAAGGACCGGCGGGCACTTCGTCCAGTTGCTGCCTGGCATAGGCAATGCCCAGACGGAACCGGCCTGGCAGCGCTGCCAGGGTCCGGTCGTAGTAGCCGGCGCCATAACCTACCCGGTAACCGCGCCGGTCGAATGCCAGCAGCGGCACCAGCAGGAAGTCCGGCGGCATGACCGGACCATCCGGGCGCGACGTGCCGAAACGTTCCTGTATCATTACTGAACCGGGGCGCCAAAGCCGGAATATCAATGGGTTGCCGCGCTTCGGTGTCTCCGGCAGTACGATCGGATGGCCGCGTTCGTGCAGCGTGAGCAGCAGTTTCCTGATGTCGATCTCCTGGCCCATCGGCCAGAAGCCTGACACCACCGCGCCGGCCGGCGGCGGCACCACACGCAGCACGTGCTCCGCCACGGCCGCGCCGACGCCTGGGTTCCATGCCTCGCGCGCCGTCAGCATATGCTGGCGCACCGCCCGCTTGGCCTCGGTCAGTTCGGGGATCATGTGCGGAGCCGCCATGGCCGTTGGCGTCTCATCCTCCCAGAGCCTGCGTGTGCAGGTGGGCGCCAGATACCGAGACCAGGATCCCGGCAGAGCCAGCTCCCTGGAAGATGCTTACTGGCCCCGGGGATAAATTGCCTGACGCACCCGGCAGCCCCGCCGTCGTAATCTAGGGATGCTCCAGGCCGGCGGCAATCTCTTCCGCGCGCTTTGCCAGCTTGCCCAGCCGCCGGCCCAGTTTCGCGTCGGGCAGCGCCGCCACCACCGGCCGCCCGGCCTGTGCCGTCTTCAGCGACTTGCGCATCTCGTACAGGTCGTCGGCGAGCAACAGCGACGCCATTGCCAGCATCCGCGACTCATTGGTCGGCCCCGCTGCCGACTTGATCGATTCGATCCGTCGCTCGACCTCGCCGGCCATCGCCTCGAGATGCTCCTCCTCGCCGTCCTGACAGCCCACGGTGTATGCATAGCCGTTGATGCGAACGGTGACCTGCGCCATCGAATGTTCCTTGCCCGTTGGTTCAATCAGTCCTGCCAAGCGCGGCGCGCAGGCGATTGATCACTACGTCGAGTCGCGCCGCAACCTCTTCCGCATCGTAGCGCGGAACTTGATCCGCCGGGCGTGCCTCGGCGCGCGCCGCCGCTTCGGCGATCCGCTCCAGCGCCGCCTCCAGCCGGTCCGCCGCGGACTCAGCGTCCTCGCTGTCGCTGACCATCGTTCGCCCCGCTTCATCTGTCGCTTGAACTCAAAGCGGGCGCGGCATTGAACGTCAAGCAGATATGAGCGTCATTGCGCAGCGCTATCCGGCGGTGGTCATTCACGGGTTCGCGGATGCCCGGGCGGTGCTGTCCGTCGGCGCACCTGTCACGCTCCTTTCGGCCGAAGCTGCCGCGTTGTATGCCGGCAGCGGCTGGTGGCGCATGCTGATCGCCCAGGCGACCGCCGGATATCCCGACGCGGGGTGTGACGACATCCTCGATTGCGCCGACGCCTCCGGCCTGGCGCTCGGGGCGCTGCGCATCGGCCTGCGGCGGATCGTCCTGCATCCTTCGGCGTCCGGCTGGGATCGGGTCGCCGCCACCGCGGCATCGCTCGGCGGCCTGGTCCTGGCCGAACGCCCGCCGGCTCTCGACATGGCGCAACCGGGCGCCGCACGCCGGCTACACGACTGGTTGCGGGTGCGAACCACCCCGGGTGACAGCGACAACGGCCTGGGCTAGTACCCGGGCATCCCAGCAGGAAGGACCGTTCCATGCGCGTCACCCAGAAAGTCAAGAAGATCCTGGACTGGTACGAAGGCGATCCGCCCGGCGTGAAGGCCAACCTGGCCCGCATCCTTTCCACCGGCAAACTCGGCGGCACCGGCAAGGTGCTGATTCTGCCGGTCGATCAGGGCTTCGAACACGGCCCGGCGCGCAGCTTCGCGCCAAACCCGCCGGCCTACGACCCGCACTATCACTACCAGCTCGCCATCGAGGCCGGGCTGAACGCCTACGCCGCCCCACTCGGCATGATCGCCGCCGGTGCCGATACCTTCGCCGGTCAGATCCCCACGATCCTGAAGGTGAACAACGCCAACTCGCTCGCCACCAACAAGGACCAGGCGGTGACCGCCGGCGTGAAGGACGCGCTGCGGCTCGGCTGCGCGGCAATCGGCTTCACCATCTATCCCGGCAGCGAATACGCCTATCCACAACTGGAAGAGCTGCGCGAACTCACCGCGGAAGCGAAGGCGAATGGGCTTGCCGTGGTGGTGTGGAGCTATCCGCGCGGCGGCAATCTCGATCGCGCGGCGGAGACCGCACTCGACATCTGCGCCTACGCCACGCAGATGGCGGCGTTGATGGGCGCCAACATCATCAAGGTGAAGCCGCCGACCGCGGTGGTCAGCCTGGAGGCGGCGAAGAAGAGCTACGAAAAGATCGACGGCTCGACACTGCCCAAGCGCGTGGCGCACATCATGCAGTGCGCGTTCAACGGCAAGCGGATTGTCGTGTTTTCCGGCGGAGAGGCGAAGGACCTCGACGGGGTGTATGAGGAGATCCGCGGCATCCGTGACGGTGGCGGCAGCGGCAGCATCATCGGCCGCAACACCTTCCAGCGTCCCAAGGAAGCGGCAATGGAGATGCTGAACAAGATCATCGACATCTACAAGAACGGCGACTGATGCCAAGAATGAGTGAGGGTGCGGGGTGTCGCGTCTATCTGATCACTCCGCCCTCGCTCGATCCATTGCTGTTCGCCGATCGGCTCGCCGCCGCGCTGGACGCCGGCGATGTCGCGGCGGTGCAGCTCCGGCTGAAGGATGTGGACGATGGCACTTGGCGCCGCGCCATCGATGCGCTGCGTCCGGTGGCGCAGTCGCGCGATGTCGCGTTCCTGCTCAACGACCGCGCCGACCTGGTGCGCGAAACCGGCAGCGACGGCGTGCACGTCGGGCAGGAGGACATGCCGGCGCGCGAGGCTCGCGCGCTGATTGGGCCGGACGCGACACTTGGCGTCACCTGCAAGGGCAGCCGCGATCTCGCCATGCGCGCCGGTGAGGACGGTGCCGACTACGTCGCGTTCGGCGCGTTCTTTCCGTCGGACACCAAGGAGGTCAGCCGCTTCATTGGTCCCGAGATCCTGCAATGGTGGTCGGAACTGATGGAGCTGCCCTGCTGCGCCATCGGCGGCATCACCGCCGGGAACTGCGCGCCGCTGGTCCGGGCTGGCGCCGATTTCCTCGCGGTTGTGGGCGCGGTGTGGAACCATTCCGACGGCCCCGCCGCGGGCGTGCGCGCCCTGAACGCGGCGATCGCCACGGCGCGTTCGGGTTGACGCTGCCGCCCGATGCAACCTCGGAATCGGCGCGACGTTTCCGTTGCCGGTGAGCGTTGCTCGCCACTGATCGGCGGCGCCTCGGGCCGCAGGCGAGGAGCAACATGCCTCCGGCACCGCCGAAATGGCCAGCAGCCACACCTTCGACGCAAAGCCAACGCGCGCTCGACTGGCTGAACTTTTTCATCGCCGATGTCGAGACGGCGTTCGGCCCGTTCGTCGCGCTGTACCTGACGCGGAGCGGCTGGCAGCAGGGCGCGATCGGCAGCGCGATCGCGGTCAACAGCGCCGTTGCGCTTGCGGTGCAGATACCCGCGGGATGGCTGGTCGATCAGCTGCGCAACAAGCGCCTGATCCTGGCCGCGGGCCTGGCCTGCATCGCCGGCGGCTCGCTGATTGTCGCCTTCTTCCCCAGCTATCTCCCAGTGGCGTTGGCGGAGGCGCTGTACGGATCGGCTGGTGGCACCATCCGCACCGCACTCGCGGCAGTGGCGATCGGTCTGGTCGGCCACAGATCGCTGCACACCCGGACCGGGCGAAATCACCGCTACCTGTCACTGGGCAATGCACTGACCGCGGCGGGAATGGGCGCTCTTGGCCATTTCGGCTCGATCCGCGCACCGTTCCTTGCCGCGGCCGGGCTCTGCCTGCCGGCAGCGATCGCGCTCGCGCTGATCCGCGGCCGGGAAATCGACTATGGGCGCGCGCGACAGGCGAGCGGGCGGCAAGACTCGGGTGCAGCGCGCTGGCGCGAAATCTTCAGCAACCGTTCCCTGTTGGTATTCGCCGTCTGTCTGTTGTTGTTTCAGTTTGCCAATGCCTCGATTCTGCCGCTTGCCAGCGAGCGCGTGTCAGCCGAGCACGGGGCCATCTCCGCGCTGATCACGTCGGCATTTGTCGTGGTGCCACAGGTGGTGACGGCGCTGATCGCCGCCTGGCTGGCGCGCCAGGCGGACGAGGCAGGGCGCAAGAAACTGCTGATCGCGGCATTCGCCGCGCTGCTTGCTCGCAGCGTGTTGTTCGCTGTCGGCCTCGGGCCGTGGTTCCTGGTCGGCGTTCAGGTCCTTGGTGGACTCACCGCGGCGGTGATCGGCATCCTGACACCGCTGGTGGTCGCCGATCTGACGCGGCAGTCGGGTCGCTACAACTTCTCGATGGGTGCAGTCGGCATGTCCGGCAGCATCGGCGCTACGGCGAGCACCGCGATCAGCGGCTTCCTCGCGCAGTCCTTCGGCTTTGTCCTCGCATTCCTGGCACTGGCCGGTCTCACGGCAGCGGCGATGGTCATTCTTTGGCTTTGGTTCCCGGAAACAGTCGAGGCCGCACGCACGGCGGAGGATTGAACGAACTTGGAGGGTGGGCGGCGGAAATCACCGCCGCACCTCGGTGCGTCAACCGCGGTTGTTGGCGTGGTAATGGAACTGCGGCTGGTTCGCGAAGGCGCTCTGCGCGGTGTCAGGCATGATCACCTTGTTGTCGCTGTTGTTCTGCGCATTGCCGAACTGCAGCTTGGTCCAGGGCACCTGATACAGATTGCCGTTGACCTTCATGACGACGTCTGGCTGCCCGGTACGGCTCATCAGCACATCGTCGATGCTGCCAAGCTTCTGGTCCTGGGTGTTGTACACATCTGTGCCGATCAGCTTGCTCATGCGGACGTCGCCGTTGTCGGCCAATATCGGGTTACGCTGCGACGGCACGGACGCGGCGCTGTTGGTGTTGACAGTCGCGGTCCCCGTCTGATCGGTAGGCGTTGCGGCCATCGCCGGCACGGCCGCCAGGCTTGCTCCCAGTGTCATGGCTGCGAGTATCGAATGCTTCATGATCGCGTGGCTCCCTTGGATTGCCCGGGGCGTCAGTGCACGCCCGCATCAAGGGAACGCTCGGTCATCGCGAAGGGCGGCATGGCTGCAATGTTAATTGTTTGCAATCGCGCCCGTCTGCCGGAGGTCATCGGCGCGGAGCACTGACCTATTGATGCAGATCAACGCCGAGTCTGGTTGTTCGTGCCCAATATTGCGTGCGTGCAGCGATGGGAGGGAAAGATGCGGACGCTCCTGCTAACCACACCTGATCTCGAGCAGGCGGCGCGACAGTGGGCTGCCGACTTTCTGCACGAGCCATGGGGAACCGTTCCCGTCGCAACCAGGCGGCAGCATCTGCAGGACACCGCATGCGAGGACCAGGGCGTCCTGGTATTCGAGCGAGTGTCCGCTGACGTGCTCAGCCAGGTGCTGCAGAATGGCGGGCGGCCATGGCTGGTGAGTTCCCTTGTGAACCACGGCTCGGCGGGGCTGCACTTTCGTTCATAGAAGTGCATTGCCAGGTGTGCGATCGACCGAGCGGCACTGTCCGGCGATCTGCGCCGGAACGCGGGGTCGCGGTGAAGGTTTGTCGGTCCTCGTTGATTCGAATCGATAGCCCTTCTATTTTCCCCCCGTCACATCCGCGTCTTGCCGGTGACCTAGCGACCTGGACAAATCGTTCCGCTGCTCTGAAACTCAGAACGAGAAGGAGACAGACCGTGAGGCCGAGCAAACTGCTCGCGACTGCCGCAGTTGGTATCGCCGCCACATGCGGACTGGCTGCCGCACAGGGATTGCCGGAAGGCAGGGTCTACACCTTCCATTCGCGAGCGCAGGGTGGCTGTCCTGCCCTGGACTGGCACGTAGTGGTCGGCGCCAACAACTCGTTGGACGGCATGATCGCCTGGAACGACATGAAGCAGATGGCGCGTGCGACCGGCAGCGTGAACATGCAGTCCAGAAGCTTCCAGATGAATGCGAAGGAAGTTGGTGGGCAGGGCCGAACCGCGACGGTCAGCGGCACGGTCAGGCAGGACGGATACCTGGTTGCCAACGTCAAGGGGCCGAACGTCAGCTGCCAGAACATCACGGTGCCCTGGTTCCAGCCGCCACCGCCATCGGGCTGACGCCAGGCGAGCGGGTGGCCTGGCGCTGGAGGTCTGGATCACGCTGCTCAACCGACGAAAGCTGAAGCAGGCCACCACACCCTCTGCTTCCTGATGTCCTTCGATGGTGCTAGCGTCGTGGCTGCAAATGGCCCGGCTCAGCGTCAACCTCAACAAGATCGCGCTGCTGCGCAACTCGCGCCGCACCGGTGTACCCGATCTGCGCGGCTTCGCCCGCATCGCGATCGAGGCGGGTGCGCGGGGGATCACCGTGCATCCGCGTCCGGATGAGCGGCACATCCGGCGCTCCGACGTGCCGCTGCTGGCCGAGACAATTGCGACGTGGCGCCCCCAGGTGGAGCTGAATATCGAGGGCTATCCGGACGGCCGGTTGCTGGAGATCGCCACGGAGGTGCGCCCGGAGCAGTGCACATTGGTACCCGACGCGCCGGACGCGTTCACCTCGGAGGAGGGATGGAAGCTGGGTCCCGAGCAGGCGGCGTTGGTCGGGCCCGCAATCGCGCGGCTGAAATCGCTTGGCGCGCGGGTGATCCTGTTCATCGACCCCGACCCTGGCGTGCTCGATCGCATCGCATCCGCAGGCGCCGACGGGGTGGAGATCTATACCGGCTCGTATGCCGCCGCGTTCCGCGGTGGCGCGCACGATCGCTGGCTCGACGCCTGCGCCGCGACGGCGCGCGCGGCCGCGAATCGCGGGCTGGTGGTCAATGCGGGCCACGACCTGAACCTGCACAACCTGCCGCCGCTGATGGCCAGGATGCCAAATCTGGCCGAGGCCTCGATCGGCCATGAACTTACCGCCGATGCGCTGGTGATGGGCTTCGCCGCCGCGGTCGGCGCCTACGCCAAGGCGCTGGCGGCCGCTGAATGATCGACGATGTACTCGCGGCGCTTGCGGATACCGATCAACCGCAGGCGACATTCCGCGCGCTCGACGCCGCGCTGGCTGCGGACCCCGGGCATATCCTGTTCACCGTGTTGGTGCACCACTCTTCGCTCGGCCAGTCCGAACGGTACTACACCAACCGGCCGGACGAATACCCGGTCGGAGGTCGCAAGCCGGTCGCCGATACGGCGTGGATGCGGCGGGTGATTCATGGCGGCGAGCCGTATATCGGCAGGACGCAGGCGGACATCGCGGCCAACTTCTTCGATCACGCGCTGATCCACGCGCTGGGCTGCGACAGCATCCTGAACATGCCGGTATGCTGGCGTGGCCAGACCCGGGGCACGCTCAACCTGTGTCATCGCGCGGGCTATTACGACGAAAAACACCTGCGGCGAGTGAGGTTGCTCGCGCAGCTGGCATTGCCTGCCATGCTGCTGCTCGGAGGGTGAGAAACCGCGGCTTGAGACTAGAGCGTGATGACCGGAGGCGGAGTCGCCGGAGGTCTGAATCACGCGATAATACGAAGACTCTCAGCGTGATGACCGGAGGCGGAGTAGCCGGAGGTCTGAATCACGCGATAACACAAAGACTCTCAGCGTGATGACCGGAGGCGGAGTCGCCGGAGGTCCGAATCACGCGATAATACGAGTCTGAGCAAGATGAGCGCATCCTTCGGCGCCCATCCCGCTCTAAGACGCTTGGTGCGCCGCGTGGCACTGCTGAACCTGGCGTATTTCGTGATCGAGTTCGCCGTCGCCCTCGCCATCGGATCCGTCGCGCTGTTCGCCGACAGTATCGACTTCCTGGAAGATGCCTCGGTCAATCTGTTGATCGCGGTCGCCCTGGATTGGCCGGCGCGCAGCCGTGCACTTCTTGGAATGCTGCTTGCGGGCGTCTTGCTGGTTCCAGGCCTGGCAACACTGTGGACCGCATGGGAGAAGTTCAACGTCCCGCTCGCGCCCGAACCGATGCCGATGTCGTTGGCTGGCTTCGGTGCGCTGGTCGTGAACCTGTCCTGCGCCTTTATGCTGGCACGCTACCGACATCACCGCGGGAGCTTGACGCGGGCCGCGTTTCTGTCGGCCCGCAACGATGCCCTGGCCAACATCGCCATCGTCGCCGCGGGAATGGCGACCGCCCTCTTGTGGCACTCGGCGTGGCCCGATCTGATCGTCGGTCTCGGCATCGCGGCGATGAATGCCGACGCGGCGCGCGAGGTGTGGTCCACGGCACGGGAGGAGCGACGCGCCGCCATCTGAGCGCCGCCCGGTCCTGGCCGCCTGCGCCCCGCGAGACATTCCAGTTGATCTGGATCAATGCGCCGGCAGCGCGAATTGCCTTCTATCAATCAATCGAAGTCGCAATGCGGCTCCGAACGAGGGGCCAGGCATGATGGACACGAGACCCAGTGAGATAGCGGTGGTCGACGACGATCACGCTGTCCGGGAGTCGTTGCGGTTCCTGCTGGAGGTCGCGGGAAAGACCGTCGTGGCATTTGCCTCGGCAGCGGACTTTCTCAAGTCGGAGTGCCGGCAGATCGCGTGCCTGATCCTGGACCAGCACATGCCCGGCATGACCGGCCTCGATCTCGTCGAGCAGCTACGGGCCAGCGGAGTGGCGATCCCGGTGATGCTGATCACCGGTTCAAAGTCGCATGGGATGCTTGCGCGTGCAGCGGCACTCGGGGTGGGAAGGGTGCTGGAAAAGCCAGTCGATGACGCGGAACTGCTTGACTTCGTCGACGCGGCCCTCGCGTCCGCCAGGACGCGGCAGCGCTGATTGCGCGAGTCTCGCCACCAACCGCTACGGGAAAAGCGAGCTATCCGCAGGCGTTGCCGCGTAGGGTAAAAGCCTTCACGGTACCGTCCGTGACTTCGAAAGTGGTCTCGCAGTTCAGCTCGATCACCTGCGGCGGAAACGCGCCGTACCAGCCCAGGTAGAAGGGGGCGTAGGTGGGCGGGCCCGGAATGATGTCGATGCGGTGTTCGTCATACGCCAGGTACTTCACTTCGCCGGTTTCATAGCTGCGCGTTGGCACCCCCATCTGCTGCACGAGTAGGCTCTCCGGCTGGCCGACGAACTGGCCGAGATAGGCCTGCCGCTGAGCGAGCAGATTGGTGCAGGCCGCCAGCACGATGGCTGCCAACAGGATGGCGCGGCGCATCGAATACATTCCCGGCGATGACGCCATGCTACCACCGATCATTCCTGGGCTGCATCGCGCTCCGGTTTCAGGTCGAGCAGTGGCGTTCCGTCCAGGCAATCCAGGCCGCGGACCCGCAGGGTGGTGCCTTCGACCGACAGCAGCTCGACCACCGACGACGCAATCGGGTTCGGCCGCACCGGCGAGCGCAGCGCGAAGGTGCCGGTCGTTCGGCCGGTGCTGAACGGAGTCTGCAGCACGAGATCGCGGCGTGCGTGGTGCATCCAGTAGAGCACCTGGATCCTCCTGTGTTCGGCGAGCCCGGTCAGTGCCCGCCGCCAGCGTCCATCCACCACGATGGAACAGACCGGCCCATCGAGGCTGCCCCGCTTCGGGCACTCGGCGCGGCTCCCCCATGGCGTATGGATCGTGCCGATGAAATACACGCCGCCGTCGCTGTCCGGCGGCAGCGTGGTCGCGACCTCTCCGTCGCGCAGCGCCTCGTCGTTCATCCGGCAACGGTGACAGGATTTCCTGCCCGGCGTCCAGCGCGCCGTGCGGCTTGGCACACCGTGCAGGGGTCGCCATATCCCGGCCGGGACCACTGCGGGCGAGGGTGAGATGCACCAGTATCACGACGTATCGCTGTATATCGACGGAGCCTGGGGCCCGGCTGCGGCGGGGCGCAGTTTGCCGGTGGTCAATCCCGCCACCGGCGATGCGATCGGCACCGTGCCGCATGCCGGACGTGCCGACCTCGACCGGGCGCTGGAGGCAGCCGACAAGGGCTTCAAGCTGTGGCGCAAGGTCTCCGCGTTCGATCGCTCTAAGGTGATGCGCAAGGCAGCGAACCTCTTGCGTGAGCGTGCCGATGCGATCGCGCCGCTGATGACAATGGAACAGGGCAAGCCGCTGGCCGAGGCCAAGGGCGAGGTGCTGGCAGGCGCCGATGTGATCGACTGGTTCGCCGAGGAGGCGCGGCGGACCTATGGCCGCGTTATTCCCGCCCGTGCGGACGGGATCTATCAGTTGGTACTCAAGGAGCCGGTCGGGCCGGTGGCGGCATTCACGCCGTGGAACTTCCCGATCAACCAGGTGGTGCGTAAGCTGTCCTGTGCGGTGGCCGCCGGATGCTCGATCATCGTGAAGGCACCCGAGGAGACGCCTGCCTCACCGGCCGAACTGATCCGCTGCTGCGCCGATGCCGGCGTGCCGGCCGGCGTGGTCAATCTGGTCTATGGCGTGCCGGCGGAAATCTCCGAGTACCTGATTCCGCATCCGATCATTCGCAAGATCTCGTTCACCGGCTCGACCGCGGTGGGCAAGCAGCTTGCCGCGCTGGCCGGCGCGCATATGAAGCGCGTGACGATGGAACTCGGCGGGCACGCCCCGGCGATCGTGTTCGACGATGCGGATGTCGATGTTGCGAGCAAACTGCTGGCGGCGGCGAAATACCGCAATGCCGGACAGGTGTGCATCTCGCCGACCCGCATGCTGGTGCAGGAGCGGGTCTATGAGCGGTTTGTCGATGGTTTCGTGCAGCACAGCAAGGCGGTGAAGGTCGGTGACGGGCTGGATCCGGACACCAGGATGGGGCCGACGGCCAACCCACGCCGTATCGCGGCGATGGAGATGTTCATCGGCGACGCGCGGCAGCATGGCGCGACCGTGCGTACCGGCGGCAATCGCATTGGAAACAAGGGCAATTTCTTCGAACCGACGGTGCTGACCGATGTGCCGAAGGGCGCGCGGGTGATGAACGAGGAGCCGTTCGGTCCGCTCGCCGTCATCTCGCGGTTCGGCTCGTTCGATGAAGTGGTAAGTGAAGCAAACCGGCTGCCCTACGGGTTGGCGGCTTACGCCTACACGCGGTCGGCCAAAACGGCGAATGCGGTCGCCGCGGCGGTGGAGAGCGGCATGATGGCGATCAACCATCACGGGCTCGCGTTGCCGGAGGTCCCGTTCGGCGGCGTGAAGGATTCAGGCTATGGCTCCGAGGGCGGATCGGAGGCGATCGAGAGCTATCTCAACACCAAGTTTGTCACTCAGGCGGGGCTCTAGACCAGGATGAGTTCTGATACGCGAAGTCATCTTGCTCTACCCCTTTGTTCCGCCGCGCGGTTCCGACCTCCGGCGATTCCGCCTTCGGTAATCGCTCTCTAGTGTCGCGATTCCGAAGTCCTTCGCACTTCAGAATCGGGCCACCGTTCTTTGCTTTCAGTGGCCTGCTTATGCCCTCCGTTAGCCGCGGAATGCGACGAACTTCGGGGGCGGGACACTGGCGACGGGCGACGCCTGCGCGCGACCTCTGGTAACCAACGCCGCCCCTCGAGAAGATCGAGGGGCGCCATCGGTTGTCAGCGTTGTTGCGTCCTTAGGCGACCACGAGGTCCGAGGTGTAGTCCTTACCCTTGGTCTCCGGGCTCAGGAGCAGCGAGATGATTACCATGACCAGCCCGAAAGTGGTGCCGAGCAGCATCGGGATTGCGAAGCCCAGATGATGGTCAACCGCGAAGTAGGTGAGGATCGGTGCCACCAGGCCACCGAAGATCGCTCCCTGGTGATAGGTAACGGCGCTTGCCGTCGCCCGCACCTCGGTCGGGAAACGCTCGGTGAGATAGCTGGGCATCTGGCTGTACATCGCGCCGGCAAACACTCCCTGCACCAGGAAGCCCAGCAGGATCCAGAACGGATTGCTGGTGAGCAGGTAGCTGGGCGTGATGAACAGCCCGATTGCCGCCGGGATGATCATCGACCACCGGCGCCCGAGCACGTCACCCACCCAACCCCAAAAGCCCATGGCAACGAAGCCCAGAAGGTTGGCCACGACCAGCGGCAGGCCGACCATCATCGACCCCATGCCGAGATCCTTTTGCAGATGCGTCGCGAACAATGCCCAGATGGAGTAGTAGGTGATGAAGCAGCTCAGCATCCACCAGCATGCGAGCAGCGTGTTGCCGAGCACCTTGGGCTTGAAGATCGCGACCAGCGGCAGGTGCATTTCGCGCTGCTGTTCGCGCTGCTTCCTGCGGTTCTCCAGCCAGACCGGCGGCTCTTTGACGTATTTGCGAATCCACACTACGGCCAGCGCCGGAAGCACGCCGACCCAGAGCATGCCGCGCCAGCCGATGGTATCGTTGAACAGCGCGAAAATGAGCGCCGACAGGGCGAAGCCGATGCCCCAGGAGCCTTGCAGCACGCCGCTCATGAAGCCGCGCGAGCGGATCGGCCATGACTCCATCGCAAGCGAGGCTCCCGCGGGCCACTCCGCGCCCATGCCGATGCCGAGTGCCGCGCGGAAGAAGAACAGGAAGGTGAAGTTGGGCGAAAAACCGGCAATGAAGTTGCAGACCGAGTACCACAGGATGGAGATCATCAGCGGGGCTTTTCGGCCTACCCGATCCGAAAGCCAGCCAGACGCGGTCGCGCCGACGAGACGCATCCACAGCGTGACAGTGAACACCGCGGCGACGGCGGTGAGCGGAACGCCGAACTCCTGCGAGATCGGCACCATGATCAGCAGGAAGATGGTGAAGTCGAACGCGTCCAGTGTCCAGCCGACCCAGGCCGCCCACCAGGCGACCCACTGATCCTTGGTGGGTTCTCTCCACCAGGGGATCGGCTGCACAGCTCCTATCGATGTCGACATTGTTGTTTGCCTCCCTTGATTGTCACGTTATTTGGTCAAGTGTGCCGTGCCATGGTCGAGGACCATGGCCTTGCCGTGTGTCTCGACGCCGAGGAACAGGAACGAGAGGCCGACCAGTGCCATGCAGGCGGCCAGGAACAAGAAGGCTGTAACCACCGCGGCCGCAGTCTGCTGCGGCGAGACGAGGTGGCTGGTGCCGGCGATCAGCGCGAGGCTCAGCGGCCCGATGATCTTGCCGACGCCGTTTGCGGTCTGAC
>DATBKQ010000566.1:0-4005 GCA_036555825.1 Acetobacteraceae bacterium | reverse complement strand
GCGCGCCGCACGCCTCGGCGACGGATCGCAGCACCGGTGCACCGGACGAGGGGCGCACCGAGACGCGCCACACCGCTTCGTCCGCCCGGCGCGCCAACGGCACCCGGTCGCGGATGGCCCGCCACACCGCGCGCGACGCCGCATCGTCCAGCATCTCGCCGCCGTGCGCGGCCAGCTCGTCGCGCAGCCGGCCGATGCGATAGGCGACCGAGGGGGCGAAATCCTCGATGCGCGCGAGCGCGACCGAGTCATGGAACGGGGCAAGCGTGGGAATGAGCGCGGCGGCTTCGGCCGGCAGCCAGGCCGCCGCCGAGACGGAATACGGCGAACCGAGCGCGGCGGACAACGTCGCCACGCCGGAGGCGGCGTCGCATCCGGGCACCGCCAGCGTCCCGACTGCCTCGGGCGCGGGCAGCACCTTCAGCGTCACTTCGGTAATCACGCCGAGAGTGCCATGACTGCCGGTCAGCAGCTTGCAGAGGTCGAGCCCGGTGACGTTCTTCAGCACCCGGCCGCCGGAGTGGATCGCCTCGCCATGCCCGGTCACGGCACGCACGCCGAGTACGTGATCGCGCATCGCTCCCCAGGCGACGCGGCGCGGCCCCGACAGGTTGGTGGCCACCACGCCGCCGAGTGTCTGCGGACCGGCCGCATCGGGCGGTTCGGCGATGATGTGCTGGCCGTGCTCCGCGAGCGCCGCCTCGATCTCCGATAGCGGCGTACCGGCACGAGCGCTGACGATAAGCTCGTTCGGCGAATAGAGCGTGATGCCGGTCAAGCTGCGGGTGGACAGCGATCGCGCCGCCTGAACGGGTCGCAACATGCCAGGCTTGGTGCCGTTGCCAACGATCGCGAGCGGTTCGCGCGCCTGCGCTGCCTGGCGGATCGCCGCGGCGATCGCTGGCTCGTCAATGGGCGCGAGCAGATCGCTCACTGCCCGCCGCCAGCGGGAACACCTTGTTGGGGTTGAGCAGCCAGCCCGGATCGAACGCGTCCTTGATGCGCCGCTGCTGCGCCAGCTCTCCCGCACTGAACTGCACCGGCATCAGTTCGCGTTTCTCGACTCCCACCCCGTGCTCGCCAGTGAGACAGCCGCCCATCTCGACGCACAGCTTCAGGATGTCGGCGCCGAACTGCTCCGCCTTGCGGAAGCTCTCCGGGTCGTTGGCATCGAACATGATCAGCGGATGCAGATTGCCATCGCCGGCATGGAAGATGTTGGCCACCTTCAGCCCGAACGCGTCGCTCATCTCGCCGATCCGACGCAGCACCTCGGGCAGGCGCGAGGTCGGGATGACGCCGTCCATGCAGAGATAATCGGGACTGATGCGGCCGATCGCGCCAAATGCGCCCTTGCGGCCCTTCCAGATCGCCAGCGACTCCTCGGCCGAGGCCGACACCTTCAGGCTGATCGGATCGTGCCGTTCGCAGATCGCCCGAATGCGCGCCAGCAGCGCGTCCTGTTCGGCGGCGCTGCCTTCCACCTCGATGATCAGCAGCGCCTCGGCATCCAGCGGATAGCCGGCATGCGCGAACGCCTCGCACGCGTGGATCGCCGGGCGATCCATGAACTCCAGCGCGACCGGGATGATGCCGGAGGAAATGATGGCATCGACACAGGCACCAGCGATCTCGTTGGAGCGGAAGGCCGCCAGCATCGCGCGTGCGCCCTCCGGCGAACGCAGGATGCGCACGGTAACTTCGGCGATCACCGCGAGCTGGCCCTCGCTGCCGGTCAGCAGTCCGAGCCAGTCATAGCCGGCCGCATCGAGATGCTGTCCGCCGATCGTCAGGATGTCGCCTTCCGCCGTGACGATCTTCAAGCCCAGCAGGTTGTTGGCGGTAACACCGTATTTCAGGCAATGCGCGCCACCGGAGTTCATGTTGACGTTGCCGCCGATCATGCAGGCGAGCTGGCTCGACGGATCGGGTGCGTAGAAGAACCCCCTGCCCTGCACCGCCTCGGTGATGCCGATATTGGTCACGCCGGCCTGCACCGTCGCACAGCGGTCCGCGTAGTCGATGTCGAGGATGCGGTTCATCTTCATCAGCCCGATCACCACGGCATCCGCCATCGGCAGGGCGCCGCCAGACAGCGACGTGCCGGCGCCGCGCGGCACCACGCGGACGCCCTCGGCGTGGCAGAACCGCATCACCGCGGCGACCTGCTCGGTGGTCTCCGGCAGCACCACGGCAAGCGGCGGCTGACGATACGCCGCAAGCCCATCCGTCTCGTACGGCTTCAGCCGGATCGGCTCGGCGATCACTGCCTCGGCCGGCAGCAGCCCGCGCAAGCCGGCAACGATCACATCGCGCCGTGCCAGGACCTCGGGCTTGGGATCGGGTTGCAGAACCATGTTCTCAACATGATCCCGCGACGCAGAGGAGGCAAGCGGTCCTCATGCCGCAGCCATCACACCACTTGGTTGCGTAACTCGGCCTCGCCGCGCCAGAGACGCTCCAGATTCTCGAGGAGTATCTCGATGACATTCGCCTCGTATTGCCGCGTCTCGCCCCCGGTATGCGGGGTAATGAAGACGTTGGGCAACCTCCACAGGGGCGAGCCTGGCTCAGGCGGTTCGGGATCGGTTACGTCGAGCGCGGCCCCGGCGATGCGCCCAGCCTCCAGCGCCTCGATCAGGGCCGCTTCGGCCACGCAAGGCCCGCGTGCGGCATTCACCAGGAACGCCGAGCGCCGCATCATCGCCAGCGCCTTGCCATCGATCAGCCCACGCGTCTCCGGCACGAGCGGACACGTCAGCACGACGAAATCGGCTTGCGGCAGGAATGCCGGCAGCTCGGTCAGCGGGTGCACCGCGTCCGCCGCGCCGCGCCCGGACGCCGGATGACGACGGAACCCGATCACCTGCATCTCGAACGCCTTCGCCAACTGCGCCAGCCGCCCGCCGATCCGGCCAAGACCGATGATCAGCACGGTCTTGCCGGTCAGCTCGTCCTCCCGCTGACTCAGATCGCCGATCATCCCCCGCCAGACCCGGCGCGCCTGGTTGTCGCGCGCCTCCGGCAATCGCCGTGCAAGCGCCAGGATCAGCGACATCGCATGCTCCGACACGGCGCGCGCGTTGACGCCCGCCGCGCTCGCCAGGCGAATGCCCCGCCTGGCCAGCGCCTGCTTATCGAACTGGTCGGTACCGGACCCGATCGACTGAATGAAGCACAGCCTGCTGGCCAATGGAATCAAGCCATTGTGCCACATCCCGGACACCACGATGACGTCGGCCTCGGGTGCACGCCGCTCGAACGCGTCGTTGTCGCGCAGTTCAAAGCTGCGGATGCCGGTGCCGAGGGCGTCGAAGCACGCTTTCATCTGATAGGCGGCATGTGCGAAACATACGGTGAGCCGATCCTTCGGAGGCAACATGGCGGAGCCTGCCCATGCGGTTTCAAGGCAACCATAGTTGCCAGACGGCAAACGACAACCCGCCAACCGGCTGGGTCACGCGGGGTATCAGGCGGATCTCGTATCAAGTCTGTTGGGACACCCTTCGTAACATCAAAGAGTCTTGACGAGGAAACTTCGATCGTTCGCATCCTCGTTACGGTCTCTCGGCCATAGTGGCATGCTACAAGCATGGCCACCGAAGCGGGTATCCAGTGGCGAGGGAATTTCGTGCCATGCTGACCCTTGGGATAGCTGGCCTGGCCGATGTCGCCAACTTCCTGGAACGCCGGTACCCGGAACAAATGACCGGCGAAAGCCGCATCGTCCAGGGTATGGACTCGGCCGCCGCGCTGCTGTCGCACGCAAAGGTCACGGCGGCGGTCTCACAGGAAAGGTTCGATCGGACCAAGAAGAGTCCGGCCTTCCCGTACGAGGCCATCCGCTATTGCCTCGATGCCGCCGGCGCCCGGCTGCGGGATGTTCAGACGGTCTGCTTCAACTTCAACTTCGGACGCTACCGGCCGATCTTCGCGACATCGATCGAAGCCCGGCAATATTGGGAGCAGTGTCTGTCGCCAGATGCGCTGCGCACCATGTTGCGC
>DATBKQ010000565.1:0-2314 GCA_036555825.1 Acetobacteraceae bacterium | reverse complement strand
GCGCCTGGGTGGCGGCGATGGCCCGCCGGCTGCCGTTCTACTATGGCTGGATCATCCTGTTCTGCGCCTGCAGTGCCGGCTTCTCCCGCCAGGGTGGCGCCGTCGCCACCTTGTCCATCTTCGTCGAACCGATGACGCGCGATTTCGGCTGGTCGCGCACCGCGCTCTCTGGTGCCGTGTCGCTGGGTGGCGTGCTGGCGGCCCTGTCGTCGCCGCGACTGGGACGCCTGCTGGACAGGTCCGGCGCGCGCCTCGTGCTGTGCCTCGCTGTAGTGACCACCGGCACCGCGGATCTTCTGCTGTCGCTCACCGGTTCGCTGGCGATGTTCTATCTGCTGTTCTGCGTGGCGCGAACCAACTTCGCCGGTCCGTTCGATCTCGGCATCTACGGCGCGGTCAACAACTGGTTCATCGCGCGGCGCGGGCTGGCCACCGGCATCGCCACCGTCGCGCAGATGACCGGTCTGGTCAGTCTGCCGCTGATCGCCGAGGCGGCGATCGCCCGCGACGGGTGGCGTGCCGGCTGGGCGGCCGTCGGCAGCGCGGTACTGGTGATCGGACTGCTCCCGAGCCTGCTGTTCATGGTGCGCCGGCCGGAGGATCTCGGGCTTGTGCCGGATCGTTCTGTCGCCGGCGGCCGGGTGCGGCGCCGGCAAGGCGAACCCGACTTCTCCCGCGCGCAGGCATTGCGCACCTCGTCGTTCTGGCTGCTCTGCCTGTTCACACTGTTCGCCTATCCGGTGCAAGCCGGCGTGAGCCTGCATCAGGCGCCTTACCTGATCGAGCGCGGACTGTCGCCTGCGGTGGCGGCGCAGGTGGTCAGCGTGTTCTCGTTGCTGTCGGGTGTCGCCAGTCTCGGCTTCGGCTGCTTCCCGCGCTCCGTGCCAATCCGTTATGCGCTGGCTCTGGCGGGCATCGCGCTGAGCATCGCCACGTTCCTTATGCTGGCAATCGTATCGCCACGCGACGCCTTCATCGCCGCGGGCATCTTCGGCATCGGCGTGGGCGGACTGCTGACCTTGCTGCCGATCGCCTGGGCGGACTACTACGGCCGCGCAAGCTATGGCGCGATCCGCGGCATCGCGCTCTCGGTGCAGGTGCTGGCGCAGGCATCGGGGCCGTTGCTGTCCGGCATCCTGCGCGATTGGTCTGGCAGCTACGCGCTGTCATTGGAATGCTTCGTCGCGCTGTCGTGCCTGAGCGTGCTCGCCGCCATGTTGGCCCGCCAGCCCTGACGCGGTAGGGTGCGCGACCCAGCAAACGCGAGGCACCGATGTCGCTCACCAACGCCCCCGATCCCGCCATCCGCCAGGCCGTGGTGAAGCAGGACCTCGACAACGTCCTGCATCCCATCGTCCAGCACAAGGTGCTGGAGAACAAGCAGATGGTGGTCACCGGCGCGCAAGGCTCGACGATCTACGACGCGGATGGCACAGGCTACCTGGATGCCATGGCCGGGCTGTGGTGCGTCAATATCGGCTATGGCCGGGCGGAGCTCGCCGACGTGGCGGCGGAACAGGTGCGGCAGCTCGCGTATTTCCCGCACACCGCGATGAACCTGCCGGCGGCGGCGCTGGCGGAGAAGATCAACGCGCTGATGGGGGGCGGCTATCATACCTACTTCGTCAACTCGGGCTCCGAGGCGAACGAGGCCGGATTCAAGATCGCCCGCCAGTACATGAAGCACGAGTACCCGCAGCACTACCGGTTCAAGACGATCAGCCGCTACTTCGCCTATCACGGCACCACGCTGGCCACGCTCGACGCCGGCGGCATGGGCGACCGCAAGGCGAAGTTCGAGCCGTACTCGGGCGACTTCGTGCACGTCGCCCCGCCTTACTGCTACCGCTGCCCGTTCGGACTGAGCTACCCGAGCTGTGGGATGGCCTGCGTGAAGAACCTGGAGGCGACCATCATCGGCGAAAACCCGGAGACCGTCGCCGAGGTGATCGTCGAGCCGGTGATGAGCGGTGTCGGCGTCGCGGTGCCGCCGGACGAATACCTGCCGGAGGTGGAGAAGCTGTGCCGCAAATACGACATCCTGCTGCACGTCGATGAGGTGATCAACGGCTTCGGCCGCACCGGCAAGATGTTCGGGCACCAGCACTACGGCGTATCGCCGGATATCGTGGCGGTCGCCAAGGGCATTTCCAGCGCGTATCTGCCGATCGCCGCCACCGTGGTGAAGAACAGCGTGTTCGAGAGCTTCTACGGCGAGCCCGCCGAGAACCGCCAGGTGTTCCAGGTGAACACCTACGGCGGGCACCCGGCCTCGGCCGCGGTGGCGGTGCGGAATATCGAGATCATGCAGGCC
>DATBKQ010000564.1:0-6011 GCA_036555825.1 Acetobacteraceae bacterium | reverse complement strand
TTTGCTTCGCCGACACGTACAACCACTGCATCCGCCGCATCGACGCGCGCACCGGCACCATCGGCACGATCGCCGGCGCCGGCGAATGCGGCTTCGGCGGCGACGGCGGCCCCGCGATCCAGGCAAGGATGAACCAGCCCTATGGCATCGTCATCGACCGTGCGAACAATATCTACATCGCCGACCGGCTGAACAAGCGCGTGCGCCGCATCGACGGCGGCACTGGCGTCATCACCACCTTGGCCGAACTGGTCGAACCCAACGGTCTGGCGCTGGATCGCGCGCATCGGCGACTGTTCGTCGCCGACGTCGCCGACCATCGGGTCCACCTCGTCGATCTGGCCACTGGCGCGCTGTCCACCTTCGCCGGCACCGGCGACGGTCGTCATGCCGGCGACGGCGGGCCGGCGGCGGCGGCGGACATTTTCGGCGCCCGCGCCGTCGCGCTCGCGCCCGATGATTCGCTCTACATCCTGGAACGCCAGGGCAGCAGCTTGCGCCGCGTGCGCGACGGGATCATCGAGACCGTCGCCGGCACCGGGGCGCGTGGCTATGCCGGCGACGACCACGATGCACGGCACGCCGTGTTCAACGCACCGAAGGAGATGGCCGTCGATCCCGCCGGCAACGTGTTCATCGTCGATACCGAGAACCACGTCATCCGCATGATCGACGCCCAAACCTGGATCGTTCGCACCATTGCCGGCACCGGTGAAGCCGGTCCCGACGCGCTGGCGCGTCCGCATGGTGCCGTGGTCGGCCCCGATGGCGCTCTCTATATCGGCGATTCCGAGAATCATCGCGTCCGCAAGCTGCTGCCGCGCAACTGATGCGCCGGACACTGTCGCTTTCGTCGAACGCCATCAGCCCGCGGCACATCCTCATGCCGCTGGTCGTGCTGCTGTGTGGCGCACTGGTGCTGTATCCGATCGGCTTTCTGATCAACGAATCGTTGAACGTCGGCGATCCAACCGCTTTTCCGCCCGAGGAATACGGCCTCGACAACTACACCGGCCTGATCGACGACTATCACGTGCTGACCAACACGGCACTGGTGTCGTGCATCGCCACCGTACTCGCCGTGATCTTCGGCTTCCTTCAGGCCTGGATCCTGACCCGCACCAACATCCCTGGCCGGCAACGGCTGGAACGGCTGATGGAGCTGCCGTACTACATGACCCCGCTGATCGGCGCGCTGGCCTGGGGTGTGCTGCTTGGACCCAAGACCGGCCTGGTCAACCAGGCCTGGCGCTCTTTCGGTGCGCCGGGCGACCTGTTCAACATCTACTCGCCCTGGGGCATCGCCTGGGTGATGGCATTGTTCGAGGGCACCGTCGCCTTTGTCATGATCTCCGCGGCGATGAAGTCGATGGACCCATCGCTCGAGGAAAGCTCGCGCGTACTCGGCGCCGGCAAGCTGCGCACGGCGCTCCGTATTACGTTACCCCTGGTCGCGCCCGGCGTGCTCAGCGCCACCATCTTCGTGTTCGCCGAAATGCTCGGCTCGTTCGCCGCCGCGTTCGTCCTCGGCATCCCCGGCCGGTTCTATGTGGTCACCACCTCGATCTGGCAGGCGACCTTGTCGTTCCCGCCCGACTACGGCCGCGCCGCCGCCATGGGCCTCTCGCTGTTCGCCGTCATGCTGGTGACCCTGACCTTGGCCCGCCTCGTGTTGCGCAAGGGCACCTACACCACGATCACCGGCAAGGCGTTCCGTCCACGCGAAATGGAGGTCGGTGCGCTGCGCTGGCCGCTGCTCGCCATCGCCTGGGGCTACATCATCGTCGCGGTCATCCTGCCACTGGGCGCCCTGCTGCTCACCTCGTTCGAGCGCTTCGCCACGGTGATCGTCCCGCAGATGCGGTTCACCGTCGCCAACTACACCACCGCCTTGCAGATGGGCTCGGTAGGTCCCGCCTTCGTCAACAGCCTGATCCTGGCGATCTCCGTTTCCAGCATTGGCGTGCTGGTGATCGGCGTGCTGGCCTGGATCATCTATCGCTCGCGCATGCCCGGCAGCGGAGCGGCGGAATACGTCATCATGTTCCCGCAGGCCGTGCCGCGCCTGGTGTTCGGCCTGGGCCTGCTATGGGCGTGGATCAATCTCCCCATCCCGATCTACGGTACGCTGTGGCTGCTCGCGCTGGCCTATTTCACCGTGTTCCTGCCGCTCGGCTTGCGCACCATCGCCAGCGTGGTGCTGCAGGTTGACCCGAGCCTGGAGGAATGCGCCCGGGTCTGCGGCGCAAGATGGGGCTACCAGATGCGCACCGTCACCATGCCGCTGCTGCGCCCCGGGCTGGTCGCCGCATGGCTGCTGATCTTCATCGCCTCGGTGCGCGAACTGGGCGTGTCGATCTTCCTGATGGGACCCAATTCCAAGGTTATCGCGCCGGCCATCGTCAACTCCTGGCTGAGTTCCAGTTCCGAACTGTCCGCGGCGATGGCGCTCATCCAGACCGCGACGATCTTCATCGCCGTCGCCATCCTGTTCGGCCTGGCACGCCGCATCACCGGATTGGCGCAATGAACCGCATCGAGGTAACCGATCTGGTCGTTCGCTACGGCGAGGTGACCGCGGTGGACAACATCAGCTTCGCCATCGCGCCCGGCGAGCTGGTCACGCTGCTCGGTCCCTCCGGCTGCGGCAAGACCACGACGTTGCGTTCCGTCGCCGGTTTGGAGACGCCGACCGGCGGCTCGATCCGCCTCAACGGCGACATCGTCTATGCCGGCCGTCGCAACGTACCGGCGGAAAGGCGCGGCGTGTCCATGGTGTTCCAGTCCTACGCAATCTGGCCGCACATGACGGTGTTCGACAATGTCGCCTACGGCCTGCGCGTGCGCAAACTGCCGCAGGCGGAGGTACGGCGGAATGTCGAGCGCGTGCTGGACCTGGTGCAGATGCAGGACTTCGCCGACCGCCCCGCATCGAAGCTGTCGGGCGGACAGCAGCAGCGCGTGGCGGTGGCGCGCGCCATCGCCTTCTCGCCGAGCGTGCTGCTGTTCGACGAGCCGCTGTCGAACCTGGACGCCAAGTTGCGCGCCGAGATGAGGGTGGAGCTGCGCGAACTGCAGCGCCGGCTCGACATCACCGCGCTCTATGTCACACACGATCAGGAGGAGGCGCTGGCGATCTCCGACCGGGTAATCGTGATGAACGGCGGCCGCATCGAGCAGATCGGCTCACCGGAGGACATCTACAATCGCCCGCGCAGCCGCTTCGTCGCCGATTTCGTCGGTTCGGCCAACCTGATCACCGGCAGGGTGCGCGGGCCGGGTAGCAACGGCGCGCTGATCTTCGACGCCGAGGGGGGTGTGCGGTTGGAGGTGGTTCCCTCGGATGTGTCGCGCAGCGGGCAGGATACGGTCGCTTTGCGCTCGTCCTACGTGCACCTCGACGATCCGCTGGAAGCGCACAACACGGTGCGGGGCACCATCCACCGCCGCATGTTCCACGGCGACTTCATCCAGTACGTGGTGGACTGGCCCGCCGGCCAGCTCATCGTCCGCCGCCCACCGACCGAGCTGTTCGAGGAGGGCAGCGAGGTGACCGTCTCCTTCGCGCCGGTGCACTGCGTGCTGCTGTGAGGCGAAGAAAGTTTGAAACGCAGATCAAGGCGCAGATGCACGCAGGACACGCGCAGATGTTCCCGAGGCGGTTCGCGGGCCATTGCTTCATGCATCTGATCTCCGGGCGCGGTCCGCCGAAGCCAATCATCTTGGCTCGTCCCGACGGGTCATTCAGCCTGTCACTATCAGCGTACTTCCGCGTGCATCACCTTACATCTGCGTCTTGAAACTTCCCTTTGGCACGGCGACACATCCGTCTATTGACCGGCAAAAGTTCACTGAGTCTAAGTGATAGACTGAACTTTGGTGCAAGTCCGTTCCTGGGACACTTTGACAGCGGGTTAGATTTGACTATGCATCGTTCTGCTAGAGGCGTCTATCCCCAACCCATAGGAGACGGATATGGCGTCGAAGCGACTTTCGGATGGTCAGCGGCTTGCCCTGGCAACAGCTATTGCTGGGCTGGCTGTGACAAGCCCCCCTACGGCTGCTGGTGCGGCAATCGGGTGGGGTGTCCACGAAGCCTACACGTGGTGGACGAGCGAGGATGATCCGAAAGAAGACGGCCAGGCTGACGACGCGTCTGAGTAGATCACACGTAGAAACCTTCCTCGGAAGGTCCCCGGCGCCTCTAGCTTCACAGAGCCTTATCACGCGAGCGGGGAGAGGCCTACGCCGCCTTCTTCTCCCTGGGCCAGCGCGCCGCCACCATCGGCAGTACCTGCTCGATCAGCCTGCGCGTCTGCTCCAGCATGTCCGCATCGCCGCGCGCCGCCGGGCGCAGGATGAACTTCGACGCCCCCGCCTCGACATACTGCGCGATGCGCTCCAGCATCGTCCCGGCATCACCGATCGCGAAGTGCCGGTCGGGATCGCGTCCAGTGCGACGCCGGTACGCCTCCATCACCTCCGCCACGCCTGGATCGTCCACCCCCCCGAAGTGGAAGGCGAATGCCGCGCCGTAGTGATCCTCGTCTATACGCCGTCCCGTCTCCGCCAGCGCGCGCTTGATCTCGCCGATCACCCGCCCGACATCGGCCGGCGTCTCCGCCCCCGCCTGCCAGCCCGTGCCGTAGCGCGCCGTCCGCCGCACCGCCGCGGGCGAGGAACCGCCGATCCACATCGGCAGGTCCGGCTGCATCGGCCTGGGTGAAATCGAGGCGCCGGACAGACGATTGTGCCGCCCCTCGAAATCCACGCTGTCCTGCGACCACAGCCGCGCGATGATCTCCAGCGCCTCATCGGTCCGGCGCCCCCGCGTCGCCGTATCGATATGCAGTGTCTGCCACTCCGGCCCCTGCGGGCTGCCGATGCCGAAGCCTGGCAGCAGCCTTCCGGCCGACAGCACGTCGATCGTCGCGCATTGCTTGGCCAGCAGCACCGGGTCGCGCAGCGCCAGCGACACCACGTTGACCCCGAACTTGATCCGCCGCGTCCGCCCGGCGATCGCGGCCAGCGCCGTCATGCACTCCAGGATCGGCTGCCGGCTGACGATGCGGTCGGTCTGCCAGATCGAATCGATGCCTCCCGCCTCGCACAGATCGACCCATCGCCAGAACCCGCCGGTGCTGGAGAACGGAAACTCCATGAGACCGACGCCGACGGCGATATTGCGGGCCACTGTTACCTCCTGCACGCCACGGCGGACCGATGAACTGCGCCAGCATAGTGTGGCGTTGCGATTTCCTGTCAATCAGCCGGCCACCGATCCGGCCGCGCCCATCAGCCCGTCATTCCAGCGCCGCCGGTCACAAGCAGTTGCGCGACCTCGGGTCTTCACAATTTTGCTTCAATCATCGGTCTTGCAAGCGTTTTGCGACTCGAACGGAGCGGAACATGCCGGACCTGTCTGCTTTATTCTCGCGTGCCGCGCATTGGGTGGCCGAGCAGTGTGGACACGCAGGGGTGTTTATCCTGGCTGTCGTGATCATCCTGGCGTGGGCCGCGACCGGACCGTTGTTCGGCTATTCCGATACGTGGCAGCTCATCATCAACACTGGCACCACCATCATCACCTTCCTGATGGTGTTCGTCATCCAGAACACGCAGAACCGTGATACCGCGGCCATTCAACTGAAACTCGACGAACTCATTCGCGCCAACCGGAACGCACGCAATGTCATGCTGGGTCTCGAGGACCTGACCGAGGAAGAACTGAAACGGATCAAGCAGACGTTCGCCGCACTGAACGAATCGCCCGCCGGGGCCGAGAAGGTGCGGCAGGCGGCCGAGGAACTGGAAGACGCCGGCGAAGCGCTCGAGCGGGCAGGCGAGCATATGTCCGGCTACCCCACGCCGAATAGGCGGCAACCTGGTTGAGGGTCCGAGCCAGCCTGCTCAGTTGTTCCCGACCGCCTCGCCCAGCGTCACGCCGATCTCGCGGTGCAGTACCAGGTCGGCATACGGGTCCAACCCAGTCGGCTCGCGGTTCAGGATCA
>DATBKQ010000563.1:0-16084 GCA_036555825.1 Acetobacteraceae bacterium | reverse complement strand
CGGCCTGATGAGCGAACCGCCGACGCCGCTGTGGGAGGTGTTCATCCGCGCCCGCACCGGGCTTGCGCACCGGCACGTCGGGTCGGTGCACGCGGCGGATGCGACGCTCGCCTTGCAGGCGGCGCGCGACGTCTATACGCGGCGCGGCGAGGGTCTGTCCATCTGGGTGGTGCCCTCGGCGGCGATCACCGCATCCGACCCGTCGGACAAGGAGATGCTGTTCGAGCCGACAGCATCGAAGATCTATCGGCACCCGACCTTCTACGCAGTGCCTGACGAAGTGGACAATATGTAACGCCCTGGTGCAGTCTCCGTTCGACCGAGCCGCACCACGGCCAGCAGGGATGGAACACCATGAACGCACCAGTCAGCGTCGATCCGCGCGCCGATGCGTATTCGCTGCCGCTCGACCAGATCGATGTCAGCCAGCCGCGGCTGTATCAGGACGACATCTGGTATCCGTATTTCGAGCGCCTTCGCCGCGAGGACCCGGTGCACTGGTGCGAGAATGGCATGTACGGCTCGTACTGGTCGGTGACCAAGTACAAGGACATCATGGCGGTGGATACCAACCAGAAGGTCTTTTCGTCCGACGCCATGATGGGCGGCATCGTGCTGCGCGACACGCCGATGGACTATCGCCGGCCGAGCTTCATCTCGATGGACCCACCGAAGCACGACGAGCAGCGCAAGGTGGTGTCTCCGGTGGTCGCGCCCGGCAACTTGGCGCGCCTCTCCGGCACCATTCGCGAGCGCACACGGCGCGTGCTCGACAGTCTCCCGCGCGGCGAGCCATTCGACTGGGTGGACCGGGTGGCCATCGAGCTGACCACGCAGATGCTGGCGACGCTGTTCGATTTCCCGTTCGAGGAACGCCGCAAGCTGACGTACTGGTCGAACGTGGCGACGGTGAACACGCGCGCCGGTACCGAGATCGACTCGGATGAGAAGCGCGAAGCGGTGCTGTCGCAGGCGATGGAGTATTTCGCCGACCTCTGGAAGGAGCGGGCGAAGCAGGAGCCGCGGCCGGACCTGATCTCGATGCTCGCGCATGGCGAGGCGACGCGCGACCTGCCGTCGCGGCCGGCGGAGTTCATGGGCAACATCATGCTGTTGCTGGTCGGCGGCAACGACACGACGCGCAACTCCATGTCCGGCGGGTTGTGGGCGTTGCACAACTTCCCCGACCAGTACCGCACGCTGAGGGACAATCCCGAGTTGGTGACCAGCATGGTGCCGGAGATCATCCGCTGGCACACGCCGGTGCTGCATATGCGCCGCACGGCGCTCGAGGACGCGGAACTCGGCGGCAGGCGCATCCGCAAGGGCGAGAAGGTCGCGATGTGGTACATCTCCGGCAATCGCGACGAAGAGGCGATTGAGCGCCCGGATGATTTCATCATCGACCGCGCGCGCCCGCGACAGCACCTGTCATTCGGCTTCGGCATTCATCGCTGCGTCGGCAACCGGCTCGCCGAGCTGCAATTGACCATCCTGTGGGAGGAGATCCTGAAGCAGGGCCTCCCGATGATCGAGGTGCTCGAGCCGCCGAAGCGGGTCTATTCCAACATCCTGCGCAGCGTCTCCCACATGCCGGTGCGGATTCCGCTGCACTGAGCCGCCTGCCCACAATTCTGCCCACTTTCTGCGTGGGCAGGATTGTGGTTGACGCGACCGCCTGACCGGATGCCCACTCGCCGGAGACGTGACCCGGACGGTATCCGTTGAGCGAGACGCTTCTGCGCGACATAGCCGATTACTGCCGCACCGCGCGGATGGCGGAGTCGACGTTCGGCCGCCTTGCGGTGAACGATGGGAAGCTGGTCAGCCGGCTGCGACTGGGCGGCCGCGTCACGGCCGAGACGATGGATCGCGTACGTGCCTTCATCGCCCGGGAGGCGCACCGGAACATGAACGGCACGCCCACCCCCGTCCCACTCGCATCGGCGGTTCTTCCTACTGCGGCCCACAACTTCCGCTTCTACGACAACCGGCAGAAGTACCTGCTGTTCGTCACCACCTGCGGCGAGAAGTGGGTCATCGCCCAACGCGTCGCGCTGGAACTGGCCAATATCCACCCGCGCCCGCCGGCATTGCGGCTGTTCGACGCCGGCGTGGGCGACGGAACCGTGCTGTCGCGCACCATGCGCGCCATGCACCACCGCTTCCCCACCATGCCGTTCCATATCGTCGGCAAGGAGGTCAGCCTCGAGGACGTCCGGCTGGTGCTGGAGAAGATGCCCGACCGGCTGTTCGAGCACCCAGCCACGGTGCTGATCATGACCAACATGTACTACTCCGAGGCACCCTGGCTGAAGCCCAACTCGGTGAATGCCGCCACCAGCCTGGTCTGGCACGAGCTGTCGCTCACCGGCAACACCGCGCACGACTTCGAAACCCAGATCACCGAGCTGGCCCCCTTCCTGGCGGAGAACTGGCGGGCCCGCGTCAGCAAGGCCAGCGGCAATCCGGTCTATGAAAAGCCGGTCGTGCTGGTGATCTACCGTGAGGATCACAAGTTCCTGCTCGACCAGGTACGCCCGCGCCGCGGGTTCACCGCGGCCGAATACGATCTGGTCATCGCATCACAGCCGTATCGCGCCCGTGCGTCGTTGGAATTCAAGGCAAGGCGCGTCGTGGCACCGTTGGCGCGCGCTCTCGCACCCGGCGGGCGGCTGATCGCCATCCATTCGCACGGCAACGACCCGGGGCTGGAGATCATCCGGCGGATCTGGCCAGGCGAGAACCCGTTCACCACCGACCGCCATGCCTTGCTGCGCGCCACGAAAGCGGAACTCGGCAGCGCCGGCCGCGACCTGAACTTCGGCGCCTACGCCGATGCGCGCTCGCTGTTCCGCTACGACATGCACACGCTTCCGACCGAGATCAGCGACACCATCGGCACCTCGACCTTGTTCGCCGCCTGGAACGCCGCGATCTACGTCGCCCAGATCGAGGACCAGCGCCTGTCGGAAGCAATCAGCAGCGGCGCCTATCTCGATGCCACCAAATCGGTGTTGCGCGAACATGGCGGCCTGTGGTTCTGGGACGAATCCTACGTGATCTCTCGCAAGCGGGATTCCGGCTGATGGACGCCGTCGCGACAGGCATGGCACGGCGGCGCGTGGCTGCGTTGATTGCCGCCTGCTCGCTGGAGATGTCCCCGCGCGACGCACTGGCCAACGACTCATTGCGTTCGCTGCTTCCGGCAGGTGCGACGATTTTTGTCAACCACCCGCCCAGCGTGACGCACCACGATATCGTCGCCGCCTGCGCGCGATTGCATCGTGCCGGCTTCGTGCCTGTGCCGCATGTCGCCGCGCGGCGGCTGATCAGCTTCACCCAGGCGAGCGACTTCCTGCAACGCGCCGCGACCGAGGCGCGGGCTGACCGCATTCTGCTGATCGGCGGTGACGACCCTCCAGCCGGTCCGTTTCGCGCCAGTCTCGATCTGCTGGCGACCGGCGCGGTGGAGCGCGCCGGTATCCGCGAAGTCGCATTCGCCGGCTACCCGGAAGGCCATCCAGCGATCGATTCGGCCGCGCTGGATGCCGCGCTGCGGGCGAAAGTGGCGCTGGCGCAGCAGGCGCGGCTCGCGGTGTCGCTGGTGACCCAGTTTGGCTTCGAGGCGCAGCCGATCCTGCGCTGGATCCCCGCGCAGCGCGCCGCCGGCCTGGATTGCCCGGTACATGTCGGCATCGCTGGCCCGGCCACCGTCGCGACCTTGGCAAAGTTTGCGATCCGCTGCGGCATCGGCGCCTCGCTTCGTGCCCTGGCACGCGGTCATACCGCTTTCGCCCGCATCATGACTGAAACCGGTCCCGATGGTCTGATCGGCGATCTGGTTGCCGGTGAAACCAGCGACGCACCGATCGCCGGCCTGCACGTGTTCACCTTCGGCGGTGTGCGCCGTACCGCGGCATGGATGCGTTCTTCCTTCGGTCATCGCGCTCTATAGCGCCGTTTGTGTCCCCAGAATAACCGTCGCCTGCGCCGACAGCACGCCGCCATTGCCATGCACCAGCGCGGTCTCCGCTCCGGCGACCTGGCGCGCACCGCACTCGCCGCGCAACTGGCGCACCGCCTCGATCAGCAGGAACAGTCCGTACATGCCGGGATGGCAATAAGACAGCCCCCCGCCGTTGGTATTCACCGGCAGACTGCCCTTCGGCCCGATCCGCCCGCCGCTGACGAAGCGGCCGCCCTCGCCTTTCGGGCAGAAGCCCAGGTCCTCGAGGAACAGGATCGTGTTGATGGTGAACGCGTCGTACAGCTCCAGCACATCGATATCGGTCTCGCGCATCCGCGCCATGCGGTACGCCGCGACGCCCGATTGGCGCGCACCGGTCACGGTCAGGTCCGGCATCGACGAGATCGACGCATGGGTGATCGCCTGGCCGCAGCCCAGCACATAGACCGGTGGCTTTCCCAGGTTTCGCGCGCGGTCCGCCGGCATCATGACGATGGCGCCGCCGCCATCGGTGATCAGGCAGCAGTCGCGCACGGTGAACGGATGGCTGATCGGTCGCGCGGACAGCACCTCCTGGATCGTGAGAGGCTTCTTCTCCCACGCCGCCGGGTTCAGCAGCGCCCATTCGCGCGCCGCCACGGCGACCTCCGCCAGTTGCTCGCGCGTGGTGCCGAATTGGTACATGTGCCGGGACGCGGCCAGCGCATAGGCGCTTGACGGCAGAAACGGGCGGAACGGCGTCTCGTAGGGATTGTACTCGCGCGCCGATGCCTGCCGGCGCCCGACGGTTCGCTGCGTGCTGCCATAGGCAATCACCGCCACCGAACACAGCCCCGCGGCCAGTGCCGCCTGGGCGTGAGCGACATGCACCTCGAAGGACGAGCCGCCTACGATGGTGGAGTCGGTGTAGGCGTGCGGCAGCCGCAGATACTCGCACAATGACATTGCCGAGGTACGCGCCTGCGAGGTGGCGCAGAACACGCCATCCACGTCGCGCAGCGTCAGGCCGCAATCCGCCAACGCGCGATGGATGCCCTGTGCCATCAGGTCGAGCGGGCTCATGTTGGCGGCCACCGCGCCGATATCGGACTCGGCCGCGCCGACGACGGCCGCGCCGCCGCGCACCAGGCCGTTCATGCCACACCTGCCGGCGTGAACACCGGATAGGGCGGTTCATCGCCCTCCGCCGGATGCACACGGAACTTCACCCGCATACCGATGCGCACGTCGAGCGGAGGGATGCCCTCGACCCGGCTCATCAGCCGGAACCCCTCATCCACGTCGATCAGCGCGACGTTGTACGGATCGCCCTTCTGCGGATACACCACCGTGGTGGCGTACACCGTTCCCGTGCCCAGGCTGATCCGCCATTCCAGTTTGTCGCTGCCGGTGATCGGGCAGACCACGCGCGGATAGAACACCGCGGCATTGGCCTCCGGGCTGAACTGATAGGCCAGTTCGCCCTTTTCCAGGTGATCGAGATAAACGCCCAGCGGGGAGGTTGCGGTGTTCGGCATCAGACTGGCCTGTCGCCTGCCACGGTGACGCGATGGCCCGATCGCGTGTGCGGCCAATAGTCCCACATCGCGCGATGCTGCACGCAGCGATTGTCCCAGAACGCTATGGAGTTCTCGCGCCAGCGGAAGCGGCACTGGAACAGCGGGTCCTCTGCCAGGTCCCAAAGATAATGCAGAATCGCGCTGCTCTCGTCGCGGGGCAGGCCGACGATGCGCTTGGTGAAGCCGCGGTTGACATACAAGGCTTTCTTTCCGGTCACCGGATGCGTGCGGATCACCGGATGTTCGGCGCGCGGATAGCTGGGCTTGTCGGCGATGCCGTAGTTGGCATAGGTGCCGCGATAGGCGTCCTCGCCATCGTGCATCGCGGTGAGGCCCTCCAGGTAGCGCTTCATGCGATCTGACAGCGCTTCGTAGGCGGCATACATCGAGGCGAACAGCGTATCGCCACCGCGCGGCGGGCACTTCCGGATATACAGGATGCTGCCCATCGGCGGTTCCTCGTCGCAGGACACGTCGCTGTGCCAGCCTTCGCCATTGGCACGCGGCGAATCCTTGTCGGCGTGGATGATCATCAGCTCCGGATGGCCAGGGGCGTGCGGCGCCGCGGGGTGAATGTGCAGCTTGCCGAAGCGACGACCGAAATCCAGGTGCTGCTCCTCGCTGATATGCTGGCCGCGGAAGAAGATCACCAAGTTCTCGGCCAACGCGCGGTGGATCTCCTCGAATGTCTGGTTGCCGAGTGGCTGCGACAGATCGACACCACCGATCTCGGCGCCGACGATCGGCGTAAGCTTGTCGACCGTTATCGTGTCGTAAGGCGCCGAACCATCGGCGTTGTGCCTATAGCGGGGGCCATTGTTGCCGCGCAGGACGCTCATGCACGTCTCTCCCATGCAAACCCGGCGGCAAGTCTAGCGCCCGCCGCGGTTTACCGCCACGCTACTCCCGGTGACCGCTGATCGACATCACATAGGCGGTCGCTTGCCAGATTTCGTCATCGGTCAACACGTCCCGCCACGCAGGCATCCGAATGCCGTTCCTTTCCCGGCCGTCAGCGATGGACTGAAATACCCCCGCGGGGTCAAGAGTGCGCCGGACAAGGTTGACGCCACCCTTGCCATCCTCCCCATGGCAGTGCGCGCACTGCTTTTCCAGGAAGAGCTGATGGCCCGCGGCAATCATTTGCGGATCCTCGAGGTTCGGACCCTGTTGCGCAGAGCCGGCGGCGGCGGCCAAGACCCACGCCACCGCCGCCAACAGCACCCGCGCCATCGCCGATCACTTCGCCAGTTTGAAGGCGATCAATGTCGATGCCGGCGACACTTTCTCCAGTTGTGGGAACAGCGGCGGCAGCAGGATTGCCGCGTAGGAACCCCAGCCACTCGGCACCAGGATGTATTGCTCGCCATCCACCGCGTAGCTGATGATACCGCTGCGCATGCCAGACCCGGTGTTGAAGCTCCAGAGCTGCTCGCCGGTATCGGCATCGAAGACCCGCAACATGCCCATCGGGTCGCCATTGAACACCAAGCCGCCACCGGTGGTCAGAACGCTGGCGAAGCCCGGAACATCCATCTCATAGGTCCATTTCCGCTCCCCGGTGAAAGGATCGCGCGCGTCGAGACGGCCAGGTTTGCGGCCGTCCGGTGCCAGCACGAGCCGGCCGAAATCGTTCGAACCGGTGTGGCCGGTGCCATAGTCCTTTGGATCGACCTTCTGGGCCACCGGTTTCAGGTAGCCACAGAAGTCCAGCACGTTATTGTACCAAAGGCCGGTCTTCGGATTATATGCGCCGGAATTCCAGCTGCGCGCGCCGAAAGTGGATGGGCAAATCAGCGTCTCCTGGTTCATCGGCAGTTCGACGCGACCGATCAGCTCGCCGGTCTCTTTATCGATGTCCTTCACAAAATTCTTGAGATCGCTGATCGGCCAGATGTTCTCGACATTGCCACTGGCCTTGTCCAATACGAAGACAAAGCCGCTCTTGTTCAGGTGCACAATCAGATCCTTGCCGCCCTTCTTGAACAGCATGACCTCGTACGGCGAGTCGAAATCCCATACGTCCTGCTTGATCTCCTGCCGGTACCACTTGAGAGCGCCGGTTTTCGCGTCGAGCGCAACCACTGAATCCGTGTAGAGGTTGTCGCCCGCGCGCTCGGCGTCGACAAAGTCCTTTCCGGGATTGCCGGTTCCGTAATAAACCGTGCCGGTCTCGGCATCATACGTCCCCGGCATCCACGCACCGCCGCCGCCGTATTTCCCGCTTTCCCCCGGCCAGCTCTTCGGGTCCTGCTTGATGGTATTGAATTCCCAGACCTTCCGTCCGGTCGCAGCCTCGACACCGAAGATCTTGCCTTGCGTCGCCAGCTCCCCCGCGGTCGAACCGAACGTCAGCATGTCACCAGCAATCACGGGTGGCGACGTGAAGTTGCAGCCATGGCAGTTGGCGGGGTCAGTGAGCTGAACCTGCCATTTCTCGCTGCCGGTCTTTTGATCAAGGGCGATGCCGCGTCCATCGACTGTGCCGATGAAGACCATTCCATGACCGACCGCGACCCCGCGGCTGTAGGGTGCGAACAAGATCTTTTTTGTCAGCGGATCGAGCCTGGGCTCGTACCTCCAGATTTCCTGCCCTGTCTTGCCGTCAAGCGCGGCCACTCGGTCTCCAGAGGTAATGGAGTAGATCACCCCATCGATGGCCAAGGGCGTTTCCTGAATGCCCATGGTGATATCGCCGCCATGGGCGATCCAGGCCACCGATAGCTTGGCGACGTTGCCCTTGTTGATCTGGTCAAGCGGGCTGTAACGCCACGCGTTGGCCGTCCGATGGTATTGCGGCCAGTTGTTGGGGTCCTCGCCGCCCGGGTCGGCGGCAATGCCAGACGTTGCTGTGCAGAAGATGCAAGCCAGGCCGACATACGTTGCCAGAGACGCTCTATTCATGGTTTCCCTCCCTTGGATACGGTCGCCTGCGTCACCGGAGCGCCGGATTCAGTTGTTTATAAGCAAGTGGGCGCGGGGCCTTCTCGGCTCTTGTTTCCCGGCCTCCAGTCCAAAGGGGAATCCTTATACAAATGAGGTCAGGTTGTCACCGCGGCACACCAGGGAAGTGTTGCGGCGCCTCTCGGCGGTCCGACATGCCATAGTCGCGGATCACGCGAACGCGGCGATGCCGCACGGTGGGCGGCTGTTCCCAGGCCTCCGCGGCCGCCGCATCGGCCCACGACACCAGGCGCAACAGCTTCCCCGGCGTGGTGATGCTTTCGTAGAGCTCGGTGTCTTGCACCCCGTGGGTCGGCGGTTCCGGGACAGCATCGCCTTCACAGATGCTGATCACCTTCGCCGCGCCGACCTCGGTGACGTCGAACCGCTGCTGTTCCAGCCTTTGCCCGCGGGGCAAATGCGTATCCGCCGCAATCTCGCCCACACGCAGATGATAGTCCTCGAACACCTCGAACCGCCCCTTTTCCTGCACGCCGTGATGCATGGCGTGGGTCCGCCAACGGATCACCGCCTTCTCGTCGGCCCAGATCGACAGCGACAGCAGACGGCCTTCCGTGCGTCGGCTCCTGAACCGCTCGTTGTCGATGAACCCGGCGATCCGCTCGAGTTCGGGGCGTAGCTGCTTCGCCAGCCCGAGGTACTGGTCCCACCGATCGGATTTCGGCTGCACTTCGAAGATGACGGCAAACATGCGAACCTCCTGGTCAGTTCATGGCTGGCGGCTCATCGCCGCCCAACAGGAAAGTCAACGTTTCGCGGTAGAGCGCGAAACGGCTTGTCTCCAGGTGCATCAGGTGGGTGCCGCGGCCGATTTTCACATCGCGCCGGATGGGCGCGCCAAATCGGTTGAACAGCCAAGCCGCATCGGCGTCGGTACACATGCTGTCCCACTCGCCGCGAACAATGGCCACCGGCGCCTCCACACGGGCCGGCTCATAGGGGAAGTTCCCCGCCCACGCCTGGCCGATATCGTACCATGGCCCGCTCGGTGTCTTCACGCTCGCGGGCGTGCGCGTCCGGCTCGCCGGATCGCTGTCGAGATACCGCTCGCCCCACTCGTCGAAATGGCGCCGCGACAGCACGGGCGGGCAGCCGGTTGGCACCTCGGCAGTGAACCGCCGCCATTGGTCCTGCAACGATACCAGCCGCCAGGCCGGGTAGTCCTGCGCGGCGGCACCTTCCCGCCTCGCGATGGCGCCGAACAGCACCAGCCGGCCGACGAGCGAGGGGCAACGTGCCGCGAAGCGGCATGCCACCAGGGTGCCCCATGAATGCGCCACCAGCGAAATTCGCTCCGTTGCACAATGCCCGCGGATGAAGCGGGCCGCCTGCTCAAGTTGCCGGCTCGCGTCCTCCACGGCGCAGAGCGGCGCGCGGTCCTCCGGAGGCTCGGCCATCTCGGGGTAAGGATCCGACCCGCCATAGCCATGGAAGTCGAACCCCCACACTTCGAAGCCGCCGGCACACAGCTCATCGCGCCAGGAGCGGCCATCGAAGCGATGCGCGATCGACAGCGCCGAGGGAAAGGTGGCGCCGTGCACATACAGTACGACGCCCCGCGGCGCGATCTCGTCCACCGGCGCCAGGCTGCGCAAAAACAGCGTCAGCCCTTCCCGGCTGCTGGGGATACGAAAGTGCTGCTCACGCGGATCGAGCAGTGCCGTCATCGGTGACCTCCATCGGTGCCAGCGCCGATATGCTGCGCTCAACACGACGGAACCACCGTCGTTGCTTCGGTTGCGGCCGAAGCGTCACACCACGGCGATCGCGCTCATCTCGATCAGGTAGTCGGGATGGGTGAACTTGCTGACCTCGACCAGCGTGGAGGCCGGTGGCGGCGACGGGAAATACTCCCGCCGCACCTTATGGATCGGCGCCAGGTTCTCCATGTTGCGAACATAGACATCGACCCGGCAGATATTCGCGAGCGTGCCGCCCGCCGCTTCCACCGCGGCCTTCACGTTCTCGCACACCTGCCGCGTCTGCACCTCGATGTCACCGATGCCGGCGATGTTGCCATCCGGCCGCTGCGCGACCATGCCGGAGATGAACACCAGCTTCCCGGTCGCTTCCACAGCGATCGCCTGTGAGAAATGCCCGCCTGGCTTCGGCGCCTTGTCGGTCGTAATTGCTTGTCTCGGCATGGTCTCTCCCCTCAATGGCACTTGAACGCGTCGAACGGTTCGCGGCAGGCGCGGCAGCGGTGCAGCGACTTGCACGCCGTCGAGCCGAATTCGCTGATCAGCTCGGTATCGGCGCTGCCGCATCGCGGACAGGCCGGGTGCTCCTCGCCGAACAGCGCGCGCCGCGAAGCGGCGTGTTCGGGCGGCGCGACGCCGAACGCCGCGAGTTTGCGTCGCGCGGCGTCGCTCAGCCAATCCGTGGTCCATGCCGGCGACAATCGCGTATGCACCCGCGCCTTCACGCCAGCACGCGCCAGCGCGGTCTCGATGTCCAGCCTGATCATGTTCATCGCCGGGCAACCGGAATATGTCGGCGTGATGGTGACATCCACCGTGTCACCGTCCACCGACACATCGCGCAGAATACCGAGATCGTCGATCGTCAGCACCGGAATTTCCGGATCGGTGACCGCTTCCAGCGCCGTGACCGCGCGCTCGCGCAAGGACACCTGATCTACCATGTCGCACCGGGATAGGCGCGCTGGAGGAACTGCATCTCCACCAGCAGGTACCCGAGATGCTCGGTATGGCGGCCCTGGCGTCCGCCCGCTTGCATCCAGCCATCACTGGGCCGCACGAGTGTTGCTCGCGCCAGGATTGCATCGACTGTCGCGCTCCAGGTGGTGTGCAGCGTTGCCGGGTCCGCAAACACACTCTCGCTGTCCGGCGCCTCGAACAGCTCGCCGGTATAGGGCCACAGCGAATCGACCGCCGCCTGCGCGCGCCGGTGGCTCTCCTCAGTTCCGTCGCCAAGCCGGACCAGCCACTCCCCCGCATGGCGCAGGTGATAGGCCGTCTCCTTCTCGGCCTTGGCGGCAACGGCGGCGATCGTCGCATCGGGTGAGGCTATGCAAGCGCGCCAGAATGGATCGACAAACGCCGAAACAAGCAGCAGCCGCGCGATGCTGAACGCGAAGTCCCAGTTGGGCAGCTCCACGATCAGGCAATTGCGCCAGGCCGGTGCATCGCGCAGATAGGCGAGCTGATCCTCGGTGCGGCCGGTCAGCGTGCCGGCATACTCGTACAGCGCGCGCGCCTGTCCGATCAGGTCGAGCGCGATGTTCGCCAGCGCCAGCTCCTCTTCCAGCACCGGCGCATGGCCGGTCCATTCCGACAGCCGATGCCCCAGGACCAGCGCATCGTCGGCGCGCTCCAGAAGCTGGCGGACGAGTGGCGTCTCCTCGATCGTGATCGATGTCGTGGCCATTCGCCTTCATGTGAGGCGCACTCAGGCGACGGTCAAGCTCGCCGGCCGCACAGCCCCCTCAGCCGGCGGAGAAGTCGATGAGCTGCCGCACCATCGTGCCCTGTTTCATGCGCGCGAACCCTTCGTTGATGTCGGCCAGTTTGATGTGGCCGGAAATCATGTGGTCGAGCTTCAGCTTGCCCTGCTGATAGAGCTCCAGCAGGCGCGGCATGTCCACACGGAACCGATTGCCGCCCATCGAGGTTCCCTGAATCCTGCGGTCGCGCAGGAAATCGGCGCCGTGCAGCTCGATCTTGGTGCCGAACGGGATCATGCCGATGATCGTCGCGGTGCCGCCCGGACGCAGCATCGCGAACGACTGCTCGGCCGTCGTCTTCAGGCCGATCGCCTCGAACGAGTAGGGCACGCCACCGCCGGTCATCTCTTTCACCATCTCCACTGGGTCGGCATTGGAGGCATTGATCGTGTCGGTCGCGCCCATCTGCTTCGCCACGTCCAGCTTGGAGGCGACCGTGTCGATGGCGATAATGCGCGATGCGCCCGCCATGGCCGCCCCGTTCACCGCCGACAGGCCGATGCCGCCGCAGCCGATCACCGCGACGGTCGATCCGGGCTCCACCTTGGCGGCATGGAACACCGCGCCGACCCCGGTCATCACGCCGCAGCCGACCAGTGCGCAGCGATCCAAAGGAATGTCGTCGCGCACCTTCACCACCGCGTGTTCGTGCACCAGCATGTACTCGGCGAAGGCCGACAGGTTGAACGCCTGGTTGAGCACCTCGCCCTTCCAGGTCAGGCGCCGCGCGGCCCCCGGTAAGAGCTTCACCTCGGTGTTCTCGCAGAGATTGGGATGACCGGTCATGCATTGCGGGCATTCGCCGCAGAACACCGAAAGGCAGGTGATCACGTGATCGCCCGGCTTCACGTAAGTGACGTCCTCGCCGACCGCCTCGATCACCCCAGCGGCCTCGTGGCCCAGCACGCATGGCGTCGGAAACGGATACAGCCCCTCGATGAAATGCAGGTCCGAGTGGCAAAGGCCAGCGTAAGCCGTTCGCACCAGTACCTCGCGCCGCCTCGGCGCGGTATGCTCCACGTTCTCGATCGTGAGCGGCTGGTTTGCTTCGTGGAAGACCGCTGCCTTCATAGTTCTCTCCCTGGCGTGATCGGCTGACGCTAGCCGGTACGCCCGCGACAGATCAACGCCAGGGCTTCTGATAGTACGGCTGAGCGCCCTCGCCTTCCAGCATGATGGCGTGGTCGGTGGCGAAATAGTCCGCGTAATGCAGCACGTAGGCCTCGAAATTGCGGCCGTGGAACGGCATGTTCCCTGCGTGCGTTGCCACCGTGCTGACCACGCTGTGCGCGAAGCCCAGCTCCTTCAGCAGCATCGCCCCCACCACGCCATGCTGCAGCTCGCGCGACAGTCGCGAGTATCCCACCTTGTCGGCGCTCTCCCGCACATACATCAGCGGCTTGTCCACATCGTGCAGGATCAGGATCGGCACCAGCACGTTGTGGTCCACCTGCTTGCCCCAGTCGGTCGCCGCACGCCTGGCCAGATCGACGCCGGCGCGCGTCACGTCGTTGACGTGCCACTCCAGCCGGTAATGCGGCGCCCCAGGCGAATAAGGCATCTCCGCCAATTCCCGATAGGGGCTCGACGCCCAGGTGGTGACCCAGGCGGTGACGATCTTCTCGCGCAGCTCCGGGCTCACCAGGTCAAGGCCGAACAGCCACGCCTCGACCGCCCGTCGCCGTGAGTTGCTGGTGCGGTCGATGACGTAAGGTTCCATGCCGCGCTCCTGTTGTCCGCGAGCGATCCTACAGCACCATCTGCGTCTGTGTGACCTTCGCCACCAGCCTGCCCTGCTGGTTGCTGATCCGGGTTTCCCAGACCTGGGTGCGCCGGCCGCGGTGCAGCGGCATCGCCTCGGCGATCAGCCGGGTGCCGACCGGCGAGCCGGCGAAGAAGTTGGTCTTGCTCTCGAGCGTGGTGGTCCCCTGACCCTCGCGCAGATTCACCACCGTGGCGAGCGCACCGACCGTATCCGCGAATGCCATGATTGCGCCGCCATGCGCCATCTCGCCCGAGGTGCACAACTCCTCGCGAATGGTCATCTCGGCAACCACCCGCTCGGGCTCGGCCACGGTCACTGTAATGCCCATCCATCGCGGCAAGGGTGGCAGTTCACGTTGCAGACGTGCAGCAAGATCCATCTGATGCTCCTGTCACTTGCCCATTGCCGCACCATCCGCCAGAACCGCCCGGAACGCAGCAGGGGTCCCGCATGCCATGACCGATCAGGCCGTGTCGATTATCCGCGAGGTCATGGCGAACGACGCCTATCGACGGGCGACCGCCATACTCGCATCCGAGCACGACAAGACGATCGAGGACATCGTCACGCTGACCCAGATCGCCGCTCCTTCCTTCCACGAGGAGAACCGGGCCCGCGCCTTCCTGGCGATGGCCGAGGCCCATGGGCTGCAGCACGTGGAGATCGATCCGGAGGGCAATGTCACGGGGATGCGCCCCGGGAGCGGCGGCGGCCCCCTGATCTGCATCGCCGCGCATCTCGATACCGTGTTCCCCGCCGGCACCGACCTGACCGTCCGTCGCGAAGGAACCAGGCTGTTCGCGCCTGGCGTCGGCGACGACACCCGCTCCCTCGCCGTGCTGCTGGCGTGGCTGCGCGCGCTGGATGGCGCCGGGATGCGGACGCGCGCCGATCTGCTGTTCGTCGCCGATGTCGGCGAGGAAGGACCCGGCGACCTGCGCGGCATGCGCTATCTGTTCCAGAAGGGTCCATACAAGGACCGCATCAGCGCGTTCATCACGGTGGACAGCCCGGATATGGAGCACATCGCCACCGGCGGCGTCGGCTCCAAGCGTTATCGGGTCACCTTCAAGGGGCCGGGCGGCCACAGCTACGGCGCATTCGGCCTGGTCAACCCGATGTTCGCCATGGCCGACGCGATCTCCAGGCTCGGCCGCTTCAGCGTTCCCGCGAGTCCCAAGACCACCTACACCGCTTCGGTGACCGGGGGCGGCACATCGATCAATTCGATCCCCAACAGCGTATGGACCGAATTCGACCTGCGTTCGGAGGCGCCCGGCGAACTGGCCCGGCTCGAGGCTGGTTTTCTCGATCTGCTGGACAAGTCGGCCGCCGCCGAGAACGCGACGCGCTCGACGCGGAATGGCGCGGTGGCCACTGACATCCAGAAGATCGGCGATCGCCCGGCCGGCCGCACCGACGAGAACAGCGACCTGGTCCGCCTGGCGCATGCCGCGATCAGCGCGCATGGATTTCGCCCGCGGTTCGAGACGTCCTCGACGGACGCCAACATCCCGATGAGCCTCGGCATTCCGGCGATCAAGATCGGCTCCGGCGGGACCGGCGGACGTGCTCATTCGCTGGAAGAGTGGATCGACGTTGCGCCCGAACTGTCGCTGCGCGGCATGTCCGCCGGATTGGCCACCATCATGGCGATCGCCGGTCCCGCCTAAAGCCAGCTTTTGAGCCCGTGATTCAGACCTACGGGCGGTTCCACCTCGGCCACCACGCGCCAGCGCAGATTCATGCCGCCTGCGAACACGGTGCCTCGTTCCGGTGTCATTGCGAGGAGCAAAGCGACGAAGCAATCTCGGTCACGTCCGGCGTGGCGAGGAGCAAAGCGACGAAGCAATCCCGATCGAGATTGCTTCGCTGCACTCGCAATGACACTCGGGTACTGCGCCTGGTTTACGGTGAGGGTGAGGCTGCTCAAATCAGCCGCACAGAGGCAGCAGGGCATCGTGCAGGGGACGGGAAGCGCGATACAACGGCACCTGGCCTCGCATCAGGATTTGTGTGCTGCGGCGATAGGCCGCCTTGCGCAATTCCAGCCCCGAACCCAGCAACCGTGCCTCGATCGTCGCCTCCAGGACGCCGGCCGGGTTTTCGATTCCAACGTCCACCTCGGCAAACTCGCGCGGCACCGGCGGCAGTCCTTGCGCCAACTCGTGCGCGACCGAGCCTGGAATCAGCGTGGCTGCCGCCAGACAGCAGCCGCCGGATACGGCCAGAGAACCGTGCGCGTTCTGCGGCGTGAAGTAGCGCACGCCGATGTGACCCGATCCGGACGGTGGTCCCACGATGCACACTTTGGGGATGGTCTCGCTGTGCGCGAGTTCTTCGGCGGTCATCGCCCGGTC
>DATBKQ010000562.1:0-5184 GCA_036555825.1 Acetobacteraceae bacterium | reverse complement strand
CGGTCTGTGCAGACCGCAGCATTTCTATTCTGACGCGGAGGGCAGCGGAGGACCGCTGAGAACCGCGGAGAAGACACATGGCGCTTCGCGCGAAGTGCCATATCCTCCTCCGCGTTCCTCGGCGCTTCTCCGCTGTTCTCCGCGGTGGCTAACGGGATCTGTCCCGCCGCACGGGCCGCCCCCTTTTGCGCTCCGGCCGATCAACTCGCCAGCACGATCACCAGCACGCCGGCGACCACCAGGACCAGGCCCGCCACATCTCCCCGCTTCAGCGTCTCCTTCAAATAGAAGCGGCTGAACAGCAGGGTGAACACGATCTCCACCTGGCCCACCGAGCGGACCAGCGCGACCGGCGCGAGGGCGAAGGCAGTGAACCAGCAGGCCGAGCCGAGGGCCGAGAGGGTGCCGACCCAGGACGAACTCCGCCAGGTGGCGAATGCTTTCAGCAGTTCGCGCGGCTCGCGCCAGGCGAGGTAGCCGCCCTGCATCACGATCTGCAGCGTGTTGGTGACCACCAGGACCAACAGCGCGCGGACGAACAGGCTGGGGCCGGCAAGGGCCTGGTTGGCGAGCTTGATGAAGACCGTGGTGAAGGCGAACAGCAGCCCCGCGCCCAGGCCGGCGAGCGCCGCCGGCTGCACCGTGGCGCGCGCGAGGTCCGCCGGCCGGAAGCCACGCCCCGCGAGGGAGAGGGTCATGACGCCGGCGAGCCCGACGAAGATGCCGATCCAGGAGACCGGCCGCAGCACCTCGTGCAGCACGATCAGCGCAACGATGGCGCTCTGCGCCGTCTCGGTCTTGGAATAGGCGGTGCCGACGGCGAAATTGCGGTAGCCGAACGACAGGATCAGCAGGTTGGTGGCGAGGATCTGCAGCAGACCGCCCGCGGCGCAGTAGAGCAGGAAGGCGGCGGTGGGGCGCGGCACCGGCAGTCCCGTGGCGATCAGGGCGCCGACGAACAGCACGAGGGCGGCCGGTGCGCCGTAGAGGAAGCGGACGAACCCGGCCCCATTGACCGACAGCAGATGACGCAGCTTCTGCTGCATCGCGGTCCGCCAGCACTGGAACAGCGCGGCGGAGACCGTGACGGGGATCCATGGCGGCATGGGCGGTGCTCCGGGCTGCGGCCGGAGCGGCCCGGCGACGTCAGGGCGGAAGCCTATCGATCGAGCCGCGCCGGTCAATCAGTCGCGAGCGGAAAGCTCGCTCGAGCACCGCCGCCATATGGCCGGGAACCGGTGCTGTCGCCGCCACCGGCGGGTCGAGGTCGAGCGCGATGGCGCGGGCAAGCAGGTGCAACGGACCCGCGCCGCCGCCGTAGATCGGATCGCCCAGGACCGGGCAGCCCATGCTGGCGCAGTGCACGCGCACCTGGTGCGTGCGGCCGGTGCGCGGCGACAGTTCCAGCCAGCTCAGCGTGCCGTCGGAACCCAGCAGTCGCCAGTCGGTCACGGCGGGCTTGCCGCCCGGATCCACGACCATGCGCCACGCGCGGCGCGTGCTTCGGCGTAGCAGCGGCGCGTCGACCGTGCCCTGTCGATTCGGGGGCGCGCCGCGAACGACTGCCCAATAGGTCTTGCGGACCCGCCCGGTGGCGAACTCCCGCTGGGCCGCGATCAGCGCGGCGCGGCGCAGTGCGACAAGCAGACAGCCCGCCGTCTCGGCATCCAGCCGGTGCGCCAGCCAGGGGCCCTGACGGCGGCGGGAGAGCAGTGCGAACCAGTCTTCAACGCTGGGACGGCCGCGCGGACCGGGGTGTACCGGCAGGCCGGCGGGCTTGTTCAGCACCACGAACCGGTCGTCGCGGAACAGCAGCGGCGGCATCATGGCTCCGTGCCGCAATTTGTCGGCCGTGGCAAAGCCATGGCAGGCTATCGGGCGATGCGCATCCACATCCAGAACCCGGTCAATGACCCGCTGTTCCTCTTTTCCCGTGAGATGTGGGATGCCGCCGCGGCACGCGCACCGGATATCGGTGCCGGGCACGAGGTCAGCATCGGCGACACCGCAGCCGATTTCGCCGATGGCATCGCGCAGGCGGAGGCACTGGTCACCGAAGTGGGGGTGGTGGCGGCCAGGTTTCCCTGCGAGGCGCCGCGGCTCAAGCTGCTGTTCATCACCAATGCCGGGCTGGATCGGCTGGCGCCATTCGACTGGCTGCCACCTGGCGCGGTGCTGCTGAACAATGCCGGCGTGCATGCGGCGAAGGGGGGCGAGTTCGCCATCATGTCGGTGCTGATGCTGGCGAACCGGGTGCCGGAGATGGTGGCGCACCAGCGCGCTGGGCGTTGGCAGAAGCTCTGGGGCGCGGTACTGGCCGGCCGCCGCGTCACGGTTGTGGGTCTTGGATCGCTGGGCGGCGCGGTCGCGATGCAGGCAACGCGGTTCGGCATGCATGTGACCGGCGTCCGCGCCAGTCCCAGGCCGCATCCGCACTGCGCGGAGGTCGTCAGCGCGGAAGGCATCGACCGCGTGCTGCGGGCGACCGAGTTCCTGGTGCTCGCCTGTCCGTTGACCGACGCGACGCGGGGGCTGATCAGCCGGGCGCGGCTCAACCTGCTGCCGCGCGGCGCGGGGCTGGTGAATATCGGCCGCGGCGCGCTGATCGACCAGGACGCACTGTGCGATCTGCTGGACGCTGGGTACCTGTCGGGTGCCGTGCTCGACGTGTTCACGCCGGAGCCGATCCCCGAGGGGCACCGGCTTTGGGGCACCCGCAACCTGATCATCAGCCCGCACACCGCGGCCGATGATCCGAACACCTATAATGCGCACAGTCTGGATCGGTTCTTTGACAATCTGCGTGCCTGGCGCGACGGGAAGACGCCGCCGAACCTGTTCGATCCGGCGCGCGGCTACTGACGCCTGAGGGAGAAGGACGACCATGGAATTCGGCATGTTCCACGAGTTTCAGCGTGTGCCGGGGCAGACCGAGGAGGAGGCGTTCACCGAGTCGTTCGAACAGGTGGACGCCGCGGAACGCCACGGGCTCGACGTGATGTGGCTCGCGGAACTGCACACCGCGCCGGAACGCTCGGTGCTGGCTTCGCCGCTGATGCTGGCCACGGCGATCGCCGCGCGCACCAAGCGGATGAAGATCGGCACGGCGGTGCAGGTGCTGCCGCTGTGCCACCCGCTGCAGCTTGCCGAGGAGGTGGCGACGGTCGATCACATCAGCCACGGCCGCATCATCTTCGGTGTCGGGCGCAGCGGGTTTCCCCGGGTGTACCAGGCGTATGGCGTCTCTTATGCGGAAAGCCGCGACCGGTTCGTCGAGGTGCTGGAGATTCTGAAGCGCGCGTGGACACAGGAGCGCTTCAGCTTCGACGGACGGTACTACCATTTCCACGACGTTTACCTGGTGCCGAAGCCGTATCAGAAGCCGTACCCGGAAATCCGCGTGGCGGCGACCAGCCCCGATACGTATCCGGCCAACGGCGCGCTCGGGAACCCGATCTTCTGCGCGACCCGGCTGGGCGATCTGTCGGAACTGGGACCGAACCTGGCGGCCTACCGCGAGGCATGGGCGGCGGCCGGGCATGCCGGCAACGGCCAGGTATTCCTGCGCGTACCGGTCTATGTCGCGCCGACCGAGGAGCGCGCGCGCCTGGAGCCGGAGGAGAGCGTGATGCACTTCTACCGCTATCTCGGCCAGCGCATCGAGGAGTCTGCCAGGCTGGAAGGCGCGCGCGCCATCGAGAACCGCGCCGAGCGCGGCCAGCGGCTGCAGAGCATCACCTATGACGAAGTGCTGCGCAGCAAGATCATCGTGGGCACGCCGGGGCAGGTTGTCGATCGCCTGGGCAAGCTGCGCGAAGAGCTTGGGCTTTCCGGCATTCTGGCGGAGATGAACTGCGGGAACCGCATTCCGCACCAGCAGGTGCTGACCTCGCTGCAGTTGCTGTGCGAGGAGGTGATCCCGAAGTTCAAGAATTGACGCGTGTCACTGCGGGCGGGAGCGATCCGGGGCCAGGTGCGGCATGTAGACCGAGATTGCTTCGTCCCCCGCCCTTCGGCGGGGTCCTCGCAATGACACGCGGTCAGACGCGCATGGGCATGAGGACATAGAGCGCGCTGGCATCGGCGGCGTCGCGCACCACGGTGGGTGCGGACCCGTCGGCGAAGCGAAACTCGACGTCGCCATCGATCTGGTCGGTGATGTCGTTCAGGTAGCGCGCCTGGAAGCCGATCTCCAGCGGGCCAGCCTCGTAGGTGACGTGGTCGGAATCCAGTTCCTCGGTCGCGGTCCCTTGTTCCGGGCTGGAGGCGGACAGCACCAGCAGATCGCGCGCCAGCGAAAGCTTTACCGGGCGGGATCGCTCGGCCGAGATCGCCGCCACGCGGCCGACCGCATCGGCGAAGTCCTTCTTGCCGACCCGCAGCACCTTGTCGTTGCCGCGCGGGATGACGCGCTCGTATTCCGGGAAGGTGCCGTCGATCAGCTTGCTGGTCAGCAATATCGCATCGGCATGAAACTGGATGCGTGTGTCCGACAGTGCGATCTCCACGCTGCCGGTCACCTCGTCCAGCAGCTTGCGCAGCTCATTCACGGTCTTGCGCGGGATGATCACACCCGGCATCGAGCCGGCGCCCTCCGGCAACGGCTCCTCGACGCGGGCCAGACGATGGCCGTCGGTCGCCACCGCGCGCAGCACGCGGGTGCCTTCGGTCTCGGTTGCGTGCAGGTAGATGCCGTTGAGGTAATACCGGGTCTCCTCGGTACTGATCGCGAACCGGGTGCGGTCGATCAGGCCGCGCAGCACCTGCGCCGGGAGGCCGAATTTGTGCGGCAAGGGACCGGCGGTCATCGAGGGAAAGTCCTCGGTCGGCAGCACCACGAGGCTGGTGGTGTAGCGTCCCGAGCGCAAAGCAAGCTGCGCGTCGCCGCCCGGATGATCGAGTTCCACCTCCGCGCCATCGGGCAGCTTGCGGACGATCTCATACAATGTCGCGGCGGGTGCCGTGCAGGAGCCGTTGCGGGTGGTGCTGGCCGGCACGTCCTCGACGATGGCAATCTCCATATCGGTGGCGGTCAAGGTCAGCTTGCCGTCGCGCACCGCGATCATCACATTGGCCAGGATCGGAATGGTGTTGCGGCGCTCCACCACACTCTGCACATGGGCCAGCGCCTTCAGCAGGGTGGCCCGGTCGGCCTTCAGCTTCATGGCATCCAATCCTCAAAGG
>DATBKQ010000561.1:0-6662 GCA_036555825.1 Acetobacteraceae bacterium | reverse complement strand
ACTGAACGTGTAGTCTACTCCCTCACCGAGGAGCTGGTGGCGATGGGTCATGACGTGACCTTGTTCGCCAGCGGTGACTCCATCACCTCCGCCCCGCTCGTGCCGATGCGCGATCGGGCGTTGCGGCTCGATCCGAGCGTGGTCGACTGGATCGCGATCTATCTGCGGATGATGGAGCTGATCTACCGCCGCGCCGATGAGTTCGATGTGCTGCACTTTCATACCGATTACTTCCCTCTGTCCCTGTTCAGCCGGCAGCCCACGCCGTTCCTCACGACGCTGCACGGCCGCCTCGACATCCCCGAGTTCAAGGACGTCTATGAACTCTTTGATGCGCCTTTCGTGTCGATCTCCGACAGCCAGCGCCGGCCAATTCCTCGCCTCAACTGGATCCGCACGGTGCACCACGGCATGCCGGCGAACCTGCTGACGCCGCGCCCCATGAAGCAGGACTATCTGGCGTTTCTTGGGCGGATTTCGCCGGAAAAAGGCGTCGATAAGGCGATCCGTATCGCCGGCGCAGCGGGCATGCGGCTCAAGGTCGCCGCCAAGGTCGATAACGCCGACAAGAAGTACTACGGGCGCGAGATCAAGCCGTTGATCGATGCCAGCCCTTGGGTCGAGTTCATTGGTGAGATCAACGACAGCCAGAAACCCGCTTTCCTGTCCGGGGCGCACGCCCTGCTGTTCCCGATCGACTGGCCGGAGCCGTTCGGCCTGGTGATGATCGAGAGCATGGCCTGCGGCACTCCCGTGATCGCGTTCAACCGCGGCTCGGTGCCCGAGGTGATCGATCACGGATTGACAGGTTTCATCGTCCACGATGAGGCTGGTGCCGTCGCGGCCGTCGAGCGGCTGGGCGAGTTGGATCGCGCGAAGGTCCGCCAGACGTTCGACCGGCGGTTCACCTCGCGGCGCATGGCCGAGGACTATCTTGAACTGTATGAGGAGCTATGCGCGCCGCGCCTGCCGCTGTTGCGCGCAGTGGGAGATTGATCGGGAGATTGATCGGGCGAGTGATACCGCACAGCCTCATACCGGTCAGCCAAGAGGCTGGCCGATATGAGTTCCCCCTCGCGCCTCACGCCGGAGGGATTACATCCAGGATTGGCTTCGGGGACTGACTCCGACAGCACCAATCGCTACCATACGGACCGGGCAGCCATCTGCCCGGCCCGTCGTATCTTGGTAGCCGAGGCAATCACCCGTCGATGAATTCGCTCCGCTGCCGCATCGGGCTGAACAGCCTCAACTTCTTTCTTGCCGCCGTGCAGACCGGCTTTGGCCCGTTCTTCTCCGTCTATCTGACCGAGCGAGGCTGGTCCCAGGTGGACATCGGGGTTGCGCTCAGCATCGGCACCGCGGCGGTGCTCGTATTGCAGCTCCCCGCCGGCGCATTGGTCGATGCGATCCACCGCAAGCGGTTCGCCAACGGCCTCGGCCTGCTGCTTCTCGGCCTGAGCGTCGTGCTGCTGCTGGCCGAGCCGACGCCCGGCCCGGTCTGGACAGCCCAGATTGTTCACGCCCTGGCAAGTTGCATTCTGACGCCGGCCGTCGCCGCTCTCACCCTGGCTCTCTGCGGCCATGACGCCTTCTCCGAGCGCCTCGGCATCAATGCGCGCTACGCCTCGCTCGGCAACGCGATCGCCGCCGGCGCGTTGGGCGCCATCGCCTATTACATTTCCGAGCGGGCGGTTTTCGTGGCCGTTGCCCTGCTGGTGGCACCCGCGATCATGACCTTGCCACTGTTCCGCAACTCGGATCGGGTGGTGGAAACGGACCACCCTTCCCTGCTGCACCCCAAGGAACGCCGCCAGCGCAACCAGCAGCCTTGGCACATCTTCAATGAACCGGCGTTGCACATCTTCGCGGTCTGCGCCGTGCTGTTCAGCCTGGCGAATGCCGCCATGCTGCCGCTGGCGTTGAACGAGCTCGCCAAGCGCACCGGCGAATCAGGATTTGTTGTCTCGGCCTCGATCATGGTGCCGCAGGCGATCGTGGCCCTGTGCTCGCCCTGGGCTGGGAGGATGGCGCAACTGGTCGGCCGTCGCCCGATCCTGCTGGTCGGCTTCGCCGCCCTGCCGCTGCGCGCGATCCTGTTCGTCGATCTGCCGGATGCAATTCCGCTGGTGATGATCGAAACGCTCGATGGCGTCAGCGGGACCGTATTCGGCCTGATGGTGCCGCTGATCGCGGCGGATGTGACCAAGCGGAGCGGCTTCCTCAACCTGGCGATCAGTTCCATCGGACTCGCCGTCGGTCTCGGCGCTACGATCAGCACCACCTTGGCCGGTTGGCTGGCCGATGAACTCGGCGCGCCCATGGCATTCTTCTGCCTCGCCATCATCGGCCTCGGTGCGCTGTGGGCAGTCTGGTCGTGGATGCCGGAGACCCGGCCCGCCAAGCCGCTCACCGACAACCCCGCGACCGTCGCCGCCTGATCGCCGGGCCTTGCGCTGCCGGCAGGCTTGGATGCCTGATGCGCGCCATCGAAGGGGGAGAGACCGATGCCCGAAGCGCCGCACCTTGCCGAACTGACCGGCGACTATCAGTGTCTGCACGAGTTCATCCCGGCGGCGCGGGCGAAGCTTCCCGGCAACATCTGGGGCTACCTCATCGGTGGGACCGAGAGCGAAACCACCCTGCGGCGCAACCGGGCGGCGCTGGACGCCATCGCGCTGCGACCGCGGGTCCTGCGCGACGTTTCCAGGGTGAGTGCCGGCACCAGTTTCCTCGGCATGAAGCTGCGGCTGCCGCTGCTGCTGGCGCCCGTCGGTTCGCTGGAATCATTCGATGCCGGTGGCGCCGCCACGGCGGGCCGCGGCGCCACCGAATTCGGCATCCCAATCATCGTCAGCTCGGTCACCAAACCGGGCCTCGAGGAGACCGCCAAGGCGGTGGCTGGGCCGAAGATCTTCCAGCTCTACGTGCGCGGCGACGATGCCTGGGTGGACGAGGTGGCGCGCCGCGCGGTGGCCGCTGGCTACGACGCGTTCTGCATCACGGTCGATACCGCCGCCTACTCCCGCCGCGAGCGCGACATCGCGGCGCGCTTCGTCAAGCCATGGCGCACTGCGGCGACCGGTCACAATTTCCAGGCTAGCTTCTGCTGGGACAATGTGAAGCGCTTCAAGGACACGCACCGCATCCCGCTGATCCTGAAGGGCATCGCCACCGCCGAGGATGCGGCGATCGCCTGTGAGCATGGCGTGGAGGTGGTGTACGTATCGAACCACGGCGGCCGTCAGCTCGATCACGGCCGTGGCGCGATGGACGTGCTGCCCCAGGTGATGGACGCGGTGCGCGGCCGGGCCCGCGTGATGATCGATGGCAGCTTCTCGCGCGGCACCGACATCGTGAAGGCGATCGCGCTGGGCGCCGATGCGGTCGCGATCGGCCGGCTCTACTGCTACGCGCTGGCGGCCGAGGGGGCACTCGGCGTGCACCGGCTGCTGGCGATCCTGGAGCAGGAGATGATGGTGGCGATGGCGCTGGCCGGTGCGCGCGGCCTTGACGAGCTGAATCGCTCGTTCCTGCATTTCGGCGCCCCTCCCGTGACCGCGCCGCACGTGCACAGCGCCTTCCCGCTGCTGTTCCGCACGCCGGAGGTACCAGAGTAGTCCCCTCTCCCGCCAAGCGGGGGAGGGTCAGGGAGGGGGTGCCATGTTCGAAGCCAGCATTGCCGGAAGTTTGCCGAAACCCGCATGGCTGGCCGAGCCCAACATGCTGTGGCCGCCGTGGAAACTGTCCGGCGATGAGCTTGCCGCGGCAAAGCGCGACGCCACACTGCTGGCGATCAAGCTGCAGGAAGATGCTGGCCTCGACATCGCGACCGATGGCGAACAGTCGCGCCAGCATTTCGTCCATGGCTTCCTGGAGAATATCGAAGGGATCGACTTCAGCCGCCGCGTCGAGATCGGCATCCGCGACAACCGCTACAAGGCGATGGTGCCGACGGTAACCGGGCCGCTCCGTCTGCGCGGGCGGGTGCACGCGGCCGAGGCACAACTCGCGCGCAGCCACACCGCACGGAAACTGAAGTTCACCCTCCCCGGTCCGATGACCATCGTCGATACGATCGCCGATACGCACTACCACGACCGTGCCGCCCTGGCCATGGCGTTCGCCGCGTTGCTGAACCAGGAGGCGCGCGCGCTGGCGGCGGACGGCGTCGATGTCATCCAGTTCGACGAGCCGGCATTCAATGTCTACATGGATGCGGTCCGGGAATGGGGCGTGACGGCGTTGGAGCGTGCGGCGGAGGGCCTCCGGTGCAAGACCGCCGTGCATATCTGCTATGGCTACGGCATCCCGGCGAACATCGGTTGGAAGAGCACGCTGGGCGCCGAGTGGCGGCAATATGAGCAGACGTTTCCCGTGCTGGCGACCAGCCGCATCGACCAGGTGTCGCTGGAGTGCCGCAATTCGCACGTTCCCATGGCGCTGATGCGGCTGCTCGCCGGCAAGGACGTGCTGGTCGGCGTGATCGATGTCGCGACCGACCGCATCGAGACACCGGAAGAGGTCGCCGACACCATCGCGCAGGCGCTGTCCTTCGTACCGGCCGAGCGGCTGTTGCCCTGCACCAACTGCGGCATGGCGCCGATGCGCCGCGAGGTGGCGCAGGCCAAGCTGATGGCGCTGGGTGCCGGTGCTGCCTTGGCGCGGCAGCGGCTCGCATCGTAGGCTGCACCCGAAAGGAGTGGCCATGATCCTGACAGCGAACAGCGAGGTGGCGCGCCGGACGGCGCGGCGGAAGACAGCCAACGGCTGGCACACCACCTTCATCGGCGAAAACCGCAACACTCTCAAGCAGGGCCAGGCCGCACCCGAGGCGGGCGTGCTTTATCCGATGGCATTCCTGGTGGAGAAGGATCCTCATGCGGTGGTCAGGCCGCACTTCCACCAGGCGGATCAGTATCAGGTGGTGATGCAGGGCGGTGGCCGTCTCGGCACGCACGATGTCGGCTCGGTGGCGGTGCACTACACCAACGCGTGGTCGGCCTACGGTCCGATCGTTGCTGCCGATGAAGGCATTGCCTGGTTCACCTTGCGCAACACGTGGGATCCCGGCGCGCGTTATATGCCTGGCGCGCGGCAACAGTTGCGGGCAGCCCGCCTGCAGAATCATCAGCACCGCGAGGCGACATCACCGCCGATGCCTGCCGCTTCGACGGCGGAACTGGCTCAGACAGGCGACCTGTCCTGCACTACCGTGATCGAACCGACACCCGACGGCATGGCGGCGTGGCGCTATCGCCTGCCGGCAGGCAGGCGCGTGCATGGTCCCGATTCGGGAGCGGGCGGCGGACAGTTCTGGATCGTGCTGTCCGGTTCCGCGTCCGCCGGCGAGGCGACGTTTTTGCCACCCAATTCCTGTGTTTTTGTCGCGCCCGATGATGGGGCGCTGGCAGTGATGGCGGGGGTTGGTGGTGCCGAGGCGTTGTGCCTGCAGTTTCCGGTATTGGCGCGCCACTAGGCCTGCATCATTTTGCAGGATATCTCTTGGTACGGATCGGCTGCGTCTAACTGGCGTCCGGCTTCGTCCTTGCTTCGGGCGCGGGCGGCGGCTTCCGCGGCCACCTCCTGTTGAATCTCTTTCAATCGTTTGGCGATCGCGGCAAAATCATCAGCGACGGGAAACATGCACGGCTCCATTGCAGTTGCAGTGGACTCCAATGCTTGCTCCTGAACCGATTACGAAACGATTAACCCAGCCATCGCACCTGATCGATTCTGCTGGCACCGGAGGCGATCATCGCCAGCCGGTCAAACCCGAGCGCGATACCTGCGGAAGACGGCATGCCGAATGCGAGCGCGTCCAGGAAATCCTCGTCAAGCGCCCAGTCGGGTCCCGAAATCGCGTGCCGCCGCGCGCGATCGGCCTCGAAGCGCGCGCGCTGTTCGGCTGCATCGGTGAGTTCGACGAACGCGTTCGCCAGTTCGATGCCGCAGACAAACAGCTCGAACCGCTCGGCGACGCGCCGGTCCGACGCGTCGCGGCGTGCAAGCGCCGCCTGCGCCGCCGGCCAGTGGGTGAGAAAGGTTGGGTGCGCGCGCCCCAGATGCGGCTCGACCCGCTCCAGCAGCAAACGAAAGAACAGGTCCTCCCAGGTCTCCCCGTCGCGCAGCGCCACCCCTGCTTGCCGGGCAAGCGCCGGGCCATTCCCTGCGGTACGCAGCACGTCGGCAGACACGTAGCGGGCAAAGGCTTCCGCCACCGTCAGACGCTCGATCGTGGAAAGATCGGTGGCAACGCCACGGCAGCGCACGGTGGGCGGCAGCACGGCACGCAGATAGCCGATGGTCTCGCCGATCAGCGAGTCCATTCCTGCTCCCGGTCGATACCATTCCAGCATCGTGAACTCGGGAGCGTGCAGGTCGCTGCCCTCGCCATTGCGCCACACGCGCGCGACCTGGAAGATCGGCCCGGCGCGGGCGGCCAGCAGTTTCTTCATGGCGAGCTCAGGACTGGTGTGCAGCCAGAGCGCCTCGCGCGAGCCGTCGGGTGACTCGCGTTCGGTGCGGAAAGCGCGAAGGTGAACTTCCTCGCCGGGCGCCGTGACCGCATACGGCGTCTCCACTTCCGTATAGCCGCGTGCGGTGAAAAACGCACGCGTCGCCTGCGTCAAAAGCACCCGCCGACGCAGGAACGGCAGACG
>DATBKQ010000560.1:0-4561 GCA_036555825.1 Acetobacteraceae bacterium | reverse complement strand
GGGCGCCACCACCGGACGCATCGGCACACCATCGGCAATGGCCGCATCCGCGTAGCGCAGCAGGTCACGCCAAACCGTGGGCCGAGCGTGACGCTGCGTGAGGGTGAACACGCAGGGCCGGCCGCAGCGCTCCACCACGCGGCGCAGCATGTCGAACTCCGCCTTCGGATCGGGCGCCCATTCGGAGACGATCTCCAGGAAGCCCGAGCCCGCGTCGCGCATGCCCATGGCGATGCCGGTCAGTTCGTCTTCCTGCGCGCGCAAGGTCGGTGTGGGATCGCCTTTCAATGTCTTGTGGCTGAGGCTGCGCGAAGTGGAGAAGCCGAACGCACCGGCGCGCATCGCCTCGGCGGCGATCTCGCGCATCTGGGCGATGTCGGCCTGGTTGGCGTTCTCCAGCGCGAGCGCGCGATCGCCCATGACGAACACCCGGACCGCGGCATGCGGCAGCAGCGCGCATAGGTCGATATCGCGGGTGCGCCGTTCCAGCGCGCCGAGATACCCGGCGAACGACTCCCATTGCCATGTCAGGCCTTCGTGCATGACCGGGCCGGGAATGTCCTCGACGCCCTCCATCAGCTCAACCAGCTTCTCGCGGTCGGCTGGCCGGCAGGGGGCGAAGCCCACGCCGCAATTGCCCATCACCGCGGTGGTGACGCCATGCATCGAGGACGGCGTCATGTGGCTGTCCCACACCGCCTGGCCGTCGTAGTGCGTGTGGATATCGACGAAGCCCGGCGTCACCAGCCTGCCCCTGGCGTCGATCTCGTCGGCGCCGTTCTTCGCGATGGCGCCGATCGCGGCGATACGGTCGCCTTTGAGGCCGACATCCGCCTCGATCGGGTCGCGCCCCGTGCCGTCGACCACCGTGCCGCCGCGAATGACCAGATCGAATTCCGCTGCCATTGGTCTTATCCCCATGCCATATCTGGCCATTGTGCTCTGGCTGGCCACCCTCGTCACCCCCAGCGCGATCGGATGCTCCGGGTTGCGCGTCGGCCAGAGGGTCCTGATATTCTGGCCGTGACAGTCTTCTGCGAACGAGGAGCAAGGTGGCGACGATCGAGACCACATACGATCCAGAGGCGGATATCCTTGCCACCAAGTTCGAGGCGCGCAACGCGGTTTACATGGATTCCGAGGAAGTGGCCCCGGGCGTGGTGCTGCACTACGCTACCGACGACCGCCTCATGGGCATCGACGTGATGTATGTCTCGAAGCGCCTGGCTGAAGAGCTCCGAGCGATGCGGCCGAAGCAGGCGGCCGAGTAAGGACGAAAGACTCATGCCACTCGACGTAAGCTCTCCCCCGCCGCAGACCGCACCGCGCGAAACACGCCTTTCCGACTACCGGCCGCCGGTCTTCCTGGTGGATACGGTCGTGCTGGCTTTCGATCTGGACGAAGCCGCGACCCGCGTGCGCTCGCGCCTGGCGCTTCGGCGCAATCCGGCGTCGAACGAACGCGACGCGCCGCTGACCCTGGACGGAGAGGCGCTGAGCCTGCTGCGCGTCGCGCTGAACGGCGAGGAACTGGGCGCCAACCGCTATCGGATCGAAGGCGAAAGGCTGCTGATTCCCGATATGCCCGATACGGCCACGCTGGAAATCGAGACACGCGTCGCACCGAAGGACAACACGGAACTGTCCGGCCTCTACACCTCGAACGGCAGCTACTTCACGCAGTGCGAGGCAGAAGGCTTCCGGCGGATCACGTATTTCCCCGATCGCCCCGACGTGATGGCGCGCTTCACGACCACCATCACCGCCGATGCGGCGCGCGTCCCGGTCATGCTGTCGAACGGCAACCCTGGGGCGGTCGAGGATGCCGGCAATGGCCGCCACCGCGTCACCTGGACCGATCCGCACCCCAAGCCCTGCTACCTGTTCGCCCTTGTGGCCGGCAAGCTGGTCGCGGTGAAGGATAGCTTCGTCACGCGCTCGGGCCGCCACGTCGATCTCGGCATCTGGGTGCGTCCGGGCGATCAGGACCGCTGCGCGCATGCCATGCGCTCATTGAAGACGGCGATGAAATGGGACGAGGACGTGTTCGGCCTGGAATACGACCTCGACGTGTTCAACATCGCCGCGGTGTCCGACTTCAACATGGGCGCGATGGAGAACAAGGGGCTGAATGTCTTCAACACCAAATACGTGCTGGCGAAGCCGGAGACCGCGACGGACACCGACTACCAGGGCATCGAGACGGTCATCGCGCACGAATACTTCCATAACTGGACCGGCAACCGCGTCACCTGCCGCGACTGGTTCCAGCTCTCGCTGAAGGAAGGTCTGACGGTCTATCGCGATCAGGAATTCACCGCCGATCAGGGCAGCCGCGTGGTAAAGCGGATCGGCGACGTGCGCGCGCTGCGCGCGGCGCAGTTCCGCGAGGACGCCGGTCCGTTGGCGCATCCGGTGCAGCCCGATCACTACATCACGATCGACAACTTCTATACCGCGACGGTGTACAACAAGGGTGCCGAGGTGATCCGCATGATGGCGACCATCATCGGTCGCGAGGCATTCCGCCGCGGCATGGACCTGTATGTCGCCCGGCACGACAACCAGGCGGTCACCATCGACGACTTCGTCCAGGCGATGCAGGACGCCTCCGGCGTCGATCTGACGCGGTTCAAGCGCTGGTATCACCAGGCGGGGACGCCGGAGGTCAAGGTATCCGACAGCTACGATACCGTGGCGCGTCGCTACACCCTGACGCTGAAGCAGCGCACCCCGCCAACGCCGGACCAGGCGGACAAGCAGTCGCTGGCGATCCCGGTCGCCATGGGTCTGCTCGACAGCGCCGGCGATGAGATAGCCGCGCGCATCCTGCTGCTGACCGAGGTCGAGCAGAGCTTCGACTTCGACGATGTGGCGGCGCGTCCGGTGCCTTCGCTGCTGCGCGGCTTTTCCGCGCCGGTGAAGCTGTCCGGCGTGCCGCTCGCGCAGTTGCGGTTTCTCGCCGCGCACGACACCGATCGGTTCGTGCGCTGGGAGTCAGCGCAGCAATACGCAACGCACCTGCTGTTGGAGATGGCGGCGGCGTGGCGTCGCGGCGAAAGTACCGCCCCCGAACAGGGTCTGATCGACGCGCTCGCGGCGACACTGCGCGATTCCGATGCGGATCCTGCCTTCGCAGCCGAGGCGCTGGTGCTGCCCGGCGAGGCGTTCCTGACCGACCAGATGGCGGAGGCGGACGTCGATGCGATCCACGCGGTGCGCGATGCCGCGCGCATCGCGATCGGCGCGGCATTGCGCGAGAGGCTGCGCGACACTTACCAACGACTCACCGACACCGGACCCTATCGCATCGATGGCCAGGCGATCGGGCAGCGCGCCTTGCGCAATGTCTGCCTCGCCTATCTCGCGGCCGGCGGCAACGCGGAGGGTGTCGCGCTCGCCCAGGCGCAGTTCGACGCGGCGCAGAACATGACCGACGTGCTCGCGGCACTCGCGGTGCTGGCGGCGATCGACTGTCCGGAGCGGGTCGCGGCGCTGGCGGCATTCCATGCGCGCTGGCGCACCGACGACCTGGTGCTGGACAAGTGGTTCGCCCTCCAGGCGATGTCGCCGCTGCCGGATACGCCAAACGCCGTGCGTGCGCTGGCCAGGCACGCCGATTTCGACCTGCGCAATCCCAACCGGGTCCGCGCGCTGGTCGCGAGCTTCGCCTCCGGCAATCAGGTTCGCTTCCACGAACCCGCCGGCAGCGGCTATCGCTTTCTCGCCGACACCATCGTCGCACTGGACCCGGTGAATACCCAGGTCGCCGCGCGCCTGGTGCCGCCACTCGGCCAGTGGCGCCGCTTCGATCCGGAGCGCCAGGCGCTGATGAAGCAGGAGCTGCAGCGCATCCTCGATACTCCCGCGCTGAGCAAGGGCACGTTCGAGATGGCCTCGCGCAGCATCGGGTGAGCAAGCAACGAACCAGACGCCACGTGTGACGCAACTCACACGAGAATTCTTTCTCTGCATTTATCGTTCTGCGCGCGGCCCGGGTTTCCGTCCGCGCCTACCTGATTGCCCGGCACGGCACCGCGCCGCGTATCCGCAATGTGCAATTCGTTATCGGAGGAAAGTTATGGCCGTTCCCGGAAAGTGGACTTTGTTCTACGACTGGAACACCACTGGAAACTATGCATCGACCACGATGAATCTGGCAGCCAACAACACCTTCACGGACGGCCAGGGTCACAGCGGCACCTGGATCCATGGTGCCGGAATGCTGACCTTCCAGTTCAACAATCTGAAGACGACCTACTCGGGCAATCTTGCCGACCGGTCGGTTACCGGCATTTCCACCACGTTCGGTGGCCTCAACGGTTCGTTCTATATGCTCGAGGAGGCTGCCTCGCGCGGCGTGCTGCAGGTGGCGGAAAGATCGCACGCGGTGGCGGACGCCAGCGGCGGGCGCTGATCGGCGCTGTCGGTTCGGGGGAGAGAGCGCGTGCTCTCTCCTCCACGCTTCCGCCGACACGGTCCGGTTGTCTGCGCCAGGTCCGCGCTTACCTCCGGCGCTCCCGCCTCTGGTCATCACGCGCTATTTCTCAGGCGCTCGTGC
>DATBKQ010000559.1:0-15778 GCA_036555825.1 Acetobacteraceae bacterium | reverse complement strand
TGTGCCGGGCAACGCCGTTCGACCGCCATCGCGCGGCGGCAACTTCGCTCAGGGCGGCAGTGGAGGGGGACTTAATCGGCCGGGTGGCGGTGCGGCGGGAGGTGGCCTCAATCGGCCAGGTGGCGGCGCAGGTGGTGGATTTGACCGGCCGGGCGGTGGCGCCGGCGGTGGACCGCAGCGGCCGGGCGGCGGTGGTATCGGCCAAGGTGGTGGCGCCGGAAGGCCAGGCCTTGGCCAGCCCGGCAACCGCCCGAACGTCAACCGGCCGACCACGCTTCCGGCAAGGCAGGGTGGGTCAGGCGCGTTCTCGGGTATGGGCCAAGGACGGCAGGCCTCGCAATTCGGCCAGCGGGGCGCGCAAAGCCGGTCGTTCGGCCAAGCGCAGCGGCCAGGCGGAGGCGGCTTCGCTTCTCGCGGCGGTGGCGGCGGTGGTTTCCGCGGCGGCGGACGCGGCGGTGGCGGGCGGCGATGAGCGGGAGTTTGCGATGAGAACCTGGGACCCAAGATGTCTGCGAGCGCGCTGCGCCGGCTTCGCGATGGCATCATGCCTCCTGCTCGCCCAGGCGGCGGACGCACAATCGCCTGCCCAACAGACATTCGCATCGCCGGACGAAGCCGCCGGCGCGCTCGCCTCAGCCACCCGCACGCACGACATGGCGGCGCTGCGCGCAATCCTCGGCCCCGACAGCGAGAAGTTGCTGTCCACTGGCGATCGTTACGCGGATCAGGAACAAGAGCGCAGGTTTGCCGCCTCCTACGATGAGAAACATGCGCTGGTGCCGCACGGACCGGATGACATAGAGCTGGAAGTCGGAGCAAACGACTGGCCGCTGCCAATTCCGATCGTGCGGTCCGACGGTCGGTGGCACTTCGATACCAAGGCTGGTGCGCAGGAGATCATTGATCGCCGCATCGGGCGCAATGAACTGGCAGCCATACGCGTCACGCTGACCTATGTCGAAGCACAGAAGGACTATTTCGAGCTGATGAAGCAGCAGACCGGGAACGGCTACTATGCGGAGCGGCTGATCAGCACCGCCGGACGTCACGACGGTCTCTACTGGCCCGTAGCCGTCGGCGGCGAGGAAAGTCCATTTGGGCCGCTGGTGGCTCAGGCCGAGGAGGAGGGCTACCCCGCGCCTGGCGCCCTGGTGGGTGGCAAGCCCATTCCGTATCAGGGCTACTATTTTCGAATCCTGAAGGCGCAGGGCCCCAACGCCCCCGGCGGCGCGGTGAACTACGTGCAGTCAGGTCGCATGACAAGGGGCTTTGCACTGGTCGCCTGGCCATCCAGCTTTGGTTCCTCCGGCATCACGTCGTTCCTGGTCAATCAGGACGGCGTGGTGTTCCAAAAGGATCTCGGCCCGGAAACCGCGCGCCTCGCGCCGGCGATCACGCAGTTCAATCCTGACCTGAGTTGGGCCCGCGTTGAGGTCACGAACCAGTAGGCCGGCTGGTGGCCTCTTCCCGCTTCTGCCGGAGTGCCTCGTTCAGCGTCTCCCGCTGCACGGAGACAGCCGAAGGCTGTTCCCCAAGCTTCTGCGCCAGCGCCCGCACCAGGTCGGATCGCGCCACGATACCGACCAGCTTGCCGTCCCGCACCACCGGCACGCGCTTGATACTGTTGGCATACATCAAGCGGGCAACCTCGCGCGCCGGCGTGTCCTCGGCAACGGTCTTCGCACCAGACGACATCACCGATTTCACCTTGCGTCGCTGTTCCTGAATGCCCTGCAGGAATTCCGGCGCGAGGTCGTGCCCTTCCGCCAGCATGTCGAGCCAGCGGGCCTGTCGCTCCGTGTAGCCTTCGTGCCAGCGCACCAGATCGCCTTCACTCAGCATGCCGACGATCGTACCGGTATCGTCCACAACCGGCATGCCACTGATTCGCCGCTGCGCCAGCAACTTCACTGCATCCAGCAACGATGTCTCCGGATGCACCACGGCAACGTCGCGCGTCATCAGATCCGCTGCCGTGTAGATTGCTTCCTCCAGCATCGGTCGTTCCCCTGTCTGGTAGCCTGCGGACACTCCTCCGCGGCACTGACGTTAAACGACATCGGCCCACCGCGGGTTGATCCAGGTCAAATCAATCTGCAATCTGCCTTCGAACAGTCTGCTGTGCTGGGAGAGCGCCATGCCTCACCAACGACTCTTGCTCCTCTTGATGATCGGTGTCTGCCTGCCTGGCGCGGCCCTGGCGCAGATCAACCCGTTTCGCGGCACCCGCGGGATGCCGCTGAACTCGGACGATGTCTCAGTGCTCACCGACGCCACGAACCGGCTGCTGGACCGCCCGGGCCTGACAGCCGGGGCCAAGGAGACCTGGAGCAACCCCAAGTCGGGCGTCAACGGCACGATCACCGCGGGAAACGCCGTCAAGCAAAAAGGCCTGGCATGCCGGGTGATGCACTACGACTACACCGTTCCTGGGCCGCGCTCGGAGAGGGATCGCAAGTTGACCTGGTGCAAAACCCCAAACGGCTGGAAGATCGGCTCCTAATGATGAGGTCCGGTTGACCTCATCATGCTTCGGCTTTCTCTGGTTAAGCGCGGGATTTAGGCTTTCGGCGATTCCGCCTGCGGTCATCAGGCGCCAGGCAACAGCAACTGCGCGGCAGCCGCACACTGGCCCGGTGGGGACAGTGGGAGCGATGTGGCCTCTTGCGTTGACCTGGATCAAGGTGACCTGACCCCGGGTCGAGTTAATCGTCAAGCCAACATGGATCGGGAAGGGAACGTCATGCCAGAGGTCCCAGGCTCAACCCTGTCGGTCGCCGCACTGTTCGCGGAGCGCGATGCCCGACGCCGGCGCGACCAGGAGGCGGCTGAGCAGCTCCAGCGCCGAAAGGAGGAAGAACTGGTCGCCTTCAGGCAGCGGCTGGAGAACTTCCAGTTGACCGACGAGGTCGTCCAGTCCGGCCTGGACCGGATCAGGCGCGCCTTCGAGCGCGGCGAGACCGAGCTGATGTTCGCGTCGTTCCCTTGCGACTTCTGCACCGACGGCGGCCGGGCGGTGATCAACGCCGGCGTACCGCCGATCAATAAGCCGAGCAAGGAAGAGGCGGCCAGGCAGGCAGAGCAACCCGACTGGCTGCTGACAATGCCGGCCGGGGTTCGCAAGGTCCACGAGTACTGGCGGCAGAACCTGAAGCCGGGCGGCTTTGGCTTCGCCGCTCGCATCGTCAACTATCCAGGCGGCAAGCCGGGTGATATCGGGCTGTTCTTTACCTGGCCGAAGAGCGCCCTGGAAGCATAAGTCTTGGCAACGTCCCGGCAGGTGGTGCGATGAGCGCGGCAAAGAAGCTGAAGAAATCCGAGGCCAACGGCACTCCGGCCGCGGCGAACGGCAAACTGAAAGGCAAGGACTACGAGCACGAGCTGACCAGGCTACACGAGGAGCTGGTCAAGCTGCAGCAATGGGTGGTGCACAAGGGAATGAAGGTCTGCATCGTCTTCGAAGGACGCGACGGCGCTGGCAAGGGCGGCACGATCAAGGCGATCACCGAGCGGGTGAGCCCGCGCGTATTCCGCGTCGTCGCTCTGCCGGCGCCCACCGAGCGCGAGAAGTCGCAGATGTATTTCCAACGATACATGCCGCATCTGCCGGCGGCCGGAGAAATCGTTATCTTCGATCGGAGCTGGTACAATCGCGCCGGCGTCGAACGCGTGATGGGCTTCTGCACCGAGGAGCAGGCGAAGCGGTTCCTGCAACTGGCATCGCCGGTGGAGCGGGCGATGACCGAATCGGGGATCGTTCTCCTGAAGTACTGGCTGGAGGTCGGCCAGGAGGAACAGACCCGCCGGCTGGAAGCCCGCATCGACGACGGGCGCAAGATCTGGAAGCTGTCTCCGATGGATTTGAAGTCATACAGCCGCTGGTATGACTATTCGCGTGCACGCGACGCAATGTTCGAGGCAACCGACACTCCTTGGGCACCGTGGTATGTGGTGCGCTCCGACGACAAGAAGCGGGCACGGCTGAACCTGATCACCCATCTGCTGAAGCATATCCCCTACGAGGAGCTGCCGCGCGAGAAGGTCAGACTGCCGGAACGGCAGAAAGCGCACGGCTACAAGGAACCGGACTATCCGTTCAAGTTCGTGCCCGAACTGACCTGGCCGGGCTAGCGCGTGATGACCGGAGGCGGAATCGCCGGAGGTCTGAATCACGCGCTCAACCAAAGGAGGCTAAAGCGGGGAGAGGTCAACCTGACCTTGTCATGCTTTAGCGAGCACGGCTCAGCCGCTCGAGGATCCGATGCCAGTGTGGCTCAGCGTGGTGGCAGGCGCTGTCCTGCCGCGCCTGGAGCAGGCCTATCTGCCCGGCTACACGCACCGAATGTCCGTCTCCGCCGCGTTGGCATTCTTTTCCGCGGTCAGCTCCGGGATGATGGCCCTTACCGGTATCGTATTCGCCATCGCCTTCGTCGCGGTGCAGTTCAGCGCCCTCGCCTACTCCCCTGGGCTGGTGGTCATGTTCGCCGACAGTCCCCCGATCTATCACGCTCTCGGCGTGTTCTTCGCGACGTTCACCTATTCGCTGGCCGCGCTGATCTGGACAGATCGCGGCGGCTCGGGAACGGTGCCGTTCTTCTCCGCCCTGTTGGTAACGATCCTGCTTATCGTCAGCATGCTGGCGTTCGCCAGGCTGATCCGAAGCGTCAACAATCTGCAGGTGCACAACGTGCTGCAAGTCATCGGAACGCGCGTACGGTCGGTCATTTGCGCCATGCTCCCTCGCTTGCAGCAAGGCGCCAACGGGACCGTCTCGACCGAGATCGAGGTCCAGGAGATCTTGGCCCGGCAACCCAGACAATCCGCTATTCCGGCGAACCGCGCTCGATCGCAAGATACGATTTCAATACCTTGGCACGATTGGCGAAGGCCGATGCCGTCATCGCCATCGAAATGCGGCGTCGGCGAAACCCTCGTTGAGGGCGCAGTCGTGTTCCGTGTGCATGGCGCCTCGCTGCCATTGCCCGAGCAGGCGCTGATGCGTGCGATCCGCCTTTCAACGTCGCGTACCCTCGAGCAAGATCCGAAATACGCCATTCGCCTGCTGGTGGACGTCGCGATCCGGGCGTTGTCGCCGGCGGTCAATGACCCGACGACGGCAGTTCAGGCGATCGATCAGATCGAGGATCTGCTGCGGCGCTTGAGCCGCGGACAACTTGACGCCGGGTATGCGCGGGGTCCGAGCGGTACCATTCGTGTGGTCTTCCCAGTGCCAGGCTGGCCCGACTATCTGGCTCTGTCGTTCGATGAGATCCGTCAGTTCGGCGCGACGTCGGTCCAATTCGTTCGACGTCTGCGGGCGGCGTTGGTGGGCCTGGCGGACGCCACAACCGTAATAAACCGGCACGATGCAGTGCTCGCGTATCTCGATCATTTGAACCGCAGCGTCGCGCGATCAGGGTTTGACGACCTGGATCAGGCCGCGGCCTTGCAGGAAGACCGTCAAGGACTTGGACTTCCACGCAAAAAGCACGATCGCCAAGTGCGATCGCCGGACAAGACCGAGGCTGCCTGACATTCCCCTGAAGTTGCACTGCGCGGTTGATCCAGATCAATGCGGTGCCATGACTCCCGTGGGGTTATGGTTGTCATCGATGGCGACGTACGGCGCCGGCCTGGAGCCGAATTTTCACTTGTTGCGACGGCAACTTTCGGGCAGACCAAGCACAGCAGCGGGGGCAAACAATGCAAATGTGGCCTGGTTTCGACGCGGCCCAGGAGTACTGGCGGGACGCGTGGCAGCGTTCGATCCTGTTTCTCGATGTGCTGCGGCAACGCGGCAACATCTACCTGGAGCAAAGCGCGAAACCGGTCCCTCACGTCCTCAGCTTCAAGGCCGAGCTGGTACGGGATGGCCGGACGCTCGAGCGTCCAGTGAACTACGCGCTGGTTCGCATCATCCCGCCGGACAACACGAAACCCGGTCCGACCAAGGCGCCGGTCGTGGTCGTCGATCCACGTGCCGGCCACGGTCCGGGCATCGGCGGGATGAAGCAGGAGAGCGAAATAGGCGTCGCCCTGACAGCAGGTCATCCCTGCTACTTCATCGGCTTTCTGCCAAAGCCTGTGCCGGGCCAGACGATCGAGGATGTCTGTCGCGCCGAGGCAATCTTCATCGAAGAGGTTGCGGCGCGTCATCCGCAGGCTGAAGGCAAGCCGGTCGTCATCGCCAACTGCCAGGCGGGTTGGCAGATCATGATGATGGCTGCGACCAAGCCTGACCTGACCGGGCCGATCATGCTGGCGGGCTCGCCGTTGTCGTACTGGGCCGGCGTGCGCGGCAAGAACCCAATGCGATACCTGGGCGGCATGCTGGGCGGCACGTGGCTGACCACCCTCTCCGGCGACCTGGGCAACGGCATTTTCGACGGCGCCAATCTGGTCGCCAACTTCGAGTCACTCAACCCGGCGAACACCTATTGGGCCAAGGCCTACAACGTCTATGCAAAAGTGGACACCGAAGGCGAGCGGTTCTTGGACTTCGAAACCTGGTGGGGCAGTCCGGTCCTGTTGAATGCACAGGAGATGCAGTGGATCGCCGACAACCTGTTCGTGGGCAACCGGCTGTCGACCGGTCAGATCCGCATGTCGGACGGCGTTCGTGTCGATCTTCGCAACATCAAAGCGCCGATTATCGTGTTCTGCTCATGGGGCGACAACATCACACCGCCGCAACAGGCACTTCACTGGATTCTCGATCTCTACGACCACGAGCGGGAAATTGTCGAGAACGGCCAGACCATCGTCTATACGATGCATCAGAGCATCGGTCACCTGGGTATTTTCGTCTCCGGCAAGGTCGCGAGCAAGGAACATGGCGAGTTCGTCTCTTGCGCCGAGTTGATCGATGTCCTGCCGCCCGGCCTGTATGAGGCAGTCATTGCCGAGGTCGATGAACGCACCGCCAACCCAGACCTGATCGAGGGAAAGTATCTGTTCCGCCTGGAGACGCGGACGCTGGACCACATCCGGGCACTGGGCGGCAACGACGCGGCCGACGACCAGCGCTTTGCCACGGTCGCGCGGATATCCGAGATCAATTGCGGTCTCTACGAGACCCTGGTTGCTCCGGCGATCCGAAACTCCATCATGGAACCGGTGGCGGAAGCTTCCCGGGCGGCACATCCCAACCGCCTCCGCTTCGCGATGTTCTCTGACCGAAACCCCTTCATGGCGCCGGTCAAGGGGCTGGCTGATTCGGTGCGGGAGTCCCGCCAACCGGTGAGCGCCGACAATCCATTGCTGGCGATGGAGCAGGCGGCCTCGTCCTGGATCACGACCTGTCTGCACAGCCTCGGCGAGTTCCGTGATTCGATGACGGAGGCGATGTTCCTGAACACCTACGGTTCGCCCTGGTTGCAGGCGCTGGTAGGACTTGGCGCAGCGCAACCCGCGCCGCGCCGGATCGAGCGGGACCTTGTCCGCGAGGCGGACAGCACTCGCTTGCGCTCGAAACTGGAGCAGCAGTTCGACGTCGGAGGCGCCGACGAAGCCGCCGTGCGGGCGCTGATTTTTGTTCGCCTGCCTGAGAGGAGCGTCGATGAGCGCGGCTTCTCGGTGCTCAAACTGATCCGTGCCTCGCGCCCCGCCGACAAGCGGATGACGCTCGCTCACTTCAAGGAGATGGTGCGGCAGCAGTATCTGCTGGTTTGCCTCGATCAGGAACGCGCCATAAGCACTTTGCCGAAGCTGCTCGGCAGTGATGCGGCGATGCGTAAGTCGGCACTCGATGCCGTCCATCGGGTCCTCGCCGCCACCGGCGCCATGTCGGAGGAAGGAAAGCGCCGGCTGAAGCGCATTGAGGCGTTATTCGCTGTGGAGTCCAAGAAAAGCATCAAGACCGAGGTCGAACATGCCTGACGCCGACCGCCAGGGAGTGGCGCACGAGAAGTATCAGCGGCTGGTCAAGGCCGCCCAGGCTCTCCCCATCATCAGGGCGGCGGTCGCGCATCCCTGCGACGGTGCTTCATTGCAGGGTGCGGTCGAGGCGGCCCGGCTGGGTCTGATCGAGCCGATCCTGGTCGGACCGGTGGAGCGCATCCGCGGCGCCGCCAGCGACGGCGGCCTCGACATCGGTGCCATGGAAATCGTCGCATCGGAACACAGCCATGACTCCGCCGCGAAGGCGGTCGGCCTTGTGACGGCAGGTCGCGTTGAGGCGCTGATGAAGGGCAGCCTCCATACGGACGAGCTTATGGGGGCGGTGGTATCGCGCGAGGCCGGAATCCGCACCGCCCGTCGGATCAGTCACTGCTTCATCATGGACGTGCCGAACCATCCGGACGCACTGATCATCACCGACGCCGCCGTCAACATCGCGCCGACGCTGGATGACAAGGTCGATATCGTGCAGAACGCCATCGATCTGGCGCACGCCATGGGTGTGACCGAAGTGCGGGTGGCATTGCTGAGCGCGATGGAGACAGTAACGGCCAAAGTCCCTTCCACCATCGAGGCTGCCGCACTGTGCAAGATGGCCGATCGCGGCCAGATCACCGGTGCGCTGCTGGATGGGCCGCTTGCGCTCGACAATGCGATCAGCCGCGAGGCTGCCGCCATCAAGCAGATCGTGTCGCCGGTGGCAGGACGCGCCAATGTGCTTGTCGTTCCGGACCTCGAGGCTGGCAACATGCTCGCCAAGAGCCTGTCCTTCCTGGCGCACGCGGATGCGGCGGGCATCGTACTTGGCGCACGGGTGCCGATCATTCTGACCAGCCGTGCAGACTCGCTGCTCACGCGGCTCGCCTCCTGCGCCGTAGCCGTGATGGTGGCATCGGCTCGCCGGCGGACAGCATCGGCCTCCATTCGCTGAAGTGAATCGCATGAACGAAGCCCATATCAGGCCGGTACTCAGCGGACAGAAGGCTCTGGTCGTCGGCGTGGCCAACGATCAGTCGATCGCCTTCGGCTGTGCGAAGGCGTTTCACACGGTCGGCGCCGAGCTCGCGATCACCTGGCTGAACGAGCGGGCGCGCACTTATGTCGAACCGCTTGCACAGGAATTGAAGTCGACCATTACCGGAGCCCTGGACGTCTCGGTTCCCGGTCAATTGGAGACACTATTCGAGCGCGTCGCTCGCGAATGGGGCCGGCTGGACATCCTTGTGCACTCGATCGCCTTCGCACCTAAGGACGACCTTCAGGGTGGTCTGCTGAACTGCTCGGCTGATGGCTTCGCCAAGGCAATGGATGTCTCCTGCCATTCGTTCATCCGCATGGCCAAGCTTGCCGCACCGCTGATGACCAATGGCGGGACGATGTTCGCGATGAGCTATTATGGCGCCAACCGTGTCGTGGCGAACTACAATGTCATGGGGCCGGTCAAAGCCGCATTGGAGGCCGCCTGCCGGTATCTCGCCTATGAGCTGGGACCGCACGGGATTCGCGTTCATGCTATCTCCCCGGGACCGCTGAAGACGCGGGCGGCGTCAGGACTGAAGGACTTCGAGCTTCTGCTCAACGAGGCGGCGCAGAAGGCTCCGCTTGGCGAACTTGTGGACATCATGGATGTCGGTTTCGCCTGCGCTTACCTCGCCACCTCGCTGGCCAGGCGTATCACTGGCGGCACCGTCTACGTTGACGGAGGGACGAACATCATCGCCTGACGCCCGGCGAATTGCGGGATCCTTCGGCTTGCTGGACGGCGAGCTCCGTTGTAATGCGCGCTGGCCGGCAGCCCAACACCAGGATACGATCGGCGAGCGCGGCCGCTTCATCGCGATCGTGCGTCACCAGCAGCGCCGCGATGGGACGCGCATGCCAGGCCCTCAGCAGAACGTCCCTGCTGCGCTCGGCCATTGCCGGATCAAGTGAGACGAATGGTTCGTCGAGCAGCAGCAGCCCGGGTTCGATGGCAAACGCGCGAGCAATTGCCACACGCCGCGCCATGCCCAGCGACAGCCTGCCGGGGTACGAATCGCGGAACGGCGTAAGGCCAAGCGCCTCCAGCAAATCGTCCGCGATGTCGGGCCTGGCAGCGTGTTGCGCTAGAAGAACGTTCTCTCGAACAGTGCGCCAGGGCAGCAGGCGCGGTTCCTGGAACACGTTGCCGATGCGTGGTGGTTCGCCGCCGCACCACTCAAGCTCGCCCTCAAAGTCCTTGTCCAGCCCGCCAATGATCCGCAGCAATGTCGTTTTGCCGCAACCCGATGGGCCGACGATAGCGACAATCTCGCGATCGGCCAGCATCAGCTCGATCTCGCCGAGAACAGGCAGTCTGCCGCGATCGCCATGGAACGCTTTGCTCTCGACGCGGAGGCGCAGGATCATGTTCGCCATCGCGCCGCCCAGCTTTCGAGCGGCTGCATGATGATCCATTCGATCAATTGCACAACCAGGACAAATGCCACCGTGTATGCAAGAATCAGCCTGACGTCGAATAACTGAAAGTAGATTTGAATCTGAAAGCCAATCCCGTTGCTTCGGCCGAGCAGTTCGACGACCAGTACGATTTTCCATATGAGGGCAAGCCCCGAGCGGGCTGCGGCAAACAGGTAAGGCGCGAGTTGTGGCAGGATTACGTGCCGCAAATTGCGCCAGCGCGGCATCTGAAAGCTTCGGGCCATTTCGGCGAGAGCCGGATCGAGTGCGCGCGCGCCTTCCCGCATAGTCACCACTGTCGTTGGCAATTTGTTGAGCGCCACCGCCGTTATGGCGGCGACCTCATTCAAGCCGAACCACACGTAGAGCAAGACGATCAGGACCAGCGCCGGCAGGTTCAGCAGAACAGTGACCGCGTTGTCCAACCAAAGGTCCAAGCGACGCGAGCGTCCCATGCCTATGCCGAGCGCGCTGCCCAGTACCAGCGATATCGCGAAGGCAGCGGCGACGCGGCCCAGGGTGATCGCCAGATTCCATGGCAGCACGCCGGACATCGTCTGCTGCACCATGGCCCGCAGCACCGAGATAACGCCGGGCAGTAATCGGCTTTGCGCGGCTTCCGCCGCGATCTGCCACGCAAGCAGAAAGACGGCCGCAGACGCGAGCCGTGTCAACGGGTCCCGGTACCGGCGGGCCGCTGGCGCGCGATGACCAGAGGCGGAGTCGTCGGAAGTCTGAATCACGCGCTCGACCAAGGAAAGTTAAGGTATGATGAGGTCAACCCGACCTCATCATGCCTTAGGCCTGCGACTGCCAACTGACCGGCCAGAATGTTCCCGCCGGGACCGTATTGGTCGGGCCAACCAGATCAGGCCCGCCGATCCTGGCCAACAGATCGAACAGTTGATCGGCGGCTCGGCGCTCCGGCTCACCCCAGTGTTGCGGAATGCCGTGCCGGTACCAGTCACGCAGCCGCTGCAACTCGGCATCGTCCGCGACCCCGGTAAGCGGCACGATGCGCTGCCATTCCGCATCCGAGCTGGCGAGTATGCTGCGTGCCCGGCGTGATGCGGTGATGAACCCGTCGATCAAGGTTGGGTTCTGCTCGGCCCAGCGCTGTGAGAACGTGTACCCGATATATGGCACCCCGGCGCTGACGCCGAGTGCCGCGACCGCGTCCTCTACCGCGAGCACCCGACGTGCGCCCGCGGCCTCGGCCTTGGCGGCGAATTGCCAGTAGGTCAGCAGCGCATCCAGCCTGCCAGCCTTCATCTGCTCGGCCAGCAAGGGGGGCGGGCCAAAGCTCTTGTTGACGGCGACATTGAGGTCGATCCCGTAACGCTCGCTCGCATAGGCGCGGAGAATAAGCCAGCTCTTGTCCAGCGGGCTGCCGGCGATGCCGAGTTCGTGCCCGGCAAGGTCCGAAACGTCGTGCACCGGCGAGCCAGGCGGGGTGATCAGGGCGCCGACCGCGTCGGAGAATGGCACCAAGGTCCAGTCCGCGCCGGTCGCCCGTTGCCGTGCCACCCATAACCAATCCACCACGATCATATCGACCTTGCCGGCCTGCAAGGCGACCTGCGCCGCCTGTGCGGCGGCAAGGTCGACGGGTTCGACCGCGATGCCGGCGGCGGAATCCAGATGGTGATGGCGTATGACGTCGATCTCCCACGAGACAGTGCCGAACCGCAACACGCCAACCCGAACGGTGGACGCCGAGGCTGCGCGCAGCGGAGATGCGGCGGCGGCAAACCCGGCACCAAGCAGCGCACGACGCGCGATGAGCATCTGGCATATTCTCCCCTGGGGCGGCCGGATTATCCCCGCGTCTCTCAACGCGCTGTCAATGGTCTGGCCTGCACCGCGCTACGGTCCGGTGCAGTGCTCCAGCGCTTCCTTGCCGATCGAGAATACCGATCCAGCCTTGATATCGATGTCGGTGACTGTGCAGCTTCGCCCGGTCTTGTCGGTGAACTTCGCGTCATAGCGCCCGGATCCAACACCGGTGATGCGCAGTCGCTCGTCAAAATCGACACTGCCGTCCGGATCGTTGCGGCATTGATCCGGACCCCATTTTTCGGTTCCAGCCGGCGCCAGGATCAGGTGTGTGATGGTCTCGCCGGTAAGATTCCAGAACCGCGTTCTACCGGCTTCGGCTGCCTGGGCCTGGCCAGCAAGGATTGCTGCCATGCCGGCGGCGAAAAGCTGGCAAAAACTCCATTGGGTTTCGCGCAACGGTGCAGTCTCCTCAGCCCGGCCTCTTGAATATCATCCCCAGATGCAGAAGGCTGCCCCACGCGATGGCATTTGTATCCTGGCATCTTGGCGTTTTGGGAGTCCTCTGCACTGCATTGCCGGTCGGAGCAGCGCGGGCTGTCGATGACTCAGGCTATGGCACAGCCACCCGGGCCGAGTACGTATTCGCCTGCATGGCCACGAACGGCGGCACACAAGAGGCGCTTCAGCGTTGTTCGTGTGCGATCGACGTGATCGCGACACTGCTGCCATATCAACAATACGAGAAGGCCGAAACGGTGCTGCGGATGCGGCGCAACGCCGGCGGCTATCTCGGTCAGGAGTTCCGCAGCGCGGCCGCCAATACAATGGTGCGGGATCTGGAAGAAGCACAGGCGGAGGCCGAGGTACGATGTTTCTAGTGTCCTGCCCCCGCAGGTCGCCGCACTTCAGCGACGGACGAAGGGGATAGGCAGGCGCCACTGAAAACAATAAGCGAGTGTCGCTGGCTCGGCAGCCAATCCACCGTGACGAAGTTCTGGTTCGGGCACTAGCCGGGCGGTTACGTGGCCGTTGCGGACCATTCCTGGTGGAACGACCTGCCATCGCTGTCCTCGATTTCGGCGCTGAACGTAGGGGAGCCGTTCGACAGGTAGTCGAACCGGAAGACCGGATTTTCCGCGATGGAGATGCCGCTTTCGACCGAAAGCAAGAGATCCTGGCCCTGGCGGATCTTCACTGATTTGATGAAGTGAGCCGGAATATACAATCGGGTCAGCTGATCCATCTGCATCCCGGAGTAGTTCGGATGCCGGATCATGAGCTGGGCCTCGCGCCTGTTCTGATCCGCTCCCGCCGGCGCGACGAATTGACGGAACCGCATTTCGCCAACGACCGTGGGGTCGGCGTCCTGCTTTGCCGCGGGCGCCGAGCAGCCGCCGGCCGCCTTGATGAAACGCTGCGTGGCGAACAGCTGACCGTCGCTCAGTTCGGCAACAGCGGTCAGGTTGGTATAGGAGTCGACGCGGACACGGGTGGATACCGACCGCATGCCGCTTGTGTGGCCTGGGCGGAACACGGCGGCCAATGGCGAGGGGTTCTCATCGATCACAAGTGTGATACTGGCGATCCGGCGAGGGTCGTCCGCTCCAAGCAGGCAGTGCAGGCTGAGGGGGACCACCGCGGCATCCTCAGCCCGGTACGGTGCATCGATGCCGATAATGGCTCCGCCGTCCCCGATGACACGATCCGCGAAGATCTGCCGCGCCAGCGACGTCCAGGCATCCTGCTGGGCTGGGGCCTGGGCAACGGCTTCCGAACTGATCGCGCCTGCTGCGACCGCCAGTAACGCCCGACGTTGCACGAGCGAGTGCCGTTTTCCAGGGTTCATGCCAGTTTCCTACCGCTTGCCCGGCGATTGGCGTACCGCCGTTGCTGCCGCGGCGATATTCGTCCGGGCGCGGACGAATGCAAGCCTCACGTGTTCTGGACGCCACCCACCCAAGCTGTTAGTGTCGGACAGCCGAGGGGGTTCGGCGGCGTTTATCTTCGACCATAAGAAACGAGGAGACATCTGATGGCCTGGACGCGACCGAAGCTGCGTGAAATCTGCATTGGCATGGAGATCAACGGCTACTTCGCCGGCAAAATGTAGTCGTCGCTCGACTCACACCTTCCGTGCCTGACCGGGTATCCGGGCTTACCGCCCTGGTCCTCGGTGCGGCAGCCGGTGGCGGCTTCCCGCAATGGAATTGTGGGTGCCGCCTCTGTCGCTTGGCCAGGTCCGGCGACCCGAGGACGCGTCCGGCGACACAGGCGAGTGTGGCCGTAAGCGGGAACGGGCTCGAGTGGGTGATTGTCGGTGCGTCGCCGGACCTCCGACAGCAGATCTCGCAGACTCCCGACCTCTGGCCGGCGGGCAGTCCGCGCCATTCACCGGTCGCCGGGGCAGTCCTGCTTGGCGGCGACGTTGACGCGATCGCGGGGCTGCTCGTGTTACGGGAACGCCAGCCGCTCACCGTGTTCGCTCCAGGCCCCTTTCTGGATCTGCTGGCACAGAACCGTATCTTCGATGTGCTCGATCCGACCGTGGTACGGCGGGAGCCCGTGGCTCCGGACGAACCGATGAGGTGCCCCGGCGACCTCTTGCTGACGCTGTTCGAGATGCCCGGGAAAGTTCCGCTCTACCTCGAAAGCCGGGGTGCCGGTGCGCCGGAACCGGGGCCCGCCTATGCGGCTCGCCTGGAGGCGAACGGCAAGAGCATGATCATTGCGCCTGCCTGCGCCGAGATCACCGACGAGGTGCGGGAGAGGCTGCATGGCGCTGACCTGGTGTTCTTCGACGGCACCTTGTTCACGGACGACGAAATGATTGCCGCGGGGCTCGGGCAGAAAACCGGCCGGCGCATGGGACATGTCCCCGTGAGTGGACCCGGCGGAACATTGGAGGGGCTGGCGCATCTGCCGAGCCGGCGCATCCTGCTGCACATCAACAACAGCAATCCAATCCTGCTTCAGGATTCTCCCGAGCGACGGCAGGTCGAAGCCGCCGGTTTCGAGGTCGCCTATGACGGCATGGAGGTGGTGCTTTGAGCGATAACCGGGCGGCCGACGGCCTTGAGTCGCGCCTGCGCGAACTGGGTGCCAGGCGCTACCACAATCTGCACCCTTTCCATCAGATGCTGCACGGCGGCCGCTGCAGCAAGGCCCAGGTCCAGGCATGGGCGCTGAACCGCTACTACTACCAGGCGATGGTGCCGTTGAAAGATGCGTCGCTGATCGGCCGCTGCGAGGACCCCGCCCTCCGGCGCGAGTGGCGCAAGCGGTTGGAAGACCACGATGGCGACGAGGACCGGCCCGGCGGCATCGAGCGCTGGCTCAAGCTGACGGATGGTCTTGGGCTTGATCGCGAGGCGGTCACCTCGACGCGCCTGCTGCTTCCGGCCACGCGTTTCGCCGTGCAGGCCTACGTGCACTACGTCCGCGAACGCAGCCTGCTGGAGGCGGTCGCCTCCTGCCTGACCGAACTGTTCTCGCCGCAGATCATCACCGAACGCATGAGCGGCATGCTCGCGCACTACGACTTCATCACGCCGGAGATCATGTCCTACTTCGACAAGCGCCCCCCGCAGGCGGAACGCGACGCCAATTTCGCGCTGGAGTGGGTCAAGCAGCATGCGCGCAGCCCCGAGCAGCAGCAGGCGGT
>DATBKQ010000558.1:0-12805 GCA_036555825.1 Acetobacteraceae bacterium | reverse complement strand
TGTTCAGTGGCCCCGCCATCGTGGAACAGGACGACACCACCACGCTTGTCGAACCCGGGTGGCGTGGCACGGTATTGGACAACGGCAACCTGCTGCTGACGCGAGGCTGAGATGGACATCGACCCGATCACGCTGGAAGTGTTGCGCAACAAGCTGGACGGTATCGCCAACGAAATGCAGCTTACGCTGGTGCGCAGCGCGTTCTCGGCCATCGTCAAGGAAGGGCTCGATGCGTCAGCCAGTCTGTTCACGCTGCGGGGCGAGACACTGGCGCAGGCGCTGGCCATCCCGGTGCATCTCGGCGCGCTGACGCCGATGGTAGGGCGGCTGCTGCAGGACGTGCCGCTGGATACGATGGGCGAAGGCGACATCTGGATCCTGAACGACACCTATATGGGCGGCACGCACCTGCCGGATATCGCCATCATGATGCCGGTGTTTGCCGACGGCCGGCCGATCGCGATCAGCGCGGCGATGACGCATCACCAGGACGTCGGTGGCATGGCCCCCGGTTCCACGCCGACCAACGCAACGGAGATCTTCCAAGAAGGCATCCGCATCCCGCTGCTGCAGTTCCGTCGTGCCGACGCTCTGAACGACACGTTGATCGCCATGTTGCGGCGCAACGTGCGGCTGCCCGAGGTCCTGATGGGCGATATCAACGCGCAGGTCGCTGCCTGCACCATAGGCGCGCGCCGCCTTTCGGAACTGGCGGGCGGCTTCGGTCGTGAAGAGCTGCCGGCGCTGTTCGCCGAACTGCTGGACCGCTCCGAGACGATGACCCGCCAGACGCTGGGCAGTCTGCGGGCGGGGACCTACCGGCATGTCGATTACCTGGACAACGACGGGATCGAGCTGGACCGGCTGGTGCGTATCGAGGTCGCGGTCACGATCGGGGACGGGCGGATGCTGTGCGACTTCACCGGCACCTCGCCGCAGGTGCGCGGGCCGTTCAACTGCATGGCGTCGGGACCCTATGCCGCGGCCTGTTTCGCGCTGCGTTCGGTGACCGATCCCGAAGGCCGCATCCCGAACAATGGTGGCTGCTTCCGCCCGCTCGCGTTCCATCTGCCCGAGGGCAGCCTGGTCAATCCGCGCGAACCGGCGCCAACCGGTTGCCGCACCTCGACCATCAAGCGCATCACCACGGCGATCCTGGGCGCACTGCGCCAGGCCGCGCCGGATCGCGTGCCGGCCGATTCCGGCAGCGAGATCGTCATCATGCATTTCGGTGGCCAGCGCTCGGACGGGCGGCGCTATGTGACCTCGCAGCTTCTGGTCGCCGGCAGTGGTGCGTCGCCGCAGCTCGACGGGGTTGATGTAATCGAAACCGATGCGAGCAATTGTCTGAACGTTCCTGCCGAGGCACTGATGCTCGAGGCACCGATCCGGGTGCATCGCGCGGCTCTGGCGCGCGATTCCGGTGGGCCGGGCGCACATCGCGGCGGCCTGGGCGGCGTGTTCGAATACGAGTTGCTGGATGGCGAGGCCACGGTGACCTATCGCGGCGAACGTCATCTGTGCGAGGCGGAGGGCGTCGATGACGGCATGGCCGGCGGCCGTGCGACCGCGGTGATCCGCCGCGCCGACGGCAGCGAGGAGCTCATCAAATCGAAGCTTGTATCGACGCTGCGCAAGGGTGACCGCATTGTGATCGTGACGGCCGGCGGGGGCGGCCATGGCTCGCCGCTGCAGCGCGACCCGGCCTTGCTGCAGTCCGATCTGCGCAACGGCAAGGTCAGTCTGGAGGCGGCACGTGAATTCTACGGGTATCGCGGCAATGTCTGAACCGCACGATCTGCACGACCCGGCGCTGCGCGACCGCGCGGTCCGCGCCGCACGGGGCGAAGCGCCGTTCGATGTGCTGCTGAGCGATGGCATGGTTGCGGATGTAACGACATCCGAGCTGCGTCCGGCGGATGTCGGCACGGTCGGCCCGCTGATCGCCAGCGTGCACCCGCGTGGCACGCGAGGCGATGCGCACCGGCGGATCGACGTAGCCGGCCACATCGTCGCGCCGGGGCTGATCGATTCGCACCTGCACATCGAAAGCTCCATGGTGACGCCGCGGCGCTATGCCGAGGTGGTGGTGCCGCAGGGAACCACGACGATCTGCTGGGACCCGCATGAGATCGGCAATGTCTCGGGTCTCGACGGGCTCCGCTGGGCGATCGCCGCAACGTCGGGGCTGCCGTTGCGCGTTGTGGTGCTGGCACCGTCGTGCGTGCCGTCCGCGCCAGGGCTGGAATGCACCGGTGCCGATTTCGGCCCCGACGAGATGCGCGAGATGCTGCGCTGGCCGGACATCGCCGGCGTGGCCGAGGTGATGGACATGCGCGGCGTGCTACAACGCGGCGCGCGCATGTGCGGCATCGTCGATGCGGGGCTGGCCAGCGGCAAGCTGGTGTGCGGCCACGCGCGCGGCCTTGAGGGCGCCGACCTTCAGGCGTTCGCCGCGGCCGGCATCGAGAGCGACCACGAGATCACCAGCGGCGACGATCTGCTGGCCAAGCTGCGTGCCGGCTTCACCGTCGAACTGCGCGGCTCGCACGATTACCTGCTGCCCGAGGCGGTCGCGACGCTGAACACGTTGGCGCAGATTCCGCAGACGCTGACCATCTGCACCGACGATGTGTTTCCCGACGACCTGGTGCAAGCCGGGGGCATGATCGACGTGCTGCGCCGTCTGATCCGGCGAGGCCTGGCGCCGATGCAGGCGCTGCGCTGTGCGACGCTGAACGCAGCGATGCGGCTGGGCCGACGCGATCTCGGCGTGATCGCGCCAGGGCGCCGGGCCGACATGATCGTGCTCTCGGACCTGGAAGACCTCGCGGTGACCCAGGTCTTTGCCTCGGGCCAGCAGATTGCCGAGGACGGCCGCCTGCTCGTGCCTCTCGCCGATAGCCCGCAAGGCGCGCCACTGGATACGATGCACCTACCGCCGCTGTCGCCTGGCGATTTCGTGCTGCGCGCGGCGGGGGTGAATGCGGGGAAGGTGCGGCTGCGCACGGTGGCGAAGCCGCGCTTCACCGAGTGGGGTGAGGCGATCGCCGATGTGCGCGACGGATCTGTCGTGCTGCCCGATGATGCGATCCTGATGGCGGTGATCCACCGGCACGGCAAGGCACCGGCGGCGCCGGTACTGGGCGTATTGCAGGGCTGGAGTGAGTGGCGCGGCGCACTTGCCACCACTGTCGCGCACGACAGCCACAACCTGGTGGTGTTCGGCTGCGAACCGGCCGATCTCGCCGCGGCGGCCAATGCCGTCATCGAGGCCGGCGGCGGCATGGCGGTGGCGGCGCGCGGCACGGTAACGGCGACATTGCGGCTACCGATCTACGGGCTGCTGTCCGACGCGCCCGCGGTGCAGGTCGCGGCGGAATTGCGCGCATTGCGCGAGGCGGCGGATGCAATCGTGGACTGGCAGCCGCCGTTGCTGACGTTCAAGGCGGTGGTCGGTGCCAGCCTCGCCTGCAATCCCGGCCCGCACGTGACCGATGTCGGCATCGCCGACGGCAGCACCGGCGAGGTGTTCGCCGGCGCACTGGTTGGCGCCGCCTGAGACGCTTGTTATCCTGATCCGCGAAGGGGAGTTTCACGATGCGGATCAAACTCGCGATGATGGCGCCGCTCGCCATGGCCCTGGCGTTGCCGGCAAGCGCCGACAGCACCCAGGGCATCACCGATACCACGATCAAGATCGGCAATCTCGGCCCGTTTTCCGGCCCGCAATCGACCTTCACCCCGCTGAACTACGGCCCCGAGGCGTATCTGCGCTACATCAATGACCAGGGCGGCGTGAACGGGCGCAAGTTCGTCACCGTGTTCGTCGATGACTCCTGCAACGAGGCGAAGGGCATCGCCGCTGCCAAGAAGCTGATCTACGAGGACAAGGTCTTCATGATCATGTCCAACCCGTGCAGTGGCGTGGCGATGGCGATCAAGCCAATGCTGGTGCAGGAAGGTGTGCCCTGGATCGGCGCCTCGGCCAATCCGAAGATCAGTCGCCCGACATCGCCCGGCATCTTCCACGCGACCTATACCGGCATCGAGTCGGGCCGCGCCATGGCGAGCTTCGCCATGAGCAAGCCGGGCACGACGAAGATCGCGCTCGCCATGCACAGCGACGATTGGGCGCATGGCTACTGCGACAACGCGACCGACTACATCAATAGCCACAAGGGCGACATCGTCGCGACCACCGTGCTGGAACACGGCGCGACGGATGCAACCGCGCAGGCTTTGCAGATCAAGGCATCCGGTGCGCAGGCGGTCATGGCGTGCCTCTATCAGACCGAACTGATCGTGCTGCTGCGCGAGCTGCAGAAATTCCAGATCAACGTCGTTGTCGTCGGCGCACTGGGCGCCGATTTCGACCAGGTGGTGCAGGCGTTTCCCAACCACGACTGGCTGGACCAGCGCTTCTTCCAGCCCTATCAGTTCAAGGCGAAACTCGGTACCGGGCCGCTGAAGAAATATCACGACATCTTCGTGAAGTACCTGACCAAGGACGAACTGCCGAAGGTTGGCGAACCCACCAACTTCTACTATTTCGGCGTGCCCGTGGCGATCGTCACGGTCGAGACGTTCCGTCGCGCCGGCCCGAACCCGACGCGCGAAAGCTGGGAAAAGGCCATGGAGTCGTTGAAGGACTTCGATACCGGCGTGTTGGCCGACACCGAGACCTTCGGGCCGGACAAGCATGTCGGCGTGGAGAAGATGTACGCGGTGGGTCTCGATGCCCATGGTCAGGAGACCGTGTACAAGTCCTGGGGCGACGCATTGCCGGAAGGCGAATAAGGGCCGGCGACTGACCGGCCGAAAGCGGGAGGCGGTCATGGCGGTGCCGACATACGACTGGATTGCCTATCACGCGGCGACGCGCGGCGATAAGATCGCTATGCGGGACCTGGCGACCGAACGGAGCTTCACGTATCGCGAGTTCGACCAGCGGATTGATCGGCTTGCCGCGGGGCTGCGCGACCGGTTCGGCGTAGCGCGCGGCGACCGCGTCGCGATACTGGCGCATAATTCGACCGATCATTTAGAGCTCCAGTTCGCCTGCACGCGGCTTGGAGCCGTTTTCGCGCCGATGAACTGGCGGCTGACATTCCCGGAACTGCGCTTCATCGTCGGCGACTGCGAACCGGTGGTGCTGTTCTACGACTCCGATTTCGCTGACACGGCGCACGAGCTAGGCGCGGCATGCGGGGTGCAACATCTGTGCGGGCGCGACCCGGCCGACAGCGGCTATGAGACGCTGATTGTCGAAGCCGCCGGCGATGTCGTCCCGGAGGCACTCACGCATGACGATATCGCAACCATTCTGTACACGTCGGGCACCACCGGGCACCCGAAGGGCGCGATCATCACCCACGGGATGCGGTTCTGGCAGATCATCAACCTGACTGGTCCCTGCCGCATCACCGCCGAAAGCACATGCCTGACCGTGTTGCCGCTGTTTCACGTCGGCGGACTTGATGTCTATGCCAACCCGATGTTCCACTTCGGTGGCAGCGTGCTGGTGGAGCGCGCCTACGATCCGGCGTTGACCCTGCGGCTGTTCACCGATACGGAAGCCAATGTCACGCATTTCATCGGCGCGCCGACACACTTCCAGTTCATGGCGCAACTGCCGGCGTTTGCGAGTGCGAAGTTCAATCCGAACCTGCTGGCCTATGTCGCCGCGGCGCCGGTGCCGCTGCCGTTGCTGCGACAGTGGCAGGCGCAGGGCCTCGATCTGATCCAGGGCTATGGGATGACCGAGACCTGCGGTGTCATCACCATGATGGACCCGTCGGACGCCATTCCCAAGGCCGGCTCCGCCGGCAAGCCCTGTCTGCACGTGGCGATGCGCCTAGTCCGCGCCGACGGCACCGATGCCGAAACCGGCGAGATCGGCGAAATCTGGGTGCAGACTCCAAGCGTCACGCCGGGCTATTGGAAGCGACCGGATGCCACCGCCGCCACCTTCACCGACGGCTGGCTGCGCACCGGCGATGCCGCGATCAGGGACAAGGACGGCTTCTACTACATCGTCGATCGCTGGAAGGACATGTACATCTCTGGCGGCGAGAACGTCTATCCCGCCGAAGTGGAAGACGTCTTGTATCAGCTTCCGGCCATCGCCGAGGCGGCGATCATCGGCGTGCCGGATGAGCGCTGGGGCGAGGTCGGCCGCGCCATCATCGCACTCAAGGCCGGCGAGACCCTGACCGAGGCGGAGATCTTTGGCCACTGCGAAGCGAACCTGGCGCGCTACAAGCACCCGCGCACAATCCGCTTCGTGGAGACCCTGCCGCGCAACGCGACCGGTAAGGTGCACAAGCCCACCCTGCGGCAGCAGTTTGGTGGTGCGTAACACCGTCGCCCTTCGTCGAAGCGCCTGTGATCTCCCTCCTCCCGCAACTTATTGTCAGCGGCGTCTCCACCGGGATGTTGTACGCACTGATCGCCTTGTCGATGACGGTGGCGTATCGCGCCACCACCGTGGTCAACTTCGGCCACGGCGACATGGTCGCAGCCGGTGCCTACGCGGTATTCGTGTTCGGCCTCGGCTTTGGGCTGCCGTTTCCGGCCGCCCTGGCGCTGGCGGTCGCGCTGCTGTTCGCCGCCGGGTTCGTCACGCAGCGGCTGCTGCTGGAGCCCATCGTAGCCGGCCCGCATCTCTCTCTGGCGATTATGGCGCTTGCCATCGGCTATACCCTGCGCGGCGCGCTGCGCCTGGAATGGGGCAACGAGACGATCAATCCGCAGCGTCCGTATCCGCAGGGCGCTTATATGCTTGGCAATGTTGTTGTCACGACAGACGATGTGGTGATCTGCGGAGTTGTGTTGCTGCTGCTTGTCGTGCTGTTCCTGCTGTTGCAGGCAACACCGGTTGGCAAGCTGATCCAGGCCACATTTCAGAGCCAGCGCGGCGCGGCGCTGGTCGGCATCAACGTGCCGCTGTTCCATGCCATGATGTGGGCTGGGGGAACGGCGCTCGGCGCGTTCGGCGGGGTGATGCTGTCGATGATCGCCCCGCTGACACCCGACCTGGGCCAATGGACACTGGTGCAGGGCTTCGCCGCGATGACCCTCGGCGGCTTCGGTTCGCTTGGCGGCGCGGTTGCCGGCGGCATTCTGCTCGGCATCGTCCAAAAGCTGCTGGGGTTCTACGTCAACACGGTGTTCATCGAGATCACCGGGTATCTGGTGCCGATCGCGGTACTGCTTCTCCGGCCACAGGGACTGTTCGGCCGTCGCACCGCTGTTCGCGTATGATGGCCGGGTCAAGCCGGGCCACCAGGGCGCGCCATGCCTTCTGGTTGCTGCCAGTAGTTCTGCTGCCATTGCCGTTGCTGCTCAATCCTTATCAGCAATATGTAATGAACACCGCGCTGCTGTACGTGCCGGTCGGCATCGGCTTCAATCTCGTGGTGGGTAATCTGGGATTGCTGGCTTTCTCCAACGTCGCCTATTTCGGACTCGGCGCCTATGCCAGCGGCGTGCTGATGGCGCAATTGGGTGTGCCGTGGTGGATCACTTTGCTGCCCGCCGCGCTGATCGGCGGCGTCGGGGGGGCGGTCGCCAGCATCCCCGCCCTGCGCGGCGTGCGGCTGTTCTACCTTGCCATCATGACTCTCGCGTTCGGCGAGCTGATGCGCTGGACCTACATCCGCTGGGAAGCACTGACCGGCGGTTCGATGGGCATGGCGGTGCCGACGCCAAGCCTGCTGGGCTGGACGTTGGATACGGATCTGCGCCGGTACTACGTCTTCCTGGGGCTGGCCGTCGCGATCGTCGCAGTTACCGACCGCCTGTTACGCTCGCGCTTCGGCCGCGCCTTCCTGGCGATCAAGGACAATGAAGTCGCCGCCGCGTCGATGGGTATTCCGACCGACCATTACATCGTGCTTGCCTTCGCCTGGGGCGGCGCCATCGTTGGCATTGGCGGTGCGATGTTCGCCATCTCGGTGGGGCACCTCACGCCAGTCTCCTTCGATCTGACCGAACTGGTGCGGCAGTTCGCGATCATCATGATCGGCGGCCTGGGCAGTCTCACCGGCGCGATCATCGGCGCCGTCATCGTGACCATCGCGCCGCAGGTGTTTATCAGCTTTCCTGGCTTCGACGAGTTGGTGTTCGGGCTGTTGATCGTCCTGGTAATCCTGTTCCTGCCCCGTGGACTTGCGGGCATGCTGGCGCGGATACACCCCGCCTTCGTTGAGCGCTACTATCGTGGCTGATGCGCTGTTGCTGTCCGTGCGCAACGTCGATGTTCGCTTCGGCGGCCTTGTGGCGGTGGCCGGTGTCTCCTTTGATCTGCGCGCGGGCGAAGTTTGCGCGCTGATCGGCCCGAACGGCGCGGGCAAGACGACGCTGTTCAATGCCGTTTCAGGCCATGTGGTGCCGAATGGCGGCAGCATTCGGTTTCGGGGACAGGAAATCGCCGGACTGACACCGCATGAGATCTCTGCCCTTGGTGCCCGGCGCACATTTCAGAACGGCGGGCTGTTCGCCGAACTGACCGCGCTGGAGAACGTGCTGGTCGGCCTGCACACTGAGGTTGGCAGCGGCTTCTTCGGCCTGCTGTTCGGTCGGCGTTCGGCCAGCGCCGAGGCCGCTGCGACACGGCGAGCGCACGAATTCCTGTCACGCATGGGCATCGAGCATTTGGCGGAGCAGAAGGCCGGCGCACTGTCGGGCGGCCAGCAGCGCATGGTGGAGATCGTCCGGGCGCTGGCGACAAACCCGCCGCTGCTGCTGCTGGACGAGCCGGCGGTCGGTCTGTCGCCGCCAGCCAGACGGCAGCTCGCCGAAGTGATCCGCGATCTCGCCTGCGCGCGCGGCATCGGTATCCTGCTGATCGAGCACGCGATCGAACTGGTGATGAGCGTCGCCGACCGCGTCATTGTGCTGAACGACGGCCGCAAGGTGGCCGATGCGCCGCCCGAACAAGTACGGGCGGACCGCGCCGTGCTCGAAGCATATCTCGGCCATGCCTGATGCGCTGCTGAGCGTGCGCGGGATCGAGGCTGGCTATGGCAGCCGCCAGATCCTGTTCGGCGTCGATCTCGACGTTGTCGCGGGCGAAGCGGTCATACTGCTGGGCGCGAATGGCAGCGGCAAATCGACGGTTCTCAACACGCTCAGCGGCTTCGTCAGGCCGCGCCGCGGCTCTATCCTGCTCGACAATCAGCAACTTGCCGGGTTGCCGCCGCATCGCATCTTCCGCCGCGGCATCGTGCAGGTGTCGCAGGCGCGCGACCTATTTCCCGAGATGTCGGTCGAAGAAAATCTGCGCCTGGGGGCCTGGACACGGCGAGGCGGCGTGGTTCGGTTGCTGCAGTCTGTGTATGCGTCATTCCCGCGTCTGGCCGAGCGCCGCACTCAGATGGTGCGATTGATGTCGGGAGGCGAGCAACAGATGGTCGCGATCGGCCGCGCGCTAATGAGCGAGCCGCGCGTGCTGCTGCTGGACGAACCCTCCGGCGGGCTGGCTCCGGTGTTCGTCAGCGAGATAGCCTCAATCGTGGCAGCGTTGAAGCGCCGGCATGTCACCATGGTGATGGTGGAGCAGAACCTGCGCCTGGCGTTCGCAGTGGCCGATCGTATCCTGGTGCTGCGCGACGGCGTGGTGGTGCAGCGGCAGGGTGCCGGCGCGGATGAGGAGCAGATCGTGCGGCAGATCTATCTCTGACACAGTTCCCGCAAGCGGAAATGCTGTACTTTCCCCAAGGCATTCCGCGGCAATTCGTCCACCAGCACGATCGCACGCGGCACCTTGAAGCGCGCAAGCTGATCCAGCAGGTGGCCGCGCAGTTCGTCCACGGACACCGACGCGCGCGCCACTACGTAGGCGACCGGCACCTCCTGCCAGCGCGGGTCCGGGATGCCGATGACCGCGGCCTCCGCCACCGACGCATGTTCGAGCAGCACGCGTTCGATCTCTGCCGGGTAGATGTTTTCGCCGCCGGACACGATCATGTTCTTCTTGCGATCGTGGATGGTGAAGTAGCCGTCCACGTCGCGAAACCCGATATCGCCGGTGCGGAACCATCCCTCCTGCAGCGCCTCTGCCGTCGCATTCGTATTGCGCCAGTATTCAATCAGCACATTCGGTCCACGAACCTCCACTTCGCCGGCTGTACTTGCTGCCACTTCCTGTCGAGCGTCATCGACGAGGCGCGCCTCGCACAACAGCCCGGGCAGCCCGGTGGAAAGCGGTCGGGACAGGTCACCGCCGAGACGCGTGTAGATTGCGATCGGGCTGGTTTCCGTCGCGCCATAGACCTGCAACACCGGAACGCCGCGCGCCTGCACGGCGTCCACCAGGCCTTGCGGCACCAGGGTCGAACCCGTCGTCACCGCGCGCAGGCTGGAGAGATCGGTCGCCTGCCAGTGTGGGTGCTCCACCAGTGCCTGGATGGTGGACGGCACCAGCACCACCAATGTCGGCCGCTCCTGCGCGATGGCGTGCAGCGTGTCCTCGGCCGTGAAACGCGCGTGCAGCGTGACCGTGGCACCGAGTTGCAGCGCCGGCGTGGTCTGGATGTTCAGTCCGCCGACATGGAACAGCGGCAGCACGGTCAGGACGCGGTCGTCCGACGTCATGCCGTGCATGTGCTGGCTCATCGCTGCATTCGCCAGCAGCGCCTCCTGCGTCAGCACAGCCCCCTTCGGCCGCCCCGTGGTGCCGGCGGTGTACACGAGTAACAGCGGCGTACACCAGTCGGCGTTCGAGTCGCTGTCGCCAGCGCCGCTGCACGCAAGCAAGTCGTCAAGCGTGTCCAGAGCCACGATCGGCACCCCAGCTGCCACCTCGAACGGCTGCGCCACGAACACCGCACGCACATCGGCGTCCGTCAGAATGAACTGCAGCTCGGCCGGCGCGAGACGCCAGTTCAGCGGCACCAGCATCGCGCCAAGCCGGGCACAGGCATAGAGCAGCGTCAGATAGTCCGGTTGGTTCATCGCCAGCACCGCCACCCGATCGCCGCGGCGAACGCCAAGCTGCGATTTCAGCGCATGTGCCATCCGGCCGATGCGATTGGCGAGCCCCGCGAAGCTCCATGCGTCGCCGGCGAAGCGCAGCGCCGGCTTGTCGGGGGTGAACGCGGCATTCCGATCGATCAGGTCGGCGAGGTTCATTCGTCGGTCTCGCCTTCGTTGTACAGGCAGCCACGGCCGATGCGCTCCAGGCACACTTCGGCGGTCCACGGCGCCATAAGCGAGCCGCAGCGGCTGTCGCGGTAGATCCGCTCCAGCGGCAGCGGCTTCAGCATCGAATGTCCACCGCAGGTGCGGATCGCCAGCCGCGCCAGGTCGTTGGCAGTCTCCATCGTGGTGAACTGCGCAGCATAGGCCCGCAGCCGCTGTTCGGGCGTCGGATCGACATGCGCCTCGCTCACCGCCTGGAACCACAGCGCCTTGGTCTGTTCGAGCTTGATGCGCATCTCCGCGACCGCGAGCTGCTTTACCACGCTGTTGCGTCGCCCGCCGCGCAGGTAACGCATGGTGAAGTCGTATGCCGCCTGGGCGAGGCCAAGATAGGTGGGCGACAGCGTCAGGAACATGTGCGGCCAGCGCGATGCTGCCTGGAAATACACGCCGCGCGGCATCAGTGCCGCATCGTGTTCGACGAACACGTCGGAGAATTCCAGTGTGCGCGATACCGTGCCGCGCATGCCCAGCGGGTCCCAGTCACCCACGACCGCAACGCCAGCCGCATTAGCCGGGATTGCCAGATAGAGCGTGTTGCGCCGCGACGGGGGCTCGTCTGCGGCGCGCTCTGTGCACAGGACGCCGTAATAGTTGGCGTGCCCGGCCAAGGAGGCAAACACCTTGCGGCCGCTGACCAGCCAGCCGCCATCGACCGGCCTGGCCACCGTGCCGAACGGAATGGCCCCGACCGCCGACGCATTCCCTTCGGAGAACGGCTGCGCGTAAATCGCGCCGTCGGCCACGATCCGGTGGAAATGCAAGCACCGCCGCCGCTCATGTTCGGCGCGAGCCGCCGCGTCCATGTCCAGGTCGTCCGCCAGCGCGCCAGCCCAGAGCGTGGAGCAGACATGCATGTTCCAGGTCAGCGCGGTGGCACCACAGGACCGGGCGATCTCCGCCGCGGCCAGCGCATAGGTGCGGTAGTCCGCTCCTAGGCCGCCGTGTCCGCGCGGCACGCATATCGCGAGCAGCCCGGCATCCCGCAGATCGCGGTAGTTCTCGGTCGGAAAGCTGGCATCGCGGTCGTGCTGCGCGGCGCGAGGCGCGAATCGCTCGGCTGCCAACCGCTGCGCGCGGCCGATCAGCAGGGCCTGCTCACTGCCAATCCGGAAGGCGGCAGGATCGAAGATCGGGCTATCGGCGGCATCGGGCATTCCATAACTTAGCTCAGCCGAGCCCCCGTGTCATTGCGAGGAGCGAAGCGACGAAGCAAACTCGGTCACGTCCGGCTCGATCGGGATTGCTTCGCTTCGCTCGCAACGACAGCGGGCGTGGAAATTGACGAGCTTTGCAGCCAGTGCGTAAGCTTCCTGCCAACCGGCGGTAACGGCGGGAAGGGAGGGAAGCATGCGTCGTCTGCGGTCGCTCGCGATCACGTGCCTCACGTTACTGGGTCTGGCGGTGCAGCCGGCATTGGCCGCCAGTGATACCATCAAGATCGGCTACATCGACCCGTTCTCTGGCGCCTTCGCCTCGGGTGGTGACGCCAGCCTGAAGATGTTCCAGTTCATCGTCGACTACATCAACGCAAAGGGCGGCGCCCTGGGCAAGAAGTTCGAGCTGGTGACGTTCGACGACAAGATGCAGCCGGCCGAAG
>DATBKQ010000557.1:0-10638 GCA_036555825.1 Acetobacteraceae bacterium | reverse complement strand
TTCGTACAGGTGCCGACCACGCTGTTGTCGCAGGTGGATTCCTCGGTCGGCGGCAAGACCGGCGTGAACACCGCCCAGGGCAAGAACCTGGTCGGCGCCTTCTATCAGCCGCGCATGGTGCTGGCGGACACCGGCACGCTCGCGACCCTGCCGCGGCGCGAACTCGGCGCCGGCTACGCCGAGATCGCCAAGGCCGGGCTGATCGGCGATGCGGCGTTCTTCGTGTGGTGCGAGACCCATGGTGCCGCCGTTATCGGCGGCAACCGGGAGGCGCAGGCGGAAGCCATCATGCGGGCCTGCGCCTTCAAGGCGGCCGTGGTGGGCGACGACGAACGCGAGGAAAAGCCGAACGATGGACGCGCACTGCTGAACCTGGGCCACACCTTCGGCCACGCGCTGGAAGCGGAGTACGGCTACACCGGTGGCCTGCTGCACGGCGAAGGCGTCGCGGTTGGGCTGGGGCTCGCATTCCGGCTCTCGGCAAGGCTGGGCCACTGCACGGCGGCCGATGCCGACCGGGTGGCGTCGCACATCGCCGCGATGGGCATCACCGCGGAGCTGCGCATGCTGAACCGGCGCTTCTCCGCCGCGAGGCTGATCGGGCACATGCGGCGCGACAAGAAGGTGCGCGACGGGGCGTTGAAATTCGTGCTCGCGAAAGGCATTGGCCGGGCATTCACCGCGGACCATGTACCGACCGAGGCGGTGACCGACCTGCTGCGCGACGAAGGCTGCGAGGCGTGACCGAGGCCGACGAATATCGCGCCTCGGTTCATGTCGGCAGCGGCCCCGATGGCTCGCTGACCTACCTTGTCGCGGTGCCGCCCGAGGAGCTTCCGCCGGTCCACCGCCGCGACCTCGAGCTTGCCTGGCACGCGGCGCGCGAGGCGGCGCTCTCGCAACGGTGGGGAGTGGCCCGGTTCTTCCGTTTTCAGCGCCCCGACGGTTCGTTCGGCGACTTGGCGCTGGCTGACCCGGATGCCTGCTGCTGGGCTGGCGCGGTGGACGGCACGGTCGGCCTGCGCAACAGCTATGGCCTGTCCGTCTGCCTGCGGCTGCTGGCCTTGGTGGATCTGCTGACACGGGTGCGCTGGGCCGATCCCCTGTACCAGCTACAACGGGATGGGGCCGAGTTGCATCCCTCCCTGCTGCGCGCCGCGGCAAGCATGCCGCTCGGCGCCGATGCACGGTTCGACGAAACCGGGTTCCGCAGCCGGCTGTCTCGTTTCGCGTTCGGCTTCGCATTGGAGGGCCAGGCCCTACCCCGATTGACAGGAGCAACCTCATGAGGCGACTGAGCGTCCTGCTCCTGCCAGCCCTGGGCTTGGCCTGCTGCTCGCCGCCACCGCCACCGACCGGGCAGGCGCGCGCCGACGCGGCGACGCTTGCCGCCTGCCGCGAGCATGCGGATCAGGTTTACGACCGCAACCACCGTGACACGATCTATACCATCACCAATCCCGACTTGCCGTTCTCGGCCAATTACACCCCGGGGGTGACCGATCGCGGTCTGGCGCAGCGTTACGCGCGCGACAACATGGTACGCGATTGCGTGCGCAATACCGGCACCGAGACTGGCCGCTCGCCCTCCGCATCCCCGCCACCGGCCGTGCCCTGACCCGTGGCGAGCCTCTCTGCCGTCGCCGGCGTGTTCGCGCAACGCAACGCGCGCATCTTTTATGCCGGCAGCGTCACCTGCTGGACCGGGTCATGGATGCAGCGGGTGGCAACCGACTGGCTGGCCTGGGAACTGACTCACTCGGCGCTCTGGGTCAGCATCATTGCATTCTGCAACCTCGCGCCGTCGGTGGTGATCTCCCCCCTGGCGGGGGCGGTTGCGGACCGGATCGACCGCGTGCGGCTGACCATGGCCTCGCAGTTCGTCGCCGCCGGGCAGGCGGCCATTCTGGTGGTGCTCATCCTCGGCGGACTGATCCGGGTCGAGTTCATCGCCGCGCTTTCGGCGTGCAACGGCATGGCCGAAACCTTCGCCCAGCCGGCGCGCCAGTGCCTCATCCCGGGACTGGTACCGCGCGCATTTCTGCCTGGTGCGGTTGCGCTCAACTCGCTGACCTATAACATCGCTCGCTTCATCGGCCCCGCGCTGTCCGGCCCGATGATCGCCGCATGGGGCGTGGTTCCGCCGATTGCCTGCAACGGCTTCGCCTTCCTGTTCGCCAGCCTGACCATGCACCTGCTGCGCCTGGACCCCGCCATCCGGCTCGGCCACCGCTCGGCCCACAGCGTGTTGCACGACGCGGTGGAAGGGGTGCGCTACGTCGTGCGGCATCGCGGCATCGGTCCGCTGCTGCTGTTCGCCGCCGCGGTCGGCATGATGCTGCGCGCGGTCCCGGAAATGCTGCCGCCCTATGTCGCCGACCTGTTCGGCCGCGACGCCCGCGGCCTCGCCACGCTCGCCAGCACCATGGGACTGGCGGCACTGATCGGCGGGACACTGGTGGCGATCCGCGGCAGGCTCGGCGGGCTGACCCGTGTCGCCGTGTTCGCCGGCCTGGTGCTGGCCATGGCAACCGCGTGCTTCGTCGCAACGCACCAATTCGCCGTCGGCGTCATCTGCATCGCGGTGATGGGCGCGGCCACCACGATGCACGGCATCTCGATTCAGACCTTGCTGCAGAATTCCGCCTCGGCCGTCATGGTCGGGCGCGTCCTGAGCCTGTGGGGGATGATCACCCGCGCGGCGCCGGCAATGGGTGCACTGGCCTATGGCGCGGCGTCGGAGTTTCTCGGCCTGCAACTGCCGGTGCTGCTCGGTTGCCTGCTGTGCGGACTTGCCTGGCTCCGCGCGAAGTCGCGCCTGCCTCGCATGGCATCCGCCCTCGAGGGCAGCGAGACCCTGGCCTGATTCCGCCGCTTGCCCTAGAAGCCCAGGATCGCAACCTGGGGAGAGAGACCGTCGATGTCGAAGATCAGCCGCACCGATCCCGGTGCTATTCTTTCCAAGGCCGTCGAGTTTCACGGGTTTGTCTATCTCCAGGGCGTTACCGCCAGGGACACGAGCAAGGACATCAAGGGGCAGACCGCCGATGTGCTGGCCCAGATCGAGCAGTTGCTGGAACAGCACGGCACCGACAAGACCCGGCTGCTGCAGGCGCTGATCTGGGTGAAGAACATCCGTGACCGCGACGCGATGAACGAGGTCTGGACACCCTGGCTGCCCAAGAGCGGCGCGCCAGCCCGCGCTTGCGTCCAGGCCGAACTGGCCAATCCCTCGATCCTGGTCGAGATCATGGTGACGGCCTGCAAGTAACCGTCTGACCGAGACTCGGGCAGTACTTCGCCGGAGTCTCGGCAACACCTCTCTTGGACGAAGCGGGAACGATCCGTCTCTTTAGGATAATTGTCCCGCCATCCACCGTTATCCACAGGGCACAACCAGAAAAATGCCGCCCCACGAGCGGAATGGCCGGCCCCTCGGGTTGTCAGCTTTGCAACCCTGTTGCTAGCGAGACACAGACCTTGGGGCACAATCAGTGGGAGCGGGTACACGATGCGTGGTTGGGGAGCCAACGCTAAGTCATTGTTTTTTGGTTCTATTCTGGTCCTGAGTTACCAAGCCGCCATATCGCCGGCCGACGCCGCCCCCAGTCCGCGGCAGCACGCTTTGAAAGAACCAACCGCGCACATCAGTTCCACCGGAAAGTACACGCTGCACGGAAGCGTTCGCGGCAAGGCCGCTTCCCGCGGCCGGAACTACGCGCAGGGCGGCGGCCTCTCCTGCGTCCCGTTCGCACGCAACGATTCCGGGATCTCTGTCACGGGCAATGCGTGGCAGTGGTGGGACAATGCCGCCGGCGTCTACGCGCGCGGCAGCGTTCCGGAACCCGGCAGTGTACTGACCTTCCGTGCCAACGGGCGCATGCGGCTGGGCCATGTCGCGGTGGTCAGCCGGGTCATCAATCCGCGTGAAATCGAGATCGAGCACGCCAACTGGCGGGCTCCCGGCATGCGAGGCGGCGTTGCCCGCAACATTCCCGTGATCGATGTATCGGAAGCCAACGACTGGACGGCGGTGCGCGTCGCGCTCGGCCAAAGCGGGGAGTTCGGCAGCGTCTACCCCACCTACGGCTTCATCTACGACCGGCCCGATACCGGCACGATGGTCGCGTCGAGTGCCGCCCCGGCGCCGCGGCCCGAGCTCAACCCGGCGCCCAGTGACCTCCGCCCGGCGGCCGAGCGCGGCTGGCAGTCCTATGAGGAGGTGGCGGAGGCGCCCGGAATCCCCAGGCGTCATAAGCGGATCGTTCACCCCGTGCCCTCGCACGGCCGGCAGATCGTGTCGTTGGCCGACTGGAAGCACTGACGTTTCGTTTCATGTGACCAGACCCGCCGCACCGATTGCCGCGGCCGCCGCCAGCACGAGCAGCGGGTGCAGCCGGGTGAAGAGGAACAGCACCGCGGCAACTGCCGTGATCGCCGCGGTGCCCCATCCGGCCGAGGTTCCCCCGATCAGCAGGGCGGCGGATGCCATGAGAAGGCCCGCCGTCACAGGCCGCAGCGCCCGCTGCACGAGCCTTCGCCACTGCGCTTCGCGAAACCTGTACCAGGCTCTCGAAGCGATGAACGTCAGTACCGAAGAGGGACCCGCCACTCCAAGCGTCGCGACCAGCGCCCCGGGCAACGCCGCCACGCGCCAGCCGATCAAGGTCACGACCAGCATGTTCGGGCCCGGCGCCGCCTGCGCCAAGGCGTAAAGCGCCGCGAATTCGTGCGCGGTCAGCCAGGGGTGCACCTCGACCACCTGACGCTGCATCTCGGGGAGAACCGAGTTGGTGCCACCGAAGGCCAGCAGCGACAACTGCATGAACACGAGCGCCACGCTGACCAGGGTTCCGGTCTGGCTCATCGGCGCTCGCCCAGCAGCAGCATACCTGTCGCCACCATGGCAGGCAGCACGAGTGCCAGGGGCAGTCGCAGGATGGCCAGCATCAGAAAGGTCGCCGACGCGATGCCGATCCCTGCGGGATTGGCGCGCAACGGCGCGGCGATCTTCAACGCGTTGGACAGCACGAGTGCGGCGGCCCCTGCGGCAAGACCGGCGAAAGCATGGCGAACGCCAGGCAGCGCGCTGTAGCGATCGTACAGCACGCCAAGCCCGATGACGCTGGCGACCGGTCCGAACATCAAGCCGGTGAAGGCCGCCGCGGCGCCCGCCGCACCGTGGAACCGTGCGCCGAGGGCGACGGTCACATTCATGATGTTGCCACCCGGCAGGAACTGGCAGAGGCCAAGCATGTCGGTGAACTCGGCTGCGGTCATCCACCGCCGCTTTTCCACCACCATCCGCCGGGCCCAGGGCAGCACGCCACCGAAGCCGAACATGCCGACCGACAGGAATCCCCAGAACAGAGCGAACAGAGAAGGCGGGGCTGGCGCATCGGGCATCGCGACTGGATACTTGCGGGAAGCCGATGCGACAAACCCTGCTGCCTGCGCTGACATTGTTTCTGCTGGCCGCGACCGTGCATGCGGCATGCCGGGTCGAGCAGCGCAGCATGGTGCCGGTCGATGAGGTGAACGGCCACCTACTGGTCACTGTGCAGGTGAACGAGGTCCCCGCGACGTTCATCCTCGACACCGGTGCCGAGAGAACCCTGATGGACGAGAAAGCGGTGCGCAGGCTGGGTCTGGAGCGCGACGGCTGGGTTGCATCGGCGGTTCGCGGCATCGGCGGCATCGAGGAGCGGCCGAATGCCCTGCCCCGCTCGCTGCGCCTCGGCAGCGCCATGCTGCGGCGCAGGACACTGACCGAGGACACCAGCGTGACGGTCGGGCCGCTGCCGTTGCCCGAGGTTGCCGGACGCCCGGTTGCAGGACTGCTGGGCCGCGACTTTCTGTCGCCGTTCGATCTCGACCTGGACCTGCCGGCGCACCGGCTCACCCTCTATGACGTAAAGGGTTGCGACACTGGTTTCCTGCCGTGGTCGGTGCCCTACGCCGCGATCCCGGCCGCAACGCCGGTCGGCGCGGCACTGGTGGTAGCCGCACAAGTGGATGGGCGGCCGCTGCGGGCGCTGATCGACAGCGGCGCCAGCGCCAGTCTCGTCACCGCGCCGGGGATGTTCCGGTTGGGCCTCAGCCCCGAACTGCTGGCGCACGATCCTGGCGGCGAGGGCGCGGGCGTGGGGCCGCGCCCTGTGCCGATGCATCGGCATCGCTTCGCCGAATTGCGCGTGGGCCCCGAGGCGACGCGTGAGCCGGTTCTATGGGTGGCATCGGTGCGGGTGGTTCCGATCGTCGATCTGCTGCTGGGCGCGGATTGGCTGGCGCCGCGGCGGGTGTGGCTGTCGTTCGCGACCAGGCAGGTGTTCGTGGCGGCCCGCTAAAGCATGACGACAGTCAGTTCGACCTCACCCTGCTTCAGCCTTTCTTGGTTGAGCGTGTGATTCAGACCTCGAACCATTCCGCCTCCGGTCGTCACGCGCTGGCAGGTGCTGTGTTATGTTGATGCCGACACCCATCAGGCGGACCACTCGAGGTGCCATGACAGCCATCGATGTCTCGGTCATCAACGCGAGCGATGCGGTCAGCGATGCCGACTGCCGCGCCCTTACCGATGCGCTGCAGGTGCAGGTTTCGCGCGACTTCGCGCCGGCCTGGCACATCGATGCAAATCTGACCTTCGTTCCCAAGGCGCAGAAGCCCGCGGCGGGCACGTGGTGGCTGAGCATCCTCGACAATACCGACCGGGCGGGTGTCCTCGGCCACCACGACCTCACGCCGGACGGGTTGCCGATCGGCAAGTCGTTCGCCGGCACCGACAAGCACTACGGCTTCGAATGGACGGTGACCGCGAGCCATGAACTGCTGGAAATGCTGGCCAATCCCGATGTCAACCTGGCCGTCCTGGTGCACCCGGATCACGGCGACAGCAAGCTCTACGCGTACGAAGTGTGCGACCCCTGCGAGGACGATGCGCACGCCTACAGCATCGACGGGATCAAGGTGTGCAACTTCGTCTACCCGGCGTATTTCCAGACATTTCGCCTCCCTGGCAGCGCGCGGTTCGATCACCAGGGCAAGCTGACCGCCCCGGTTCCTGCCCTGCTGCCCGGCGGCTACATCAGCACATTCGACGTGAACGACACGGCCGGCTGGCAGCACCTGGCCGCGGCCACAAGCGATACCGGAATGCTGGCGCGCGCGGCGGCACCAGGTCGGGTCTCGTCGCGCCGCGAACGCCGGCAGCGGCCACGGGCGAACTGGCAATGCTCGACCGCTTTCCAGTAACCGACAATCTTGCCGACTACTACCGCAAGCGCGCCGCGGAATACGACACGCTCTACACCTCCGCTGCCTGGCAATCCGAGTTGCCGGTGCTGCGCGACTGGCTTGCCGCGCACGTGCGCGGCAGGACAATCCTGGAGGCGGCGGCTGGCACCGGCTACTGGACCGCGATCGCGGCACCGGTGGCACGAGCGATCGTCGCGACCGACATCAATCCCGAGATGCTGGCCATCGCGGCGGCGAGGAACCTGGGTGCGCATGTCGCGCTGGTCCAGGCGGATTGCTGGAGCCTGCCGGATTTGCACACGGCGTTCGACGTGGGGATGGCACATCTATGGTGGTCGCATGTTCGAAAGCAGGATCGGCGCAGGTTTCTTTCCCAATTCGCGTCGCATCTGCGCAGGCACGCCACCGTGCTGATGATCGACCAGAACCACGTGCACGATTTCGGCATGCCGACCAGCCGACGCGATGCGGCCGGCAATTCATATCAGACTCGCTGGCTCGGCAACGGCGAGCGATTTGAGATCGTCAAGAACTATCCCGATCGGAGCGAGCTCGAGAGCTGCATCGGCGAGGTATGCGAAGACATCGACATCCTTCAGCTCACCCATTTCTGGGCACTCCGCGCCACTGTCGGACCGATATCAAGCTGACGATACAGCCCGCTCGCCGCACGCGCCGGCCTGAATGTGCATATGCAAATCGAGCGAGCGGCAGCATAGGCGCACCATACTTCCACCATGCATGTTGCGGTAACGGTGGCGGCGATACGATTGGGTGCCATGGACCGAACGATCAGGCGACGTGGCGGCATACGGCGGGCGGCTGAATTGAGGGGCTATGCAGATTCAACGAGACTGGCTGTGTATCCCTCTGTCATTGCGAGGAGCAGAGGGACGAAGCAACCTCGGGCCGTGAGCGCACCAAGCGCGAGATTGCTTCGCTACGTTCGCAATGACAGCGAGTTTTGGGAGCCCGTTTCCCGTCCGCTCTAGACTAACTGCGCGGCGGATCGTCGGGCACGACGACCTGCTTCGAAGCGGGCGTCAGGCGAGCGCCTGAGCGAGGTCTGCAATGAGGTCTTCCGGATGCTCGAGCCCGATCGAGAGGCGTAGCAGGCCGGGCGGGGCGAGGCTGCCGGGACCCTCGACGGATGCGCGGTGCTCGATCAGGCTGTGTGTGCCGCCCAGGCTGGTCGCGCGGGTGAAGATCTGCAATCGCGCGGCGACCTCGAAAGCGCGGGCCTGGCCGGCGACCTCGAAAGAGAGCATGGCGCCGAAGCCGCGCATCTGGTGCTTCGCGATGGTATGGCCCGGGTGGCGCTTGAGCCCCGGATAGTGAACCGCGGTCACTGCCGGCGCGGTCTCGAGGAACGCCGCGACCACGCGCGCCCCGGCCTGGTGTGCCGCCAGGCGCGCACCGAGGCTCTGCAGGCCGCGCAATGCCAGCCAGAGGTCGAAGGGCGAGGGAACCGCGCCCTGCGCCGCCTGGATGGTCCGTAACAGCGCCGTCCCCTCGTCGTTCCGCGCGCAGACGATGGCGCCGCTCATCGCGTCATGGTGGCCGCTGATGTACTTGGTGGCGGAGTGGACGGCGTAGTCGCAGCCGAGTGCCAAGGGGCGTTGCCCGAGCGGCGTTGGCCATGTGTTGTCGCAGGCGGTCAAAGCGCCGTGGGAGTGCGCGATCGCGACCACCGATGCGATATTCGTGATCTTGATCAGCGGGTTCGACGGCGTCTCGATCCACACCAGTGCCGGTCTGCCTGTGCAGGCGGCTTCGAGCGCGGCGCGGTCGGTCATGTCGACGGTGACCGCGTCGAAACTCTTGCCCAACGGGGTCTCGAACAGTAGCTGGCGATTGCCGAAATACATGTCGTCCGGCACGACGAGCCGCGCGCCCAGACCCTGCGCCTGAAACAGCGCCGTGATCGCCGCCATGCCGGAGGAAAAGGCTAGGCAGGCCTCGCCACCTTCGAGAGCAGCGAGCGCCCTTTCGAAGACGGTGCGCGTGGGGTTCCCCTCGCGCGTATATGCGAACCCGCGGGAAAAGCCGCCATCCACATCACGTTCGTAGGTGGTCGAGAGGTGCAAGGGTGTTGCCACCGCGCCTGTTGAGGGATCGGCACCGCGCGCGGCGTGGACGGCGAGGGTCTCCGGACGAAGTCGCGCACGATCGGGCATAGGTCCTCGGCGTGGTGAGGGTCACGGCAGGAGTTCATCGAGCTTAGCGCTCGCGAGTGCGCCAGTCATGGCTGCGCGATACCAGAGTGCGACGATGATCGGATGGCGCTGGCGGTCGTGGCATGCGGGCGCGAGGTTGCTTCGCGACTGCGCGGCTCACAATGACAGCGCGCGCGAGGGTCGGCGCGTGGCAGTCGGCCGACGAAGTCGCCGATCAGGGGTTCGCGTCCTCGGCGGCCTGGCTGGCGGGAGGATTTGGGCACAGCAGCGCATAGCCGATGATCGCGAACAGCGGAGCGCCCATGGCGAGCAGCAACGGAAACATGGAGGTTCTCCTCTCGCTGGGGAGGCTGGACCAAGCAAAGGCGATATGCACCGAAGCGTGCCTAGCTCGCGGTGAAATGCTTCACCGAGCGGGGATGAACGCAGATGCATCTCTCGCGTACGGGCGATACCCTCTCCGGCGCTTCGCCCGCGGGTCAGGCCCGAAGGCAAGCGCCTGCCTGTCCCGCAAGCGGGCGAGACGAGTCGGCTCAGGGCGGGCCGGTGGCGGCGGGTGCGGGCGAGGGCAGCAGCCACGCCGGTTCGGGCTCGGTGTGGTACGGAAACATTCGCCGGAGCTGGTCCATCGCCATCCGGGCGTAGTTGCCGCCATGCATGACGATGACCCGCATCAGCTCCCGGAGCAGCGGATGGCTGGGCAGGATGTTGAGATCGCGGGCAGATGTCGGCGATGACGGCGCCGTTCGGGCGGCGGCGGTCGGCGCCCGGGCGCGCAGCGGGCCGCGGGCGATGCGGGCGAGGATCAGCGCGAGATCGTCGGTGCCGACGTTGATCGAGGCGAAGTGGGGCGTGCCGGCGGCGCGCTGGTGCAGGGTTTCGGCGAGGTCCTTGGCGTAATCGATCAGCTTTCGGACCAGGTCGAGGAGCGCCGGCATTGCGAACGAAACAAGAACATGGAAGGGAAGAAGATGCCAAGGAATATTTTCCGAGGGCCGACCTACCCTCTCCCGGCGCTTCGCGCCGACCTCTCCCACTGCGTGGTCGAGGTGTACTTATACTGCGATGTCCAGCCAGCCGTGCGGGGTGACGGTGGCGTGGTTGCCGGGGCGCAGCAGCACAGTGGTCATCGCTGACTCGACGATGGCCGGGCCGTTGATCAGTTGCCCGGGGGCCAGATCGTCGAACTCGAACACCGGGACGCGGA
>DATBKQ010000556.1:0-2896 GCA_036555825.1 Acetobacteraceae bacterium | reverse complement strand
GCAGGTACGGGTGCACGCCGAGGGGGCGCAGTTCGCTTTCGGAGACGGCCAGGCCGGTCTCCTCCGCCAGTTCGCGCACCGCAGCCGCAGCAAAGGGCTCGCCCGGTTCCGCCAGCCCCTTGGGGATGTCCCAGCGCAGCGAGCGCGTCGCGTGTCCGAGCAGAATGCGGCTGCCGTCGGTCACCAGCACGCCGCAGGAGGTTTGTCGCGCCATCAGCAGGGATGGGCGACGAAGCGCGTGGTGGGGGCGACGAATTCCTCCTGGGCGGCGATCGTCAGGATCTCGCGCGAACCTGCCTCGGCCGTGCGGCGCAGCAGGCCATGGACGGCGGACCCGGCCTCCTCCAGCGCCTTCACCGCGCTGCCGGAGGCGATGCGGTGGAACAGGAACAGGGCCGCGATCGCATCGCCGGCGCCATTGACGGCGACTGGCAGGCGGGGCGTGCGCAGCAGATGGAACCGGCCGTTCTCTCCGACCAGCAGGTCCATGTGATCGCCGGGTGTCAGCTCGGTCTCCAGGCTGGTCAAAAGCACACAGCGCAAACCGTCGGGGCGCATGGTGGCAGCCAAACGCTCGGCTGCCTGCTTGGCGCCGGTCAGCGTCCCGCACTCGAGGCCGGTCAGGCGTTCGAGTTCGAACCGGTTGGGCGTGGCGATATCGGCGTGCGGCAAGGCATTGTCGCGCAGGAATTCCTCGATGCCCTCCCGCACGTAGACGCCTTCCTCGACGTCGCCGATCACCGGGTCGCAGCAGTAGAGCGCTTTCGGGTTCTCTTCGCGAACGCGGCCAACGGCGTGCAGGATGGCTTCGCCAATCCCGGCATCTCCCATGTAGCCGGACAGCACCGCGTCGCAATGCCGCAGCACGTCGCGCGCGGCGATGCCGTCCACCAGCTCGCGCACTGCCTCGCCGGTGTAGACCTGGCCGGTCCAGTGACCGTAGCCGGTGTGATTGGAGAACTGCACCGTGTTGATCGACCAGACCTCGGCGCCGAGGCGCTGCAGCGGGAACACCGCGCTGGCATTGCCGACATGGCCATAGGCCACCCAGGACTGGATCGAGAGAATATTCATGGCCCGATGATTAGCTCCGGCCAGGCGGTTGCGCGAGGGCGGTCGTCGCAGCTCGGGCGATCACGGGCTAGCCGCGGCACTTCGCGCGAAGGTATAACCCGCCGGCCTGACGGATTGGCGGAGGTCTCATGCGATACGCTGTGCGCGGTGCGCTTTGCGCGGGGTTGGCGATTTGCGCGTTACCAGCCATGGGGCAGACGCTCCGGGTGGGCGTCAGCTCGGCCGCCACCAGCATCGATCCGCATTACCACAATCTCGCGCCGAACATCTCGCTGTCGGCGCAGATCTTCGACCCCCTGATCGTCAGCGACGCCAACGCGCATTTGGCGCCCGGGCTGGCCGAGTCCTGGAAGCTGGTGGCGCCAGACATCTGGGAATTGAAGCTGCGGGCGGTGAAATTCCACAACGGGAACGACTTCGTCGCCGACGATGTGGTGTTCACCATGAACCGGATTCCGAAGGTGCCGAACAGCCCGAGCAATTTCGCCGCCTACACCAAACCGGTGACCAGCACCGAGGTGATCGACTCGCATACCATCCGCCTGCATACCGACGGTGTGTTCCCGCTGCTGCCGACCTATCTCGCGCAGTTCTTCATCATCAACCGGAAGTCGTCGGAAGGGATGGCGACCGAGGACTTCAACAGCGGCAAGGCGGCGATCGGCACCGGGCCGTTCCGCTTCGTCTCGTTCAGGCCGGGCGATCGGGTCGAGATGGACCGCAACGACGACTACTGGGGCGGCAAGCCGGTCTGGCAGCACGTGGACTACCGCTTCATCCCCAATGATGGATCGCGCACCGCGGCGCTGCTGGCGGGCGATGTCGACTTCATCGACTTCGTGCCGACCGAGGACCTGGAGAAGCTGCGCAAGGACCCGAAGGTCAAGCTGTGGGAGCGGCTGGGGCTGCGGCTGATCTTTCTCGGCCTCGACCAGTCCCGCGACGGACCGAGCCCGTTCGTATTCGGCCCGAACGGCGAGAAGCTGGACAAGAACCCGTTGAAGGACCGGCGGGTGCGCCTGGCGCTGTCGGTGGCGATCAACCGCAAGGCGATCGTGGATCGCATCATGGAGGGCGCGGCGGTACCATCCGGACAGTACCTGCCGCCTGGGGTGTACAGCTACGATCCCGCGATCAAGCCGCCGCCGTACGAGCCCGAGCAGGCGAAGAAGCTGCTGGCGGAGGCCGGCTTCCCCAAGGGATTGCGGATCGCGCTGCACGGCCCGAACGACCGCTACGTCAACGACGCGAAGATCATCCAGGCGATCGGGCAGATGTGGACGCGGATCGGCGTGCAGACCGAGGTCGATCCGCTGCCCTGGTCGAGCTATGTCGGGCAGGCGAACAAACAGGCGTTCTCGGCCTTCCTGTTCGGCTGGGGCACCGGCACGGCGGAGGCGTCGGACCCGCTGATCGCGCAGAACGCGACGTTCGATCCGGCCAAGGGCTGGGGCGCGTCGAACCGCGGCCGCTATTCCAATCCGGCGCTGGACAAGCTGATCGGCGAGGCGGTGCGTACCGCGGACGATGCCGCGCGCGAGAAGCTGCTGCAGCAGGCGCAGGAGATGGCGTTCGGCGACGTGGCGATCATTCCGCTGCATATACAGAAGAACATCTGGGCGACGCGCGCCGGCTACAGCTTCGTGCCGACGGTCGGCGAGACGCTCCACCTGGTCGACGTGAAGCCGGCGAAGTGACCGCCCGCTGCACCTGGGTGGAAGGCGGCGATGCAACGATGCTGGCCTACCACGACAACGAGTGGGGCGTGCCGCATCACGACGACCGCGCGCTGTTCGAGCTTTTGACGCTGGAGGGCGCGCAG
>DATBKQ010000555.1:0-6685 GCA_036555825.1 Acetobacteraceae bacterium | reverse complement strand
CCACCACCTCCACGATGGTTGGCGTGAGCCGGCTGACCGAATGCACGGTCGGCAGCAGTTCCTGCCGGCAGCGTGCGATCAGTTCCGCGCCGCTGACCGGTGCGGGGTCCTGAGCGGCGAGAATGCGCGATACCACCGGATAGCCGCGCTTGGCACCGCCCATTGCCTTCACGACATTGCCGAAGAAGCTCGGATGCAGGTCGCCGAAGAAGCTGATGAAATGGCCGTTGCCGGCGCGGTGCATCAGTACGTGCGTCGCCTCGGGCTTGGCCAGGCCGCGCACCAGGGTGACCGGCGCGCCGGTCTCGTCGATCGCCTCGAAGTACTTGCCGTCGAGACGGATGCGGCCATCCTCGCGCGCCAGCACGGTGTTCGGCTGCGTGCCTGCGGCAACCAGGATGGCCCGCGCCGGCAGGACGACTTCCGAACCATCGGCGCGCGACACGCGCAGGCCGGCCGCGTGCCCGAACCCGTCCACCTCCACCGCGCGGGGGGTGAGACCCTCGGCGAAGCGGACCGCCTCCTCCATCGCCTTGGCCACTTCCTCGTGGTTCAACGTGTAGGACGGGCTGTCGATCAGCCGGCGACGGTAGGCGATGGTGACCCCGCCCCAGGCGTCGAGCAACTGTGCGAGGCGCGGTGCCCTGCCCTCGCGCGACGCAACCTCGCGCTCCGCGGCGATGGCCGCCGCATGCGTCAGGAATTCATCGGCAATATGCGCTTCCTCGGCGTTCCACACGGCGCGCACGGCGGCTTCGCCCCGCTCGGCGGTCAGCGCGTGATACCGCGCGGCGAATTTCTCCACCTGGCGCACATAATAAGCCAGGCTCTCGGTCGCGGTATCGATCGCGGTCAGGCCGCCGCCGATCACCACGACCGGCAGGCGCAGTTGCAGGTTGGCGATCGATGATTGCTTGGCCGCCCCGGTGAGCTGCAAGGCCATCAGGAAATCCGACGCCGCGCGCACCCCGCGCGCGAGCCCGTTCGGGATGTCGAGCACCGTCGGCTTGCCCGCCCCCATGCACAGCGCGATGTGGTCGAACCCCATCGCCCAGGCGTCATCGATGCCCAGGGTCGCGCCGCCGCCGAAGCGGATGCCGCCGAAATGCGCGAATTGCGGGCGCCGCTCCAGCAGCAGGCGCACCAGCTTGAGGTAGTTCTTGTTCCACCGCACGGTGATGCCGTATTCGGCGACCCCGCCGAAGCCGGCCATCACGCGGTCGTCCAGGTTGTCGAACAGTTGCTCCGCGTCGCGCACCGGCGTTGATGCATCGAACCCGAGCGGCTCGATCTTCAGGCCATCGACCGCGACCACGGTGTGGCCGTCGTTCATCAGGTGATGCGCCAGCGTGAAGCCGGCTGGGCCAAGCCCGACGATCAGCACCTTCCGCCCGCTGTCGGGAAGCGGCAGCGGACGACGGATGTCGAGCGGGTTCCAGCGTGTCAGCAGCGCGTAGATCTCGAAGCCCCACGGCAGGCCCAGCACGTCCTTCAGCACGCCGGTCTCGGCCTGCGGGATATCGACCGGGTCCTGCCGCTGGTAGATGCATGCCTTCATGCAGTCGTTGCAGATGCGGTGCCCGGTTGCCGCCATCATAGGGTTGTCGATGGCGATGGTCGCGAGCGCCCCGATCGCACTGCCCTGGGCGCGCAGCGTGTGCATCTCGCTGATCTTCTCGTCGAGCGGACAGCCGGCCAATGTCACGCCGAACGGCGACTTCTGGAACTGGCCGGTCTTGCGGTCCTTCAGGCCGTGGCGGCAGGAATCCTTGCCCTGGGCGTGGCACCAGATGCAGTAGTTGATCTGGTCCAGCGCCTGCTGGCGGTTCATGCCCGGGTCGGTCAGCGCAAACCCGTCGCGCGCGCGCCAGTGCTGTTCCGGCAGGCGCAGCATCGTCACGCCGTCGCGCTCGACGGTTTCAACCGTAACGAGGTGGTTATAGTCGAGGCGATGCGGTACGCGGAACAGCGTGTTGCCGGGATGCGCGGCGTGTCCCGCGTCGGTCAGTGTCGCCCAGGAGGCGTAGCGCATCGCGATATCCAGCGCCTCGGCGTCGGCGACCTTCTCCCAGGTCGCGACCTGGTCGGCGAACCAGCGCTCGGTCAGCGGACCGCCGAGCAGTGCCTCGAGCGCGGCACGCAATGCGGGGCCGTCGAACCCCGACGAATCGGGATACTTCTTGACCGCCTGGCGCTGGACGAACAGCCGCTTGCAGGCGTGGATCGGGTCGAGTTCGTGCGTCTGGCGAGCCAGCGCCAGGGTTTCCGCCTCGATCCTGAACAGCGCGGCGACAAAGGTGTCCAGATGCGGCGCCAGTGCCACCACCAGGGCGCTTTCGTCGGCTGACGATACTGCCTCCGGCGCGGCCCGTGCCGCCAGAAGACGCGCGTGCAAAGCGGCATCCTCGGTCGCGAGTTCCTCGAGGAACGCGTGATCCAACCGAACCAGGCCTTCGCGGTCGCCGAAATCGGCGAAGCTGAAGCCGAAGCCCAGGATTGCGGCATCCACGGCAGGCACGGCATCCATCGTGTTATCAACCCATCTTTCGCAACAAGCGGAGAAGCTGAACCCGCTCCTCGGGGGACAGGGGCGCCAGCGCGGCCTCGTGTACGTCGCGGGCGCATGCCACGACATCGGTGATGAGTGCAACGCCCGCCTCGGTCGGCTCCAGCACGGCGGTCCGGCGGTCTAACGGGTCGCGGCCGCGGCGGATCAGTCCCCGCGCGATCAGCCGGCGCACCACCCCCTGGATCGTTGCCGGGTCCATGGCGGCGTGCCGTCCGAGGAGATTCTGGGTGACTCGCCGTAGTTGCACCGTCTTCAGCAGCGCGGTGAACTGCGTCGGCGTCAGACCGGAGTACGCCATCGCCGCGGTGCACAGCGCGACGTGCCGCTGGTGGGCCCGGCGGAGCAGGAATCCGACATGATCCTCGACGTGGAAATCGGCCAGCGTGTCAGTCAGGACATCCGACATGCCAATGGCTTTTCGTTTGCGTGCAAATGATCGGATCGTGATCCCGGCGGGTCAAGTGCCCGATGCCCCGCTTATCGGCGATGGCTGGATTGTGCGGCGAGAGGCACGGCGACACGGATGCGCACCGTCTTGCCCGCGAGCAGGGGCATGGCCGAGATGCCCCAGTCCGAGCGGATGATCCGGCCTTCGGCGATCAGGGCGTCCGGACGCCAGTCGAGCGAGAACGTGCAGGGGCGGCTCACCCCATGCATGGCGAGCAAGCCGTCGACGTCAGGCCCCCGGCAATTTCCGACGAAGCGCAGGACCGGGAAGCTGGCCGCGTCCATGAACTGCGGGCCGGTCACCACGGGCAGCACTGCGGGATCGTCGATCTGCAGACTGGCCACCTCGACGCGCAGTTCCACCCGGCACGATGCCTTGTCCTCCGGATCCAGGGTCAGCCAGCCGTCGAAACGGGTGAACCTGCCGTCGATCGGCAGCACGCCCAGCTTATAGGCGCGGAATGCAACCTCGCTGGCGGGAGGGCTGATCTCGATCCGCCGCGCGGCGGCGGCCGCGGCAGTGGTGGCGGTCGCGAGCAGCAGGGCGAGGAGAGCACGGGCGAGGCGCATCGGACTCAGATCAGATAGGCAGGCACGGTACTTCGGCCAGAGCCGCCATTACCATTGCGTTCATCATCGTTCGCTAGAAGCAATCCTCCGCAACAGCCCGGCTCACAGACCTGTCCACGACCTCCGCAGCGCCGATCGCGCGCGTCCGAACCTTCGCCTTTTCCGGCATCGAGGCGGTACCGGTCGAGGTGCAGGTGCAGATTTCCCGCGGCAGCCCGGCGCTGCTGCTGGTGGGACTCCCAGACAAGGCGGTCGGCGAGGCACGCGAGCGGATGCGCGCGGCGATGAGCGCCATGGGTCTCGGGCTGCCGCCGCGCCGGGTGCTGATCAACCTGGCGCCCGCCGACCTGCTGAAGGAAGGCAGCCATTTCGACCTGCCCATCACGCTAGGGGTGCTGGCCGCCATGGAGGTGCTGCCCCGCGAGGACCTCTATGGCTACGCCGCGTTGGGCGAGTTGTCGCTGGATGGAACGCTGAACCCGGTGGCGGGCGTTCTGCCGGCCGCGATCGGCGCCTCCACGTTGGACCTGGGGCTGATCTGCCCGGCCAGCCAGGGTGGCGAAGCGGCGTGGGCCGGTCGGATCGAGGTGCTGGCCCCGACCGATCTGCTGTCGCTGATCAACCACTTCCGGGGCACCCAGGTACTGACCCCGCCGGAAACGGCCGGGATCGCTGAGGCCGTCCGCGCCCCGGACCTGTCGGAGGTGAAGGGGATGGAAACCGCCAAGCGCGCAGTGGAGATCGCCGCGGCTGGCGGGCACAACCTGCTGATGATCGGACCGCCCGGGTCGGGCAAGTCGATGCTGGCGGCTCGATTGCCTGGCCTACTGCCCGACCTGTCGCCCAAGGAGGCGCTGGAGGTATCGATGATCCACAGCGTGGCCGGCATGCTGGAAGGCGGGCGATTGGTGATGCGCCCACCGTTCCGCGAGCCGCATCACTCGGCGTCGCAGGCAGCGCTCACCGGTGGCGGGCAGCGCGCCCGCCCGGGCGAGATCAGCTTGGCACACCGCGGCGTGCTGTTCCTGGACGAGTTGCCGGAGTTCCCGAAGCAGGCGCTGGAGGCACTCCGCGCACCGATGGAGACCGGCCGCACCACGGTAGCCCGCGCAGCGGCACACATCACCTATCCGGCGCGCTTCCAACTGGTGGCGGCGATGAATCCGTGCCGGTGCGGCTATCTGGGGGATGCGACGCGCGAATGCGGCCGGGCGCCGCGATGCGCGGAGGACTACCAGAACCGGATCAGCGGGCCGGTGCTGGACCGCATCGACCTGACCGTGGAGGTGCAGCCGGCCACCGCCGCCGAGTTGGCTCGCGCGCCGGCCGGCGAGCCGAGTGCCGTGGTGGCGGCACGGGTGGCAGGGGCGCGCACGGCGCAGCGAATGCGTGGCGAGGGAAACAATGCAGAGGTCGGCGGCACAGATGTCGAGATGACGCCCGAAGCGCACGCTCTGGCCGAACAGGCGATGGACCGGCTGCGCCTTTCGCCGCGCGGATATACGCGCGTGCTCCGGGTGGGGCGCACGATCGCCGATCTGGCCGGAGCAGGCGCCGTGCAGCGCGTGCATGTGGCGGAGGCACTCGCGTTCCGGCACCGGATGCCCGGCAGGAAGGGCTAGTTCTCCAGCCGGAACGCGTCGGCGATGCGCCGGACCGTCCCCGCCGCGTCCACCACGACAAGGTCGTAGCGTATCCCCGGTCGAGCCCAGTCCGGGTGCGCCGCCAGCACGATCTCCGTGGCGGCAAGCAGCCGATCGCGTTGTCTGGCGTTCAGCGCCAGCGCGGCATCCGCGAGCGTTGGTCGCGCCTTCACTTCGATGATCGCCAGGAGCTCCGGCTTGGCTGCGATGATGTCGATCTCGCCCGCCTCGGTGCGCAATCGCCGCGCGAGTATAGTCCAGCCGCGATCGGCGAGCGCGAGGCAGGCGGCGGTTTCGGCGTCGACGCCCCGGGCGTAGGCACGGGAGCTCTGTCGGCTGCGCAGCGACATGCCGCCGACTCTGCCGCCATCCGGCTAAGGCCGCGTGAATCGCACCTTTGAGTTTCCGGGGATTTCCCCTGCCCAAGATTGCCAGTGCGCCATCGCGCCTTTACTGGCAGATGGCCAAGGCATGATGAGGTCAGGTTGACCTCACCCTGCTTTGGCTTTCTCTGGTTGGGCGCGTGATTCAGACCTCCGACGATTCCGTCTCTGGTCATCACTCGCCAGTCTCAGCATGTTGCCGATTGATAGGGACGATGGGAATGGCGATACAGGTGGTCAATGGCGCGCAGCTCGCGTGCTCGTTCGGAGCCGCTCCGTCGAGCCTCGTGGTCCTGCCGGCGAACCGGGTGCAGTCCGGCGATCAGCTCGCCGCGAACATCATGGATCACATGCCCAACACCAACATCATGCCGTTCGGCCTGTGCAGCGCGCCGACCAACCCGCAGGTCGCCGCGGCGACCGCGGCGGCGATGGGCGTGCTGACCCCGCAGCCATGCGTGCCGGCGACAGCCTCGCCCTGGGTGCCTGGCGCGCCGACGGTCATGATTGCCAATCAGCCGGCGCTGGACAACATGTCGAAGTGCATGTGCAACTGGTTGGGGGCGATCACTGTCGCCTCGCCGGGGCAGACGACGGAGCAGATCCCGTAACTCGGGAGCGCAGCGCAGCATGGTCAAGAAGTTCCTCACGCTCGATACCGAGAAGGGCGGCGACGTACTTAAGCCGGCCCAGCTCACCGGCGAGGAAGGCTTGTCGATGCCGTTCCGCTACGAGCTGACCATGTGCAGTTCGTCGCGCGACATCGAGGACATGTTCAACAGTCCCGCCAGCAGCCTGATCGGCACTATGGCGCGCATCGGCATCCTGACCGGGCCGGACGACACCGACTATACCTATCGCACCGGCATGTTCGCCAGGTTCGAGAAGTCCGGCACATTCAATCCCGGCGGGGTGCAGGACAATCTGTCGATGTATCGCGCGACACTGGTGCCCGCCGTGCAGATGCTGGGCCGCCAGCAGGCGTTCCGCGTGTTCGAGAACCAGAACGTCGTCAGCATCATCAAGGCGCTCCTGTCGGACATGCAGGGTCGCTTCCCGGACTTCCAGTTCGA
>DATBKQ010000554.1:0-2931 GCA_036555825.1 Acetobacteraceae bacterium | reverse complement strand
CGAGGCAGGATCGGAGCCGGCGTCGGGTTCGGTCAGGCCGAAGCAGCCGACCCACTCGCCGCTGCGCAGCTTCGGCAGGTACTTCTCCCGCTGCGCCTCCGAGCCGAAGTCCCAGATTGGATACATCACCAGCGAGGACTGCACCGAAAAGGCGGACCGGTAGCCTGAATCCACCCGCTCCACCTCACGCGCGATCAGACCGTAGCTGACATAGTTCACGCCGGCGCAGCCATAGCCATCGAGCGTGGCGCCCAGGAACCCCATCTCGCCCATCTCGTTCATGATCTCGCGATGGAACTTCTCGTGCCGGTTCGCCTCGATCACCCGCGGGAACAGCTTCTCCTGGCAGTACTCACGGGCTGCATCGCGGATCGCGCGCTCTTCCTCGGTCAGTTGGTGATCGAGGCGAAGCGCGTCATCCCACTGAAACGGGGTGAAGTGGCTCTTGTGACGAGTGGGGGCGTCGTTCATGCCTTCCTCTCCCCTGCCTTGCCGGCGATCCGAGGCCGCAGCAGCATGAAGGCCGGCATGTCATCGCCGAAGCCCTGGACAGGTTGGCCCGTGTCCTGCTCGCGCCGCCGCGGCTCACGTTTCGGCGTTTCACGTTTCGGCGCCTCGCGACGTGGCTGCTGCCGCGCTGCTTCCTTCCTGGGCGCGGACTTCCCGCGCGCCGGCGCCTTGGCCTGCGGCGCCCGGCCCCGCCCGCGGCGGCGGCGCCCATCGTCCTCGGCCCAGTCGACCGGGTCCAGCCCTTCGACGTTGACCGGGGGAACCGGATGGCCGATCAGCTTCTCGATCGCCTCGACCGCGCCGCGGTCATCCGGCATGGCAATGGTGAACGCGTGCCCCTCCAGCCCCGCGCGACCGGTCCGGCCGATGCGATGCACATAGTCCTCGGCATGGTGCGGCACATCGAAGTTGAACACGTGCGACAGGCCGCCGATGTCGAGGCCGCGCGCGGCCACATCGCTGCACACCAGCAATTGCAGCTCGTTGGCCTTGAACTTCTCCAGCGTGGCGAAGCGGACCGTCTGCGCCATGTCACCATGCAGCGCGCCGACGCTGAACTTATGCCGGGTCAGCGACTTGTGCAGGATGTCCACGTCGCGCTTGCGATTGCAGAAGATCAGCGCATTCTGCACCTTCTGGGTGCGGATCAGCCGTCGCAGCGCCTCGCGCTTGTCGTGCTCGGCCACCAGCACCAGGCCTTCGGTGATGGTGGTGGCGACCGACGCGGGACGCGCGACCGCGATCTCCCTTGGGTTGGACAGGAACGCGTCGGCCAGCCGGCGGATCTCCGGAAACAGCGTGGCACTGAAGAACAGCGTCTGACGGTTGCGCGGCAGCAGCGAGACGATGCGTTCGACATCGGGAATGAACCCCATGTCCAGCATGCGGTCGGCTTCGTCGATCACCAGGATCTTCACGTCGGACAGCAGGATCGAGCCGCGTTCGAACATGTCGATCAGCCGGCCGGGCGTGGCGATCAGCACATCGACGCCGCGCATCAGCACGTCGCGCTGATCGGTCACGCTCTCGCCGCCGATGACCAGGGCATGGGTCAGCTTCAGGTATCGGCCGTACTGGGTAAAGTTCTCCGCCACCTGCAACGCGAGTTCCCGGGTCGGTTCCAGGATCAGGCTGCGCGGCATCCGCGCGCGTGCGCGCGAGCCGGTCAGGATGTCCAGCATCGGCAAGGTGAAGCTGGCGGTCTTGCCGGTCCCGGTCTGCGCGGTGCCCAGCACGTCGCGCCCCATCAGTACGACCGGGATCGCCTGCTCCTGGATCGGGGTCGGATGGCGATAGCCCATTTCGCCGATGGCACGCAGCACCGATTCGGACAGACCGAGATCGGCAAACAGCGGGCGGGCAGCCTGTTCGGCGGGCGGTACAGCGACCTCTGTCGCCGCGACGGGCGCGTGTTCGGTCGGACCCGCCGGGGCGGTCGTGGTGTCGTTCAACTCTGGTCCAGTCGCTGGCTGGGGGCCGCGCTGCGGCACACTACCCGCGCGCGCCCGCCACGGGGGCGGCATGGCGCGCGTAACGAGATGGGTATCAGGAGTAACCGCATGAAAGTCAAGCTCAACGCGCGGCCGCTTGAATTCCCGCGGCCCCGCTGGCATCCCTGTGACGCGGTGGCTATTGCGGGAAACGATGAGTTGAGGTCGCTGCCATGATCGATGGCGTCATTCGCGCCCCACGCGGTCGGCTCGCCCTGGCGGCGTTCGCGGTCGCGCTGGCCGCGCTGTCGCAGCCGGCGTCCGCGCGGGTCTGGATCGGCTTCGGCTTTCCATTCTATTTCGGCCCCCCGGTCTATTACCCGCCGCCGGTCTATTACCCTCCCCCGGCCTACTACCCGCCCCCAGGCTACTATCCGCCACCGGCATATCCTTATGCGCCGCCGCGCCAATATAGCGCCTATGGGCAGTCCTGCGTGGTTGCCGGGACAGTATGCCCGATGGAGCATCCGGTTGCTCCGGGTTCGTCCTGCTACTGCTCAACCACCCAGGGTCGCGTCTGGGGCCGCGCCACCTGATGGCGGCATCTCCCGGTTCCGGCCCACCGCAGAACGCGAGGCAGAACGCGCGCCCTCAAACACACGCGGGCGCGAGCGGGCACTCCATCCCATCCATCGAGGATTACGCGCTGATCGGCGACTGTCACAGCGCGGCCCTGGTGAGCCGGGAAGGCTCGATCGACTGGTTGTGCTGGCCGCGTTTCGACAGCCCCGCCTGCTTCGCCGCCCTGGTCGGGACGCCCGACAATGGCCGCTGGTTGATCGGTCCGGCGGTTCCGGCACGCGTTCATCGGCAGTACCGGCCGGGCACGTTGATCCTGGAGACCGTGTTCGAGACGGAGCAGGGCAGTGCGGCGCTGATCGACTTCATGACCGCGAGCAACGGCAATTCATCCGTCGTGCGCATCGTCGAA